>DATGEO010000175.1:0-7626 GCA_035310015.1 Candidatus Dormiibacterota bacterium | reverse complement strand
CTCCGAACCAGCGCACGGCCGCGACGGCATCCGCAAACGGGGCGCCCGCCAGGCGCTGCGCGCGCAGGCGGGCGGCGACGAGGTCTGGCACCCGCCTATTGTCGGGAGCGCTGGATAATGGCCGTCGTGGCGGGCGCGTTCAAGGGCTGGACCGGCGACTTCCAGGGCTACTTTCTCGGCCTGCAGCTGAACAACTCCAAGGCGTACTTCGACGCGCACCGCAAGCAGTACGAGGAGGAGGTCAAGGCGCCGATGCTGGCGCTGCTCGCCGATCTCGAGCCGGAGTTCGGTCAGGCGAAGCTTTCGCGGCCGAACCGCGACATCCGGTTCTCGGCCGACAAGTCGCCCTACAAGACCAACATCTACGCCGACTCGCGCGGGGGCGGGTACGTAGCGCTCGACGCCAAGGGCCTCACCGCGGCCGGCGGACGCTACATGGTCGAGCCCGAGCAGCTCGCGCGCTTTCGCGCCGCCGTCGCGAGCGACAGGAGCGGCCGGGAGCTGGTCGCGATCGTCGCCGTCCTGCGCAGGAAGGGCTACGAGATCGGTGGCCAGGAGCTCAAGCGCGTGCCGCCGCCACACCCGCAGGACCACCCGCGGGGCGAGCTGCTGAGGCACAAGCGGCTCATCTACTGGAAGACGTGGCCGATCGAGGCATGGGTGGCGACGCCGCAGGCCCGCGAGAAGGTGGCGAAGGCCTGGCGCGACGGCGCCGAGCTCAACGCCTGGCTCGCGAAGCACATGGACGCCTGAGCGGCGTCACTCGAGCTCCCGGGCGGCACGCACCACGGCCAGTGCCGACATCCAGTACGCGAACGCGAGCGCGCCGCCGACCAGGAAGAGCGGGCTCGGGCCCGTGCTTCCGATCAGGGCGCCGGCGGCGATAGGCGCGACCGGCGCGATCAGGTAGGAGCCGAAGTTGTCGACGCTGTTCACGCGGCCCATGAGCTGCCGCGGCACGTGCTTCTGCAGCGCCGACTCCCACAGGGTGTTCGCGATGACGATCGAGCAGGCGAATCCAAAAGCCGCAAGCAGTACCACCGGAAGCAGCGCCGTGAGGCCGTAGCCGGCGAAGCCGACGCCGAGCAGCCCGCTGAACACGTAGACGCCGACGCCGAGGCGGCGAATGCGCACGTTCCCGACGATCAGGCCACCCGACAGCTCGCCGACACCGGCAGCCGAGCCCACCAGCCCGAAGGTCGCCGCTCCACCCTTGAGCACATGGACGATCAGGAGCGGAAGGGCCACCGTGAAGCCCGCGAAGAAGAAGCTGTTCGTGATCGCGAAACCGATGATCGTGACCCAGAGCCAGGGCACACTGAAGGCAAAGGCCAGCCCTTCCCGGATGTCGGCCAGGAGGCGTTTGGGCGCGGGAGGCTCGTGCGCCGGCGGTCGCGCAAACAGAAACACGACGAAGCTGAAGGCGAAGGTGGCGGCGTCGATCGCGAATCCCGCGGGCGGTCCGAGCGCGGTGACGACGAGGCCGCCGAACAGCGGGCCGAGGATGCGGCCGGCCTGGTTGGACACGCCGCGCAGCGCGTTGCCCGGGACGAGCACCTCCTTCGGCATGAGCTCGGGCATGATCGCGCTCATCGCCGGCGTGTAGAAGGAAAACGCGGCGCCGAAGAAGGCGGAGCCGACGTAGAGGTCGACGATGGTCAGGTGCCTGGCCAGGCCGAGGGCCGCGAGCACGCCCACCACCACGGCGCTCAGAAGGTCGGTGGCGAGGATGACGCGGCGCCGGGGCAGGCGGTCGACGATCGCGCCGCCGAACAGGATCGTGAGCAGCTGCGCGATGGAGAAGACCGTGAAGCCGGTGCCGAGCTGCAGCGGCGTGCCGCCGAGCTGGAGGATCTGGAACGGCAGCGCGACCGAGTAGAGGCCGTTGCCGAGCATCGAGACGGTCTGGCCGATCCAGAGCAGGCGGAAGTCGCGATGCCGGAGGGGCTCCAGCATGGCCAGGCGCACCGCCTGGATCGAAGTCCTCTACACCTGGCGCCGGCTCGCGGAGCTGCTAGCCGGCGACCAGGTGCAGGTCGAACGGGGGCGCGCCCGGCTGCTGGCCGATGACGACGATCCCCGCACCCTCGGCCGGGCCGATGGTCATAGTCGTCGAGTTGTTGAAGAAATCCTGGTTGCCGCCGAGGCGACCTTCGATGTAGCTCGGCAGCGTCGCGTTGGTCCTGTTCTTGGCGCCGATGACGCCCGCGACCGTCAGGTTGCTGCTCGTCAACGGGATCCGCACCGACACGCCGATGCTGACGTCGAGGTTGAAGAGCGCAAGGAGCACCCCGACGATGAGCACGAAGAAGAAGCCGGCGCACCCGCAACCGCCGCCCCGAGAGCGGTACCGGGTCCGAGTCCGGGGCTCTTCACTCACGCCGTCAAGAATGAGGCAAGCGGGGGGCGTGTGGATAGCCGGCCGGCCCCCCGAACGCAGGCCGGCATGCCGCTGTCACGGCGGGTGGCGGACGTAACCTGAGCCCAGGAGGAAAAGAGCAACGCCGAACGAGCCATCCCAGGCCTGGAGCCAGTTCCAGTCCGACATGAAATCGCTGGCGGGCGAGCTCCGCCGCCACTACGCGAGCCGCGGCGACGAAAGGAGCTCGGCGGAGATCAACCGCTCGCTGAAGGAGCTCGGCGAGGCGGCCGACGCCTTCTTCGCATCCCTGGACACGGCCAGCCGCGACCCCGAGGTTCGCACTCGCACGAAGCAAGCCGCGCGGTCTTTTGGCACCGCGCTGCGCGAGACCTTCCGCGAGGTGGGCGACGAGCTGGACAAGGCCCTGCGGCAGCCGGCGAAAAAAGAGTAGGCGGCGGCGTAGGTCGCGTGCTCGGAGCCGCCGACTCCGACGGCGAGCCGCCTGATTCCCGGAACCCGGGGCAAATTACGTTCTTGCCGCCGCCCTCTTGGGCGCGTAGTAGTGGCGCCAGATCAAGCGGTGGATCGGAATCCATCGTGGGATGTCGCGAAGGATCGGCATGAGGGGCACCAGCGCGAGCGCCACGGTGAGGACCGTCATGAGGATCACGATCCCGAGGTCCGCGTTGCCGGCGTTCAGCCCAAGGAAGCCGTTATGGCTGGTGAAGGGCCACACCTGGTACCACATGGTGTAGAGCCAGAGCCAGGTCTGCCCGGGATACTGGCCGGTCTCGTTCATCATGCCCCACTGGCTTCCGGTGAGGTTCGCCTGCTGCGCCAGCCCGGACAGGTAACCGCCGTCGCCCATGAAGAGCAGGCCCTGGGTGTAGTCGGTCTGGTAGAACCGGCCGTTCACCAGCAGCAGGCCGTCCAGCCCGCCCGCCTGGGCGACGCCCAGCAGATTGTTCATCATCGTCGGCAGCGGTCCGTAGTCACCGGTCGCGACCGTCACCTTGCGGTCGGTGACCGTCGCCTTGCCGAGGGCGTCCGTGTACGCCTTCAGCCACTTGCCCTGCTGGTCGCTCGAAGCGCCAGACCAGGCGGCCAATGCGGTGCCGAGGTCGTTGTCGCCGACACTCGCGGTCTTGAGCGGCTGGATGACGAAAGCGTCTGCCGAATCGACGGGAATCCGGGTGCCGAACCACCGCACCGGGGCGATCGGGCCCCAGCTCTGTCCGCTCCCGTTGGTGTTGTACGGGTTGCCGTAGCCCGCGCTGATGGTCGAGCCCGAGAGCTCGCCCGTCGCGGTGGTCACGAAATCCACCGGGTCGTTCTGGGCCCAGGCGGCGATCGTGACGGGGGGAACGTCGGGCGAGGACAGGACGGCGGCCATGATCACCGCCAGCACGGCCACTCCGGCGAGCGCGAGCCCGAGCTCCTTGAGCAGGTCGTACGGCACCATCCGCACGCCGCGGTAGTACTCGTCCTGCGTCATCCGCTGCGTGAACATCCTCATCTCGCCGATCCTCCTTCCGGTCGGATCGGCTTGACGACGCCGCGAGAACGGACCATGACGATGTGCGCGACGACCAGGAATGTGACCGTGATGGGCAGCAGCATCACGTGCAGCCCATACATCTGGCCGAAGTTCAGGACGTTGAAGAAGGCGCCGATCCCGCCTGCATTCATCGCGTCCTTGGCGTTGACGGCGATGAACTGCGAGGCGAAGTTCTGCTGCGACAGGTAGCCGGTGAACGCGGTGATGATGCTGGCCGCGAAGATGACGACTCCGATCATCCAGGTGGCGGCGCGGCCGTCACGCCAGCCGGCCATGAAGTACTGGCCCCAGAGGTGCAGCACCATGAACAGGAAGAAGAGCTGCACCGACCAGAAGTGCAGGCTGTTGAAGAAGTGGCCGAGACTCGAGTCGTGCCACCACTGCGGGCCCATGAAGGAAAGGACGACGCCGCTCACGATCACCCAGACGAGGGCCGCGATCGTGATCACGCCGAAGACGTATACCCACGAACCGACGAAGTAGGGCTGGCGGTCGGGAAGCAGATGGTCCATCGGCAGCACGCGGTCGACCCACGTGCGGGCCTTCAACGTCCAGCTGTCCGGGTGGGAGCCATTGTTGGGCGAGACGGCAGGCGCCGGCTGGGTCGCGGGAGGGTTCTGGAGGTGCTGGTCAGGCATCTCTGTCGCTCCCGTGCGGGAAGGGGGCGACCAGGGCCACCGCGAACAGCACGATCATCAGCCCGATGACGATCAGGTTCGGGTACGACATGTGGATGAATCCCCAGTCGAAGTAGTGCGCGGGTGCGTCCATACGGGTCTCCTTTTTGAAGCGTTGACACCAATTTCACCCTGCGCGACCAGTCCCGCTGTAGGGCCGTCCGGCCCTCCGATGGAAGGACCCGCGGGGCCATTCGTCGTCAACGAGTTCCGCTCCGAGCGCGTGATCGAGGCGCTGCACAACAGCATCCGCCACCGCACGCTCGTCCTCCGCGGCGGCCCGGTGATCGCCGTCGACGTGACCGACCTCGTACCGGGCGACATCGTTCTCCCGCGGACCGCCCGCTAGGGACGATGGGGGGCCGTTAGTCCTTTTTCCGCCACCGAACGGCAGGTCTGAAGACCTGCCGATCGGCCGTGGCGACTCGCTTGCGTGAAGCGTTGACTAGCTCTCGAGAGCCGTCCACAAGCTCAATCAACGAGAACCTCGAAAGAGGTCACAGGAGGAATACGGTGAATACGGCGATTCGGTGGAGAATCATCACGCTGCAGACAGTCCTGGTGGTCGTGCTGGCGGCCGCCTCGGGCTTCGCGTTTTTCGAGGGCATGTTCGTGACGAACATGATTCACGACGAGCTCGTTTCCCAGCAGATCTACTTCCCCGGCACCGACCAGATCAAGGCCGGCGGCGCCCTCGACCCGGCTGAGTTCCCAGCCGAAATTCGCGACTACGCCGGAACCCAGGTCGACAACGGCGACAAGGCTCGCGTGTACGCCAACGACTTCATCGCCAAGCACCTGCAGGGTGTCGCCAACGGCGAGACCTACAGCCAGGTGAGCACCCAGCTGATAGCCGACAACGCCAAGCTGGCGGCGATGTCGAAGGACGACCCCGGCTACGCGGCTCTCCAGCAGCGGATCAACACCGAGAGCGCGCAGCGCACGACCCTGTTCCAGGGCGACACCCTTCGCTCCAGCCTGCTCAACGCTTACGGCTGGTACACCTTCGGCACCTACACCATCTGGGCCGGAATCGGCCTGATGCTGGCGGCGCTGGTGGTGCTCGGCGCGCTGGCCTTCGAGCTCTTCGTCGCCGGCCGCAAGCCCGAGAACATCAAGTTCGCGCGGAAGATCGCTGCGTGACAGCAAGCCAGGACGGCATGCTCCGGCGGGAACTCCCCGCCGGAGCTCGTTGTTGCGGAGAGGTTAAATAGACGCGGACGTGGCTGTTTCAGAGCGAGCCGCAAGCCCCGCCGGCCCGAGCCGGTACACCGTCCGCAATCCGTACAGCACTCTCCCGAACTGGCTCTACCCAGCGTTCGTCGCCCTGGCGCTGACCGCGTTCGGCGTTTACACCGCTTGGGTCGTGCTGCTGCAGCCCGTGGCTCAGTTCGGCCAGTACCTCAGCCCCTTCGACTCGCCGCTGATCGTGCTCGGCGCCATACCCGCGGGCATTTTCGTGGTGTGGGCGCCGCTGGTGTTTCGCGGCACTTGTTACTACTACCGCAAGGCGTATTTCCGTGCGTTCTTCTGGCACCCGCGCTCTTGCGCAGTCGAGGAGCCCGCCAAGCGCCGCTATCGCGGTGAGACGGCCTTTCCGTGGGTCCTCAACAACCTGCACCGCTTCACGCTCTATGTGATCGTCGTGCAGGTCCTCTTCCTGATCTTCGACGCGGTGATCGCCTTCGACTTCCACGGTCACTTCGGCATCGGTCTCGGCTCGGCGATCATGGCGGTCAACGTCGTCCTCCTTTCCGGCTACACGTTCGGCTGCCACTCGTTGCGGCATCTCGCCGGCGGCGGACTGGACTGCTTCTCATGCTCCCGCGCCGCGCGTGCGCGCCACCAGCTCTGGAAGGGCGTCTCGGTGCTCAACATCAGGCACGACCGCTGGGCGTGGGCGAGCCTCTTCTCGGTCTGGGCGACCGACATCTACATCCGCGTCCTGCAGCACGGCTGGATGGTCGACCCGCACTGGATCCTGCGATGAGCTCGAACGGCGCGGCGCGGTACGAGACCGTCGAGACGGACGTCCTCGTGCTCGGGGCCGGCGGCGCCGGGCTGCGGGCCGCCATCGCCGCCGCCGAGGGCGGTGCGCGCGTGCTCGTGGTGTGCAAGTCGCTTCTCGGCAAGGCGCACACCGTGATGGCCGAAGGCGGCGTCGCGGCGGCGATGCACAACGTCGCCTACCAAGACTCGTGGGAGGTCCACTTCGCGGACACCATGAAGGGCGGCAAGCTCATCAACGACTGGCGGGTCGCCGAGCTGCACGCTCGCGAGTCGCCCGAGCGAGTGCTCGAACTCGAGATGTGGGGCGCGGTCTTCGACCGCACGTGGCAGGGCCGCATCCACCAGCGGCCTTTCGGCGCGCACACCTATCCACGGCTCGCGCACATCGGCGACCGCACCGGCCTCGAGCTCATCCGCACGCTGCAGGACCGCGCCGTGCACACCAAGGGCGTCGACGTCTTGATGGAGGCGACGGTGTTCAAGGTGCTCAAGAGCGACGGCCGCATCGCGGGCGCCCTCGCGTACCGGCGGGCCGACGGCGGCCTGATCCTTTTTCGCTGCGCGGCGCTGGTGCTCGCGAGCGGAGGCGCGGGCAAGATGTACCGCGTCACGTCGAACTCGTGGGAGAGCACCGGCGACGGCACGGCGATGGCCTACGAGGCCGGGGCCGAGCTCCGCGACATGGAGATGGTCCAGTTCCATCCCACGGGCATGGTGTGGCCGGCCGGTGTGCGCGGCATCCTGGTCACCGAGGGCGTGCGCGGCGACGGCGGCGTGCTGAAGAACAACAAGGGCGAGCGGTTCATGTTCAACTACATCTCCGAGCGCTTCGCGCCGGAGACCGCCGCCACGATCGAGGAGGGCGACCGCTGGCTCGCTGGCGACAAGTCGGCGCGCCGCCCACCCGAGCTGTTGACCCGCGACGAGGTCGCCCGCGCGATCACCGCCGAGGTCAAGGCCGGCCGCGGCTCGCCGCACGGCGGCGTGTTCCTCGATATCGCGTCGCGCCGCCCGGCGGA
>DATGEO010000174.1:0-19331 GCA_035310015.1 Candidatus Dormiibacterota bacterium | reverse complement strand
TCGTTCGAGACGTCGTCGGACGTGGCCGCGGCCAGGATGTCGCGCGCGCGCGGACCCCACAGGCCGACGGTCGTCATGGCCGACGTGAGGTCGTGCAGCTGCGCGCCGTCGGCGAGGTGGTCGCGGAACCACTTCTTGTCGGACATGCCCGCGGCGCCGCCGGTGACCACCCGGAAGTGCTCCTCGCCCAGCCGCATGATCGTGAGGTCCGACTTGAAGCCGCCGCTGTGGCTCAGCACCGGCGTGTACACGTTGCGGCCGACCGGCACGTCCATCTGGCGCAGGGTCACGCGCTGCACCGAGGCCAGCGCGCCGGGGCCGGTGACGTCGAAGATCGTGAACGCGGAGAGGTCGAAGATGCCCGCGCGTTCCCGCATCGCGAGGTGCTCGGCGTTGATGATCGGCGACCACCAGCGCGACTCCCATTCGGCGGTGCGGCGGTTGATGCGATCGCCGAACTCGTCGAGCAGCGCGGCGTTGGACTCGTACCACATGGGCCGCTCCCAGCCGGCGGCCTCGAAGAACACCGCCTGCAGCTCGCGCTCCCGTTCGTGGAACGGCGCCAGCCGCACCTTGCGGTTGGAGGCCCACTGCTCGCTCGGGTGGACGATGCCATAGGTCTTGTTGAAGCCTTCGGCGGCCCGGGCACGCACGTGCGCACGCGTCTTCTGGTGCTCGTGGAAGCGCGCCGTGTCCGACGCGTGCACGTCGATCTCCGACTCGCCGTGGACCATGAGCTCGGCCAGCGTCTTGCCCGTCGCCGGACCCTCCTTGACCCATACCGCCGAAGCCGACCACAGGCCCTTCACGTCGGAGGACTCGCCGACGATGGGCATGCCGTCGGGCGTCAGCGACAGGATGCCGTTGATGGCGTACTTCACGCCGACCTTCTCGTCGCCCACTATCTCGGGCATGAGCTCGAGCGCGTGCTCCATCTGCGGCCCGAAGTCGGCCTGCGTGAACGGAAACTCGGTGGGCGAGAGGGCGGCCCGCTGCACGGAGGGCAGGTCCTCGGAGTCGTAGAGGATCGGGCGGTGCGCGTAGGAGCCGATCTCGAGGTCGCCGCCCGCCTGGCGCTCGTACATGTTCGTGTCCATGTCGCGCACGATCGGGTGCTCGATGTCGCTCTTCGCTCCGGCGAAGCGCGGCACCGGCCCGACGTCGATCATCTGGTGCACGGCGGGGGTGAGCGGGATGTGCGCGCCGGCCATGCGCCCGACGCGGGGGCTCCATACTCCGCAGGCGACGACCACGGTGTCGGTCTCGACCTCGCCGTCGGTGGTCCGCACGCAGCGCACCCGGCCTCGGCCATCGACGTCGATGCCCAGCACCTCGGTGTTGGCGGACACCTGCAGCGCGCCCATCGCAGTCGCCTTCTCGCGCATCAGGGTGCCCGCTCGCAGCGAGTCGACCACGCCGACGCCCGGCGTGTAGAAGCCGCCGAGAAGGATCTTCTCGTTGATGTAGGGCACGAGGTCTTTCAGCTCTCGCGGCGAGACCAGCGACACCGGCTCGATGCCCCACGACTTCGCCGAGGCGATGCGCCGCGCCAGCTCCTGCATGCGCTCCTGCGTGCGTGCGACCTCGACCCCGCCCGACCGCGTGAACACCTCGAGCTCCTCGTACTGGCGCACGCTCTCGACCGTCAGGGCCGTCATCTCCTTCGAGTGGTCGACGAGGTAGATGAAGTTCGAGGCGTGCCCGGTCGATCCACCCGGGTTCGGCAGCGGGCCTTTGTCGAGCAGGACGACGTCGCGCCAGCCGAGCCGGCACAGGTGGAACGCGACGCTGTTGCCGACGATGCCGCAGCCGATGACGACCGCGCGCGCGTGCTTGGGCAGCTCAGGCATCGGTTTTCATTCCGGCTGGTAGGGCGAACGAACTTCTTCCGGCAGCTCGTACCACTGCAGGCGGTCGCCGACCTGCGCCCGCAGCCGCCACTTCAGCGGCTTGGGGCACTGCTCGACGGTTGCCCAGACCTCGCTGATGCGCGACCGGACGAGCTCGCGGTCGACGTCGAGCTCGTCCAGCGTCAGCAGCAGCTTGGCGACGTTCAGCTCGAGGGTCCGGCAGAGGCCCCAGTCGTTGGCGGCCAGGCGGGCGATGTAGCCCGCGTCGATCTCGTCCCCGCCGGTCCCGATCCCGTGGTCCAGGAGGAGCGCGACCAGGTCGATCAGGTCCTTGCGATTGACCTCGTAGATCTGCATCTTGCTCAGCAGGAGGTCGGAGGGGCTGGCGCAGGGCCCGGCGTGCCCGAGCCTGCTCCGCAGGTCGATGACGTGCGACATCTTGAATATGTCGACGAACACGTCGACCTGCCGCGAGTTGACGCCGTCGTAGAAGTACAGGCGGCGGTCGCCGTTCATCAGGTTGAAGCGGTCGTTGGCCTCGTACCCGAGCGCCGGAAAGAGGTCGAGCACGCCCTTGCGGTCCTTCCCGGGGATGGCGTAGTCGAGGTCGCCGTACTTGCGCTTGAGCGGCGGCCGCCCGGCGCTCGGCGAGTGGAGATGGATGCCGGCGCCGCCGAGCAGCTTGGCGTTGACGCCGGCCTTCTTCGCGGCCTCGGCCACGCGGCCGGCCTCGTCGATGGTGTCGGGAAGCGGGCCTTCAGGCACTGCGGACACTGCGGCTACGCGGGGGAGATCTCGATCACGATGGTCTTCAGGTCGGTCATCTGCTCGAGCGCGAAGTGGCCGCCCACGCGCCCGATGCCGCTGCGCTTGCCCGCCCGGCCGCCGAACGGCAGGTGCGCCTCCCAGTAGTTCGACGACTCGTTGATGTTCACCCAGCCCATCTCGAGCGCGTCGGCCATGCGCAGCGCCCGCGAGATGTCTCGGGTGTAGACCGCGCCGAGCAGCCCGTACGGCGAGTCGTTGGCGATCGCGAGCGCCTCGGCCTCGCCGCGGAACCTGATCACCGGCGCGATGGGCCCGAAGGTCTCCTCCCGGCTGACCAGCATCGACGGTGTGACCGCGTCGAGGATCGTGGCCTCGTAGTAGAGGCGCGTCGGAAAGCCGTCCGCGCGCTTGCCCCCGAGCACGACTTTTGCGCCGCTGCCCACCGCGTCGGCGATGTGGTTGTCCATCTTGGTCGCGACGCCCTCGTTGTTCAGCGGGCCGAGCGTGGTGTCGGGAGCGAACGGATCGCCGAGGCGCAGCTGCTTCGTCGCCTCCTCGAGGCGCGCGAGGAACTCGTCGTGCGCGGACTCCTCGACCAGGATGCGCTCGCTCGCGGTGCAGCTCTGGCCCGCGCACAGGTAGCAGCCGACGATCGCGCCTTCGACCGCGCGCTCGATGTCGGCGTCGCCGAACACGATCATCGGCCCGTTGCCGCCGAGCTCGAGCATCACATGCTTGCCCGCCGCCCGCCGCGCCACCGATGCCCCGGTGACGGTCGAGCCGACGAAGCCGACTCCGTCGACGAGGGGATGGCCCGCGACCTCGTCGCCGACCTCCGGGCCGGGACCGGTCACCAGGTTCACGGCGCCCGGCGGCAGGTCCGCCTCGGCGATGCACTCCATCAGCGCCACCGAGATCACGCTGGTCGACGGCGCCGGCGTCCAGACCACCGTGTTGCCGCCGGCAAGCGCCGGCGCGATGAGCTCGGTCGCCATCGTCAGGGGCCAGTTCCAGGGTGTGATCACGCCGTACACGCCGCGAGGCACGCGCCGGGTGAAGACGAGCTTGGTGGGGCTCGCCGACGGCAGCACGCTGCCTTCGAGCCGCTTCAGGTCCTCGGCCGCGATGCGGAAGTACTGCTCGGCCTCGTCGACCTCGCCGTACGCCTCGGCGACCAGCGGCTTGCCCTGGTCGAGGGTGAGGATGCGGGCGAGGTCTTCGCGCCGCGTCGCAATCACGTCGGCGATCCTGTGCAGCCGCTGCGCGCGCTCGAAGCCCTTGAGCCCCGCGACCGCGGATCGGGCCTTGTGCGCCGCCTTGACCGCCCGCCGCGCGTCCTCCCGGGTGCCCTCGGGCACCTGCGCGATCACCGCGCCGGTGGCGGGGCTGACGGCATCCCGGTGGCGGCCGCTCTCCGAGTCGACCCACTCGCCGTCGACGAACATCCTGCGCAGCGAGCGCGCCACGTCGACGGTCACCGCCGGCTCCCCAGGTCGAAGGCCTGCTGGTAGATCCGCCGGTAGGCGGCGGCGTCCACGTCGCGCGGGTTGCCGATGGTCTGCGGGTCGTTGAAAGCCTTGTCCGCGAGCATCGGGATCTCGTCCTCGCTGAAGCCCAGCTCCTGCATGCTCGGGATCTCGACGTCGACGGTCAGCTGGTGGACGTACTCGACGGCCATCTCCGCCGCGCGCCACATGGTGACGCTGCGCGTGTCGAGCCCGAAAGCCTGCGCCATCCGCGCGAAGCGCTCCGGCTCGCCGGCGTGGTTGTACTCCATGACAGGGCCGAGCAGCCGAGCGGTGAGCGCGCCGTGGGGCGCGTCGTGCACGCCGCCAGCGGTCTGGCTCATGGCGTGCGCCGCGCCCGCCGAGTCGGTGCCGTAGGCGAGGCCGGCGAGCATCGCCGCCGCGCTCATGTAGTAGCGCGCCTGCAGGTTCTCGCGCTGCGAGAACGCCACGCGCAGGTAGCGCGCGACGTACTCCATCGCCAGCAGCGCGACCGCGTCGGTGAAGGGCTGGTGGTAGACCATCGTGTAGCACTCGACCGCGTGCGCGAGCGCGTCCATGCCTGTGCCCGCGGTGACAGGGCCAGGCAGCTTGACGCTCAGCTCGGGGTCGATCAGCGCCACCCACGAGGCGATGTTCGGGGTGCCGCCGACGTTGAACTTGATCTTGCGCTTGGTGTCGGTGATCACCGCCCACAACGTGACCTCGCTGCCGGTGCCGGCGGTCGTGGGCACCGCGATCATCGGCGGGATGCGCTTGCTGATCGGGCTGTGGCCCCACTCGTACTCGACGATGCTGCCGTCATGGGCGGCGACGACGCCGATGCCCTTCGCCGTGTCCATGGAACTGCCGCCGCCGATCGCGACCAGCCCGTCGCAGCCCGACTTCTTGTACTCCGCGGCGCCCGCGTCGACGAGCTCCACCGGCGGGTTGGCCTTGACCCGGTCGAAGACGACGGGCTCGCAGTCCGAGCCCCGCAGCGATTCGAGCGCGGTGTCGAGCAGGCCGGCGGCTTTGACGCCGGGGTCGGTCACCAGCAGGGGCCGGCGCATGCCGAGCATCGACGCCTCGCCGCCGAGCTCGCGGATCGCGCCCAGCCGCTGCACGAGACGCGTGGGGCTCTGGTAGGTGCGGAGCGTGTATTCGAGCATTGCGTCCTTTAGAGAAGGCGGCCGCCGCGGTTCCCCGCGGCGGCCATGGAATCGCTATTCAACCGGAATTTCGTGGTGGATTCGGGCGAGATCGATGCCCTGGTTCTTGCGCACGATGCGCGCGACGACGTAGATGACGATGGCCACTACATAAGTGGCGAGGAAGTAGTAGACGGAGTTAAGGGTCGACTGGAAGGCCGTGCCGTACAGGTTGCTGCTGTTGAAAGACCATTCGTAAAGCATGAACAGCAGGAATATCGCGGTGATCACGGCGACCACCGTGATCGTCGGTATGCCGGCAACCTTGTAGCGGGCGATCGGCGATGCGTCATACAGGTCCTTGCGCCGCCAGGGCAGGATGATGGCGGCCACCACCGTGGCCAGGAACGTGACAGCGAGCACCGCGGTGGCGTCCAGGAACACGCTCTGGAACTTGGGCACGTAGGAGTAGATCGCGCTGATGATGATCGAGGGCACGATCATCAGCACCAACGAACCGTACGGCACGCGCCGCTTGGCCGAGATGTTGGCGGCCCAGGCGGGCAGCACGCGGTCGAACGCTGCGGCAAAGATCACGCGCGTGGAGGACAGGAACAGGGTTCCGGCCCAGCCGAAGAACCACAGTCCCATCACCACGATGAGCAGCGCTTGGAACAGGTGGCTGTCCACCAGCCAACCGGCGAACATCACCGGATAGGGCCAGGTGCCGACCGGAGCGGTGCCGGCGTAGAAAGCCGCGTTGGCCGCGTTGTAGAACTGCCACCCCATCGTTTTGACAACCAGGATCATGACCACGGCGACCATCGCGATGGTCACCCACAGTCCCCAGAACATGCTCCAGAAAGGCTTGCGGATGTCCTTGGCTCCTCGGACCTCGCCGTAGAGCGTCGCGCCCCAGTTGGGCCACAGCAGGTAAAAGGCAAGCCACGGAAGCAGCAGGAAGACCGGACCCAGCGAGAAGAACCCGAAGTCGTGCGGCGCGTAGCCGGCTTTGGTCCCGGCGTCGATCGTCTTCTGATAAGCGTCTCCGCTCGCGCCGAAAAGGCTTGCGGCCTCGCGGTTGAAAGCGCTGTGGAAGTCGCTCTGGCTCGCGAACAGCAGCAGGCCGCACACGACCGCCAGGCCGACGAGGCCGATCCAGAAACAGATCTTCTGGATCCTCGCGTAAGTCTCCATGCCCAGCGTGACGACCACGCTTACAAATGCCAGCACGATCAAGCAGCTGATGAACAGCCCGCTCGCGCTCGTGAAGAAGGTCGCCACGTTGGACCAGCCGAGCGTGTACGCGAGCGGAAGGAAGAATTGGGCGTTGAGGATGTTGGCGTAGATGGGCGCCCAGAGAAACAGCGTGAACCACCAACCGGTGATCGACAGCACGAAGCCGAGTCCGCCGCCGAGGACGCGGCTCTGCCACGCGTAATCGCCGCCGGTTCGCGGCATCACGCTCACCAGCATCGCGTAGGTGATCACGAGGAATGTCGTGAGCACACCGAACAGCAGGATGGCCACGAGCAGCTGGCCGTCCGGCACCGTGTACACGAACGACATTCCGTACAGCCCGAGCGTGATCAAGTTGACCGACCAGAAGGCATAGACGAACGCGTCGAACGTGGACCACGCCTTTACCAGCCCCGTTGCGTTGCGCAGGAACAGCGAAGGTCTGGCGCCGGCCGCCGATCCGCCGGTACCGGGTGGGCTCATGGTCGTGTCAGCCATATGTCTCCTCCCTAATCCGAACTAACCGTTGACGAGCTGGTAGCTCTTGACGCCCTTCGCGGCGTCCAGATTGACGATCGCGGCCATCAACATCCCCTCCTCGTACGCGCTCCCGGGGTTGATGCACAGGGTCTTGCCGAGCGTCACAGCGCCCTTGCCCTCGTGCACGTGGCCGTGGAGCGAGAGCATCGGCTGGTAGCGGTCGATGGCGTCGCGCACGGCCTTCGACCCGACCGGCCGCAGCGCGCGCCCGCCGTGCAGCAGGCGCAGGTCGGCGTCGATCGCCGGCGCCTCGTCGAGGCCTGAGCGATACGGCGGCGTGTGCAGGTTGAAGATCGCGCGCGAGAGGTCTTTGATCTGCGAGGCCATCGCTTCGATGCGCTCCGACAGGCGCTCCTCCGACTCCTCGCGGTGCGTGTTCCACGGCGTCGGGTTGGCCCAGCCGGTCGAGATCATCGTGAAGCCGGCGATGTCGATGAGCCGGCCCTCGCCCAGCTCGACGAGCTTCGAGGAGCGGATCACGTCGTCGACCTCGAACTCGTCGTCGTTGCCCGGGCAGACGAAGACGCGGACGCCGGTGCCGCCCAGCTTCTCGTCCGCCAGCTCCATCCACCGCTTGACGCCCTCGAGCATCACCTGGCGAAACACGTCCCCCCGCACCTCGGCGTTCTGGTCGAGCTCGGCGAGACGAGTGGGCGAGACGCGCAGCGGGTAGTAGCCCTTGCGGCGGATCTGCGTCTCCACCTCGACCACCTCGGCCGCGGCCACGACCTGCGGATCGCCACCCAGGGTGTAGGTGAAGTGCCCGTTCTCCTCGATGATCGGGATGATGGCCTTGCCGGTCATGTCGCCGCCGCAGATGAGGATGTCGGCTTCGTAGAACTTGGCCGCGTTGAGGAACTTCCGCCAGCAGGTCTCCGAGCCGTGGAGGTCGGTGGCGAAGAAAATCCGAGGCATCAGCCGGCTCCTTCGACCAGGACCTTCCGGATCTCGCGCTCGAAGCCCGAGACGTGGCGGCGCATGATCTCCTCGGCGCGGCTCGCGTCGTGCGCGAGCACCGCCTCGAGGAGGGCGACGTGCTCTTCCACCGCGTCCCGCAGCCGCACCTGGTGGTCGAGCACGAGGAACCACAGGCGGAGGCTGAGGTTGAAGTAGCGCTCGAGCGTGCTCTCGAGAAAAGCGTTGCGCGCCGAACGATAGATCTGGCGGTGAACCTCGTGGTCGAGCCGCATCAGCGCGCGCTGGTCCACGGCTGCGCCGGAACGCAGCGCGGCGAGCAGCTCACGCATCGCCTCCTGGTCCGCCGGGCCGTACCGCTCGGCGGCCAGCCTCGCGGCGTGACTCTCGAGCACGACCCGGACCTCGGTGATGCGCGCCAGGTCCGTGATGTTGACGTCGGTGACGAAGGTGCCGCGGTGCGGGATGCTGCGCACGAGCTTCTCGTGCGCCAGGCGCTGCAGCGCCTCGCGGATGGGCGTACGGCCGATGGCCAGCTCCTCGCGCAGGCGCGCCTCGTTGACCACCGAGCCTGGGGGCATGTCGAGGGACAGGATGCGATCGCGGATCTTGAGGTAGGCCTCTTCGCTGTGCGAGCGCGGCGGGGCCGATGCAAAGACCGCCAGCTGCGGCGCCGCCTCCCGCTCGCGCACGTCGGACGCCATCCCTGAGGCCGTTCTCCTCGAAAGCTCGCCCCGACCCACCGGCTCGGCCGATATGCGGCCGATATACCGGCGGGAACCGTAGCACCGGCCGGGGCAACCGTCAAACCTGGTCTTACTCCGGCAGCGGCCTGCCCCTGGTTTCGGGCAGGAGAAGGAGCAGCACGGCCCCCCCGAGCGCCACCACCGACATGGCGGCGATCGCCCGGCCCAGTCCCATATCCCGTGTCAGCAGCCCGACCGCCTGCAGGCCCGCGATCCCGCCGACGGCTCCGGCCACCGCGCTGGTGGCCTCGGCCGTGGCGCGCGCCCGCGTCGGATAGAGCTCGCCCGACCATGCGCCCATCACCGGCGTCGCCGCGCTCGCGACTCCGCTCCATACGAGGTTGGCGATCACGAAACCGACCGCGCCCGTCACGAAGCCAAGGCCGGCGAAGGCGGTGTATCCCGCCGTGAGGACCGCGCCCGGTATGCGGCGGCCGAAGCGGTCGCTGAGGTAGCCGCCGGCGAGGTAAGAGGCGAGGGCCACCACGCCCGAGAAGAAGATGACGAGGCTGATCACCGACGGCGACAGGTGCAGGGTCGAGCTCGCGAACAGCGTGTAGAGAAGGCCCGCCGGCTCGAGCGCCAGTGAGGTGAGGATCGTGGTCCCGGCCAGGATCAGCACCCGCCGCAGCCAGGGCCTGGTGAGCAGCAGCCGCACCGTTGAGCTGCTCACGTGCGCGTGCTCCCACGCCCGGCCTTCCGGCAGCCGCCGCCAGATGAGGGGCGCGCCGATCACCCCGACGCCCGCGGCCATGAACAGCCACCGCCAGTGCGGCGCGATCAGCGGGTAGACGACGATCGCGACGAACAGGCCGATGCCGCTGAGGATCGCGAGCACGCTGATCGCCTGGCCGCGGTGCGCGGCCGGCGCCTCCTCGACGATGAGCGCCGTCGCGACGCTGCCGACGAGGGCCTCGAAGCACACCGCGACCAGCCGCAGGATCGCCAGGGCCGTCAGCGAGGGGACGAAGGCGCTGGCCAGGTCGGCGATCGAAAACCCGGCGACGCCGAGCGCGATCACGCGCCGCCGGCCGAAGTGGTCGGCCAGGGTCGCGAGCGGGAACGCGCCGAGCGCGCCGATCGCCAGCAGCGAGCCGACGTTCGACAGCTCCTGGACCCTGGCGTGGAAGTCACTCGCGACCGCCGGGAGCCCGACGATCAGAACCGAACCCCCGAAGGCGGAGAGCACGACCGCCAGGCCGGCCCAGGTCAGGGTGCGGCGCTGGGCCGCATCGAGGGGCGGCATCAGAGCAGGCGCAGCTTTCTCAGCAGGTACGGACCCGGACCGAGGAAGCCGCATGTCGCCCCGATGTGGGCGATGGTCACCCCGAGGAGCGAGGGCGGGCCCGGCAGCAGCCAGAACGCGAGGCCCAGAGGAACGCCGAGGAGGACGGTCGCGAGTGTGTCCGGCCACGACCATCCGAGGCGGTGATAGAGGACGTACGCCGCGGTGCCTACCGCAAACCCGAGCGGCGCGACGGTCAGCGCGCCGAGGCCGCCCTGGACGAGGCCCCGGAAGAACGCTTCCTCGATGGGGGCGTTCAGCGCGTAATAGGCGGCCTGGAAGGCCGCGTCACCTGGGCCCGCCGGCGCGCTCATCGCACCGCGCCGTCTCGCGAGCGAACGCTGGACGGCGGCGGCCGCGACGAACAGCAGCGGGGCGGCGACGGCGCCGAACACCAGCTGCACCCCGACGCGTCCGAGCGAGAGACCCATCCACGAGGGTCGCCAGACCAGCTCGACGATCGCCGCGGCGAGAGCGAACGGCACGAGCCTGATCGGCAGGTCGCGCGCCATCCACGACCAGCTCTCCGGAATACGCGTCGTGACGACGCGCGTTGCAGCAGGCGTGGATCTCATCGAGCTCGATCTCTTCTATGACTACAACTGTCCGTTCGTTTATCGCTCCGTTCAGATGCTCGAGAAAGTCCGCGCCTCAGGCGAGCGGGACGTCAGCGTCAACTGGAGATTCTTCTCGCTCACGCAGGTCAACCATCTTCAAGAACCTGACGGCCCGCCGTGGACGGTGTGGGCTGCACCCGAGTCGGAACCGGTAGAAGGACGGCTCGCGTTCAGAGCCGCCGAAGCGGCGCGGCGGCAGGATGCGTTCGCGCCGTTCCACGTCGCGCTGCTGGACGCGAGGCATCGCGACCGCCTCGACATCGAAAGCCTCGAGGTGATCGAGCGGGTCGCGCGCGATTCAGGGATGGGCCTGGACCGCTTCCGTCGCGACCTCGCGGACCCTGCGATCCTGGAGCGCCTGGCGCGCGACCACACGCAGGCGCGGCGCGTGCACGGCGTCTTCGGCACCCCGACGTTCGTCTTCCCTGGCGGCGGCTCCGCGTATGTCCGCCTCGCCCGGCCTCCGGAGAATGGCGACGCCGTCCGTGTCTTCGATCACATCGTCGACATCGTGCGGGGTGAGCCGGGCATCCTCGAGATCAAACGGCCGGTCCGGCCGGCGGCGGCCGGCTAGGGGTACTTCCGGCGGCGGCGGGCGTTGAACCAGCAAGGCCCAAGCATGGATCCCCAAGCGTTCGATTCGTGGCGATCCTGGATCCTCACCGGGAATCGCGGCACCGCCGCCGATCGGCGGCGGGTACGGGGCGCCCACCGCGGCCTGAAGAAGATGCTCGCCGAAGGCCTGACCGAGCGTGAGACCGCGAGGCCGTGGAACGAGTTCTCCGGCGCCATGGTGCGGCAGTCTGTGAACGAGGCCGTGAACCATCTCTCGGTCGAAGACATGGCGATGGTCAAGATGGCCTTCTTCGGGGGTCTTTCCAACCGCGAGATCGCCGGCAGGCTCGATCTCAGGCCCGGCGCCGTCCAGCGCCGGCTGGCCAAGGCGCTCGACCACATCAGCGAGCACCTCGAGCGAGGCCGCGAGCTCGGGCGCCGCGCCGCGTACGCGGTCCTGGGGTGGCTGGCGGCGCGGTCCATCGTGCAGGCCGCCCACCGGCTGAGCGCACTCGGCAGCGAGCACCTGGCCGGCGCCCTGGTCGTGGCCGCCGTCGCGGCGTCGATCACGATTCCGCCCGCGGTCGCGAGCCCGGCTCCGTCTTCGGTGAGGTCGAGCGCCCATGCCGCCTCGAGCCCTCCAGCGCCGACCGGTCCCGCGGCGCCCTCGATCTCTACGCCCTCGATCTCGGCGCCTGCGATCTCTACGCCCTCGGTGTCGGTGTCGGTGCCGCTCGTGCCGAGCCTTGTCCCGGTGCCGAAGATCCCGAAGCTGGTGAAGCTGCCGACCGTGCCGCTCGGTTAGCCCACCCTCTGATAGATGACGACGCCGTCGACGGTCGCGACCGCGCGGTAGTGCGCGGCCACGAACTGGGCCAGCACCGGGTAGTCGCTCATCGGGTAGGCGGAGAAGCTGCTCCAGCCCGCGGCGGCGGTGTCGACGATCAGCGAGGGCGGGTTGCGCTCCAGGTCCGACTGGAGCGCGGGCCACACGTCCGGGGCGGTGTCCCAGCTGTCGGGCGGAGCGCCCGAGCCGCGATCGAAACCCCGCAGAAAGCCCGGGAACCGGCTGGCGGGCAGGCGGTCCGCCTCGACGTAGAGCGCCGCCCAGTCGCCCCACACGAAGATCCGGTCCCCGGGCCGCGTGTGCTCGGCGATGTACGCGGCCACCTGCTGGTGCTGGGCGACCGGCGGCGACCAGTCATAGGTGAGGGGATCGGCGGTGAAGTTGAAGGCCGTCCACGCGAGCGCGGGCACGGCCACGCCGGCGAGCGCGGCGGTGGCCGCCCACCGGCGCCAGGAGGTCTCGAGCGCCTGGTCGATCCCCAGCGCGGCCAGGACGGCGAGCGGCGCCATCACCTGGATGAAGTAGTGCCACGACCAGTGGCCGCCGGCGAGCGCGCCTAGGCCGGACAGCACGAACCATGCGACCGCGAGCCGCGCCCGACCGTCGAGATCGCGCCAGCGCGCCGCGTAAGCGATCGCGGCGATCCACACCACGATGAGCTCGCCCACGAAGGGCACGACGCTGTCCCTGCCGCGGAGCCACAGGATCGCGAGCGTCCAGTTCGACTGCGCGTAGCCGACGAGCGTCTCCACCGTCCAGCGCCAGAACCCGGTGAACGAGCCGGTGAGCGCGAGCAGCACCGCTCCGGCCCCGAGCCCGGCGGCCAGCCCGAGCCCGAATCGCACCGCCGCGCTCACGCGGTCGCCGCGCTCTTCCAGCACGAACAGGGCGGCCGGCAGGAGCAGGACCTCGACCGCCGCCACCTGCTTGAACGCGCCGGCGGCGACCATCAGCACCGCCGACCAGAACCAGCGCCCCCGGAGGAGGAGGAGGAAGGCGGCGGCCAGGGGCAGGGTCATGAAGAGCTCCGTGTTGGCGGCGAGCAGCCGTGGGTTGCCGGCGCCGGTGAGCACCCCGTAGAGGACGGCCGCGAGGAGCCCCGCGCGCAAGCCCGCGAGGTCGCGCCCGATCACGAAGAGCAGCCAGCACGTCGCCGCCAGCGCGATCAGCGCCACCACGTGGATGGCGGTCATGTCGTACCGGCCGAACACCTCGAACACCGAGGCGTACAGCCAGTAGATGCCGGGCGGCTTGTTGTCCACGCCGCCCTCCGCGTAGAGCCGCCCGCCGCCGTCCATCAGGGCGGCGATGCTGCCGTAGACGGCCTCGTCGCCGTCCATCAGCCGGTGGAAGAACGCCGGCAGGTGCACGAGCAGCACCGCCGCGGCCCCCGCGCCGCCGTACAGCCAGATCGGGATCGCGGCCGCGCGCCTGTGCGTGACGGCCGCGATCCCCATATCGTTTTGACTATATGCGCCGCCGCCCGGCCGACCTGAGCCACCCCGCCCGCCATGGGCGTTTTACCGTCAAGGCTTGAACGACGTTCGTCGCGTCTTGCTCCCCGTCACGGCCGCGGTCGTCGTGGTGGCGCTCGCCGCCGACCTCCACAACCGTCCACACGCGTTCGGCATCGACTTCCACACCTACCTGGCCGCCGCGATGGTCGGCATCCAGCACGGCTGGTCGCAGATCTACGACCAGGGCCTGGTCGCGGTGGCCCAGAAGCACGTCGTGCCCACACTCTGGTCCCAGCCGTACATCAGCCCGCCCCTGGTGGCCTGGGTCGTCGCGCCGCTGAGCGCAGTGCCGTACGGCGCCGCCCTCGACATCTGGATGGCGATCACGCTCGGCGCGCTGCTGGCGGCGCTGATCTGGTCGACAGACTATCGCGGCTGGGACCGCGCCCTGCTCGTGGCCGCGGCGATGGTGCCGTGGTGGGTGCTGCACTCGGTCCAGGTCGGCCAGGTCGTCCCGCTCGTCGCGGCCGGGCTGATCGTCGCCTGGCGTCTTTTGCGCGACAGGCGCGACGTCGCGGCGGGCATCGTGCTGGGCGTGATCCTGCTCAAGCCGAACACCGCATTGTGGGTGCCGCTCGTGCTCCTCGTCGCGGGACGCGCGAAGGCCTTCACCGCGTGGCTTGCCGTCGCCGCGATGGTCGGCGTCTTCAGCCTCATCGCCCTCGGCCAGTCCGGCCTCTCCGCCTACCTCCACGACCTGTCGCGGCTGCCTAACGGCGCGAACGACCTGACCCTCAACGGCACGTTCGGCCTCGGGGGCGCCGCGGCGATGATCGTGCGCGTCGCCATCATCCTGGGCGCCCTGGTCACCGCGTACCGCCTGCGCTCGACGCCCGGGCTGGCGATCGCGGTCGGCGCGCTGGCGTCGCTGATCACCTCGCCGTACCTGCACGGGTCGGATCTCTGCGTGTTCCTGGCCGCCGGATGGATGACGTGGCACGAGCGAGAGGCGCCGGCGTGGCGCGCGATGCTGACCGCGATGTGGTTCTTCGCGACGCCCTTCGTCGTGTTCGACATCAAGGGCGGAGCGCTGCTCAACCGATGGGCCGTGGCCGAGCTGGTGCTCTTCCTGGCGATCCTGCTCAACGCCTGGTTCGGCGCCCTGGTGTCGAGATGGACGAGGCGAGCCTTAACAACCCCGAGTGACTTGGGAAGACAGGCCGCCGCATAATCGGGTGGCCCACCGCCACCACCAGGGAGTCCTTGCCAGCACTCGACATCCACGACGTCCACGGTCCGATTCGCGTACTCGCCGGTCCAGGCACGGGCAAGACGCAAGCGCTCGTCGACCTGTACGAGCAGGCGGTGCGCACGGGTCTTGCCGGCCGCAGCCAGATCCTCGTCCTGACCTTCTCGACGGGCGCGGCGGGCGAGCTGGGCACGCGCATCGACGCGCGCCTCCAGGACGACTACGGCGAGGCGTGGATCTCGACGTTTCACAGCTTCTGCGCGCGCCTGGCCCGCGAGCACTCGCCCGACCCCAACCGCCTCCTGCTCGACGGCTTCCAGGAGGCAATGGTCATGCGCCAGGTGCTGGCGGACCTCGACCCGTCGGTGCTGGGTTCTCTCGCCGGTGTCAGCCGCTCCGACGCCTTCGCGCGCGACCTCCTCACGTTCGTCGCGCTGATGAAGCAGAACCTCGTGCACCCGCTGGCGCTCGTGCTGGCGGCCGAGGCGAGCGCGGGGCCGCGCCTGCGTTCGCTCGCGGCCGTGTACCGGGCTTACCAGGACCGGCTCGAGGCGGGCCACATGGCGGACTTCCGCGACCTGATCAGTGGTGCGATCGAGCTGCTCTCCTCGAACGCGCGGCTGCTCGAAGCGATGCGGGCGAAGTTCCGCTACATCTTCGTCGACGAGTTCCAGGACGTCGACCCCGCGCAGTTCGCGCTCCTGCGCCTGCTGGCGCCACCTGAGTCGCGACCGCGGCTCGTCGTGGTCGGCGACCCCGACCAGTCGATCTACGGCTTCCGCGGCACGGTCCCGAGGCTGCTGAGCGTGGATTTTTCCGCGACCTATGGCGGCTCGACGGTGGTGCTCGAAGAGTCGCGCCGCTGCTCCCAGGAAGCGCTCGACGCGGGCGAGCGGCTACTCGAGGCCACGCAGGGCGCGCGCCCGCCGCGAAGGCTGCGCGACGTCGGCGAAACGGTGCGCGACGCGCCCGCGGTCATCGTCGCGCGCGAAACCGACGCGGTCGACGAGGCGTTCTTCTGCGCCCGCGAGATCAAGCAGCTCCTGGCCGGCTCGGCCGGCCTCAGGCCGCGCGACGTCGCGGTCCTCCTCCGCAGCACCACCGTGCTCGGGCCTCCGTTTGAAGAGGCGCTGCGCGCGCTCGGCGTGCCGTACGAGGTGCGCGGCTCGGGCGCGACGGCGCGCAACGAGGTGGTGCGCTTCCTCCTCGGCTACCTCGAATCGCTGCGCAAGCCTGACGACGCGGACGCCTTCCAGGCGTCCCTGGCGTCAGGGCTGGGTCGCATCCGGCCGGCGACGCTCAGCCGGCTGCGGGGCCACGCCTACGAGAACGGGCGACCGCTCACCCGCGTGGTGCGGCGGCTGATGTACGTGCTCGCCTTCCGCGACCCGCAGCGCTGGCCGCTGCCGTGGGCCGGCGACGTACCGGTCGAAGAGCCATCGGCGCCCGATTACTTCGAGTATCTGACCGAGGCGGAGCTCGACGACCTCCACGCGGCGATGCGCGCCCGCCACCGGCTGCTCGAACGGGCGGAGCGGCTTTCGCTCGCGGCGCTCGCCTACGCGGCGCTGATGGAGGACGGCGCGCTGGAGCGCCTCCTCGAGCTGCAGCTCGCGGCCGGCGACCGGCTCGAGGCGATGGCCGACCTCCGCGCGGCGATTGCCGGCCTCGAGGGCATCGAGCAGGTCTTCGAGCGGCTGCACGGCCGGCGGCCGCTGCTGGCCGACGTCACCTCCTCGCTCGACGCGCTGCTGGCCGGCGCCGCCGACGACACCGAGGCCGCCTCGTCTCGCTTCGACGCGGTGCAGATCATGACCGTGCACCAGGCCAAGGGCCTGCAGTTCGAGCACGTCTTCTGCGCCGGGTTCGCGCACGGGCTGTTCCCCGTCGCGGCGCGTCCGCACCCGCTGCTCGACGCGGAAGAGCGGGCATGGCTCGAGGCCTTCAAGGTCGGGTTCATGCCGTCCTGGCCCGCCGACCCCGACGGCCACACGGCCGAGGAGGCGCGCCTGGCCTACGTGGGCATGACGCGCGCACGCCGGCGGCTCTATCTCACTTTCGCGGACTCGTACCTGCGGCAGGCCGGGCCGTCGGTGTTCCTCGAGCTGGCGCAGCCCGCGGCCGAGGTTCGCGAGCTGTCGCGCGCGTCGGCGCGCCTCGAGCCGGCGACCATGCTGCTCGCGCGCGAGGCCGAGGTGCTGATCGCCTCGCAGCGTCCGCGCCTCGACGGCGACGAGCTCGCGCACGCGCGCGCCCTCGGTCTCGACGCCGAGTTCCTCACCGACCCTCAGGCCGGTGAGCCGTTCGAGCCGTACGGCGGCGAGCGCAACCCGCTCGACGTGAAGATCGACCATTTCAGCCCGACGACGCTGAACGACTACCTCAAGTGCCCCCGCCTCTACTGGTACAACCATCACCCTCGCCTCGTGGCCGAGCCGCGGTCGGTGCTGATGGAGCGGGGCGGGTTCCTGCACGAGGTGCTCGAGGACTTCCACGCCCACGAGTCGGAGTGGCGGCCGCTCGACTCGGAGCGCCAGCGGGACTGGCTCGAGGAGGCGCTGCAGCGTCACCTCGACGGCTACCTCTCGCGCATGGAGGGCGTGCTCGACCGGAAGCGCGAGGAGCACCAGGTGCGCAACGTGCTCACCAACTACATCCGTTTCGCGACCGGGATGCAGCGCGTGCGCCGCCTGGGCACGATCTCGCTCGAGCGGCGCTTCCACCTCCAGCTCGACGGCGTCGAGATCGTGGGCAAGATCGACCGCATCAACGACGTCGGCGACGGCGAGGTCGAGGTCGTGGACTACAAGACCGGCGCGGGCAAGAACATGCGCTGGGCCTACGAGATGTACTTCGGGCCCGAGATGTCGGACGTCCAGCTCGCGCTCTACTACCTCGCCTGCCGGTTCGGGTTCGACGACGACGGCAAGCCGCTCGGCCTCAAGCCGCGCTTCCTGTCGCTCTGGTACCCGAAGGAATGGGTGTGGGGGTCCATTCGCGAGGCCATCTTCAGCGTCGGGAGGCCGGCGGGCCTGAAGGAGTACCGCGAGCGGCCGCTCACGGACGAGGACCTCGAGCGCAGCCGCGCCGTCGTGCTCGCCGCCGTCGAAGGCATCAAGGCCGGGCGGTTCGAGCCTGCACCCCGCGACCTTGCGGGCACGTGCGTCAGCCGCTTCTCGAGCTGCCCGCACTCGTCGCTGTGCCCGTACGGAGGCCAGCCGCCGGAATGAGAGAAGGGGTCCCCACGAAATCTCGGCGGAGCCTCCGATTTCGTGGGGAATAAATGAGCAGCGTGCTCGTCACCCCGACGCAGGAGCAGGCGGCCGCCGCGCACGCCGGTCCCGACGGCGCATTCCTCATCGCGGCCGGACCGGGCACGGGCAAGACGTTCACGACCACCGAACGCTTCTGCTGGCTCGTGGAGCGGGGCGTGCCGCCCGATCGGATCCTCGCCCTGACGTTCAACGACCGCGCCGCCGAAGAGCTGCGGCAGCGGATCACGCGCGAGCTCACGCGCCGCCGGCCGGACATCGGCGCGCAGGAGCTCGACGCGGTGTGGATCGGCACGTTCCACGGCGTGTGCGCGCGGCTGCTCGACGAGTTCGCGTATCTCATCGGCGCGCCGCGCGAGCTGCGCGTGCTCGACGAGACCGGCCAGCGCCTGTTCGAACAGGGCCTGATCGACCGCCTGCGCAGCGGCGCGGCCGCGCCGCTCGACCCCGACTCGTTCACGGCGCTGGGCGTCGAGGACCTCGACGACCTCCTGCGGTCCGGCCTGCGGTTCGTGCTGAAGCTCAAGGGACGCGGCATCCGGCCGGAGCAGTTCCACGACCGCGCGGTGGAGATGCGGGCTCAGACCTGGGGCGCGCAGGAAGCCGAACGGGCCGCGCGCGCCGAGCTCGAGGCGATCGAGGTGCTTTCGCTCGTCTACCGCTCCTACGAGGAGGCGCTGCACGCGGGAGGGCTCCGCGACTTCGACGATCTCATCCTCGCCGTCACCGAGGCACTGGAGCGTGTGCCGGAGTTTCGCCGGCGCTGCCGCCAGCGCTTCCGCTACTTGCTGGTCGACGAATTCCAGGACACGAACCGCATCCAGCTCGACCTCATCCGCCAGCTCTCGGCCGACGGCTTCGGCAACGTCGCCGCGGTGGGCGACGCCAAACAGTCGATCTACGGCTGGCGTGACGCCGAGATCGAGAACATCCGCACCCGGTTCGGCGGCAGGCGGCTGCCTCTGACCCACAACCGCCGGTCGTACCAGGAGATCCTGGACTGCGCCACCGACTTCATCCGGCGCGACGCGGACTTCGCCGGCGAGCCGGAGCTCGTCGCCACTCGCGGCCCCGGCGACCACCCGGTCACGGTCGTCATGGCGCCCGACTCGCGCCGCGAGGCGCGCACCGTGGCGGAGACCATCCGCCGCCTGCGCCGCTCCGGCCGGCCGCTCTCGGACATCGCGATCCTTTCCCACTCGGTGCGCATGCTCCCGCGGGAGTTCGAGGACGAGCTCCGCCGGCAGGGCATCCCCTATCTGACGAGCGGGGGCTCAGGCTTCTTCGACCGCCAGGAGATAAAGGACGTGCTCGGCATGCTGCGGCTGACCGAGAACCCGATGGACGACGGCGCCA
>DATGEO010000173.1:0-27800 GCA_035310015.1 Candidatus Dormiibacterota bacterium | reverse complement strand
CTTCAGCGAGGACTGCAGCTGCTGGGCGATCTCCTGGTGCAGCGACTGCTCGAGCTGCGCGCGGCCGGCGTCGAAGTCGGCCTCGGTCATCAGGGGCGTGGACGACGGATCGGTCCCGTTGCCGGTGGCCTGCGGGTTCGTCACCGTCAACTGCTGACCGAAGACGTCGTCTTCGATCGTGTTGATCGTGTGATCGCCGACGTTCCCCGACGAGCCTGCGATGACGGCGACGATGTTCGCGGTCGCCGTGCCGTTCCATGGCACGACCGTGTTACCCGAGGTCTGCGCGAACTCGAGGCCGTTGGTGTTCTTCAGCCGCTGGCCGTACGGCATGATGATGCCGGGCGATCCGCAGTCCGGGTTCTGGTGCGGCACGCCGCACGGTGACGGTGGGGGAAACCCGTTCGTATAGACGACCTGGCCGGTCGCCGGCGCCAGGGGTACCTGTTTCACGCCGGTGGTCTTGAAGCCCTGCGAGTCGGTGCGCGAGATGACGTCCACGCGCACGCGGATCGGCGCCTTGCCGGGCTCGGCCTGGATCTCGACGTCGCGCTGCGAGTACGGCGCCGCCTCGGCGATGAGCGTCACGGACGCGCTCGGCACGAAGACCATGAGGCCCGTCAGCGCGACGAGGACGATCATCAGGCCCGCCATGTAGAGCAGGAAGCGCCCGGGCTTGAGCTCGGTCGCGGTCTTGGTGATGAGCTTGGTGGGCGCGATGACGCCGACGTGCGCCTCGAGGGGGCCGACCTTGCGCTGCCACCACTTGCGCGGCGGAGCGGGGGCGGGTTCCTCCGACGGAATGCCAACGCCCTCCGGCCCGACCGCCCCGAACACCGGGAAGCCGGTCTCCGAGGCCATCTTCTGGACGGCCGGGTCGTCGCAGACGACCGTCACCTGCTTGCCCATCCGCGACGCGTAGTTGCGAAGCAGCTGGAAGTTGAAGCGGCTCTGGCCGACGCGGGAGCGGGCCGGTAGGACGAGCATCGTGTCCGAGCCGCGCGTGCGCCTCAGGCGCTCGACGACCTCGGGGATCTCCTCCTCCACTTCGACGTATATCGGGTTGGCTGCCATGACGTTTACAGGTCTCCTGGAGGCGTAGTGCTCAAGCCTTTATAGCGCTTAGGACCCGGCGCATGACCGAGTTGACGGTCTCTCGCTCTTCGCTCTCCGTGCGCAGTGCGTGGTTCGCGAGGCCCATCGGCGCGATGTCTTGCGGGCTTGACAGCTGCCCAGTGGAATCCGTGAGGTTCCGCACGTCCGGGGGAACCAGATGGCGGATTTTAGGGGATTTGGCAAACGGCAGGCCGGCCGTCCAGTTGTTCTTGGCCATCTCGAGGGTGAGCTCGGGCAGGAGGCTGCCGCCGCCGCATAGGAAGACGTTGGAGGGCAGGGGGTCGCCGCGGGAGAGCTCTTTGAGGCTCAGCGCGAGGCCCTGGAGCAGGACCTCCGCGTCCGCGCTGAGCAGCTCCGACACCTGCCGGTGCTGCTCCGGCGAGAGCAGGCCCTCGGAGTGACGCAGCTTGCGGGCCTCGGCCTCTTCGTAGCTCAGGCCGAAGGCGAGCGCGAGCCGCCGCGTGAACGCACGGCCGCCGAGGTTGAACATCCGCGTGCCCTCCACCCCGCCGTCGCGCACGAGCCCGACGTCAGTGGTGCCACCGCCGACGTCGACGAAGATGCCGCCCTCGGACCAGACCTCTTCGCTGGCGCACGCGCGCGCCAGGGCGTAGGGCTGCGCCACCGCGGCCGCAAGCTCGAGGTCGAGCTCGCGCACGACCGTCTCGATGGCGTCGATGTGCGTCATCGGCGCGAAGGTGTTGAAGACCGTGACCTCGAGGTTCTTGCCGGTGAAGCCGACCGGATTCGTGACGGGATAGCCGTCGACGCGCACGTTGGTGATGCCCGAGTGCACGAGCCGCGCCTCGAGCTGGCCATAGCTCCGCTCGAGCTCCAGGAGGTGCTGCGCCTCGCGCAGGGCCCGGCGCTGGACCATCTGCAGCATGGTCGAGATCTCCGACTGCCGCACCCGCGACTGCGGGTTCGAGCGCGGATACGCGATGGTCGAGGAGAAGCCCTTGATCAGCTCGCCCGCGATGCCGACCACGACCTGACCGGGTACGGTCTTCGCCATGTCCTCCGCGGCTTCGAGGGCGCGGTTGCAGGACTGGATGACGGACTCGAGGTCGGCGATCGCGCCGCCGGACATGGCCGCCGGCGACTGCGGCTCGCGGCCGACGCCCAGGATCTCGCCGTCCGGGCCGTCGCGGCGCACGACCAGCACCTTGACGAGATCGGTGCCGATGTCGAGAACGGTGAAGTGGCGGTAGTACTCGCTGCGCTTGCGCAGGAGCTTGAACTTGGTCATCCGCCTCCAAGCTCCTGGTCGAGGCGCTTGAAAGCGTCCGCGACGGGCACGTTCAGCCTGCCGCTGACCAGCTGCGGGCGGCCGCCCCCCTTGCCAAAGAGCTCCTTCAGGCGGTTGGCGTCGTACTTCGAGATCAGGTCATTGGACACCTTGATGACAAACTTGTCGCCCGCGACAACGGTTACGATCCCGGACTTCAGCAGATCGAGGAATCGATCGGCGTAGGCCTTCAGCTCGTCGTCGCTCGTGGCATCGACGGTTTCGGTCACGTAGTCCACGCTGCCGTGCTTCACCTGCAGGCCGTTGCCGCCCCTGACCCGCGCCGAGCGGACCTCGTCGCGCAGCTTCTGGCGCTCGCGCTCCGCCGCCTTGAGCTCGGCACGCAAAGTGGCGAGCCGGTCGGGAAGCTGCTCGGGCACGGCGTTGAACGAGCGCGCCAGGTCCAGGAGCAGGTCGCGTTCGCGAAGCACGCGCTCGTCGGCGGGGTCGCCCACGACCATGTCGATGCGCCGCAGCCCGGAGCCGATGCTCGACTCCGACAGGATGAGCGCGGTGCCGACGTCGGCGGTGTTCTTCACGTGAGTCCCGCCGCACAGCTCGCAGGTCCAGTCGCCGAAGCAGACCACTCGCACGACGTCGCCGTACTTTTCTTCGAAGAGGTGCATCGCGCCCTGCGCCACCGCTTCCTTGTAGGGCTTGTGCGACTCGTGGAAGGGCAGCGCTTCGCGGATCTTCTCCAGGACGCGCTTGTTGATCCGCGCGAGCTCGTCCTTCGTGATGGCGCGATTGAGCGGGATGTCGAAGGTCGTGTGGTCAGGACCGACCCACGAGCCTTTCTGCACGACGTTCTCGCCGAGTGTTTCGCGAAGCGCCCTGTGCAGGAGGTGTGTCGCCGAATGATGGCGCGCGATGGCGCGCCGTCGCTTCGCGTCGACCGCAGCGGTCGCGGTCTCGCCCACCTTCACGTCGCCCGTGACGACCGTGCCGATGTGCGCGATCACGCCCTCGGCCGGCTTCTGCGTGTCATCGACGCGAATCCGGCCGCCGGCGGTCGAGATCGTGCCCGTGTCGCCCACCTGGCCGCCCGACTCGGCGTAGAAGGGCGTTCGCTCCAGGAACACCTCTACCTCGTCGCCTTCGGAGGCGGCCTCCACCGCGCTGCCGCCGCTGCGCAGCGCGAGGACTCCGCTCTGCGCCGACAGGTCGGTGTAGCCGGTGAACTCCGACCGCGGGAGGTCCTTGACCGCGACCCAGTGCTGCGCGATCGCGCCGCGCGACCGTTCGCGCTGCTGCAGCATCGCCGCCTTGAATCCTTCTTCGTCGACCTCGACGCCGCGCTCCTCCGCAAGCTCGCGCGTGAGCTCGAGGGGAAAGCCGAACGTGTCGTGCAGCTTGAACGCCTCGTCGCCTGGGATCGAAGACTTGTGGCGAGCCGCCACCTTCTCGAACTGCTCCATCCCCTGCTCGATGGTGCGCTGAAACCGCTCGCTCTCGTTGCGAACGACGTCGACGATCGACGCCTGGCGCTCGGTCAGCTCGGGATAGTGCCCGCGGTAGATCGCCACCGCGACCTCCACCCCGGTGCTGACGTCGACCGTCAGCCCGATGCGGCGCGCATGCACCGAGGCGCGGCGGATGAGCCGGCGCAGCACGTAGCCGCGGCCTTCGTTGGAAGGCAGCACACCGTCCGCGATGCAGAAGGTCGCTGCGCGCACGTGGTCGGCGATGATGCGCTCCGAAAGAGTCGTCGGCTTCGAGCTGTGCTGCCGCACGTGGTCGACCAGCGGTTCGAGCAGGTCGGTCTCGAAGATGTTGGTCTTGCCCTGCAGGATGTACGAGATCCGCTCGAGGCCCATGCCCGTGTCGATCGCGGGCCTCGCAAGCGGGACGAGCGTCCCGTCGTCCTGCTGGTCGAACTGAGGGAACACGAGGTTCCAGAACTCGGTGAACCGTTCGCAGTGATCCGGCACGCAGTCGGGAAGCCCGCAGCCGACATTCGAGCCGCGGTCCCACCAGATCTCGGAGTCCGGGCCGCACGGACCGCGCCCGAGACCCCACCAGTTGTCGACCAGGCGGGTGATGTGCTCGGGCCGCACGCCGGTGCGCTGGGTCCAGATGTCATAGGCCTCGTCGTCGGTCGGGTGGATGGTCACCCTCAGGCGGTCGACCGGCATCTTGAACCCTTGGGTCACCAGCTCCCAGGCCAGGGGAATCGCCATCTCCTTGAAGTAGGCGCCCGTCGGCGTGAAGTTGCCGAGCATCTCGAAGAACGTGTTGTGGCGGTCGGTCTTCCCCACCTCGTCGATGTCACCGGTGCGCAGGCACTTCTGGCAGCTCGCGAGCCGGGGCGCGGGCGGATCGCTCAAGCCCAGGTAGTAGGGCTGGAGCGGCTGCATTCCGGCCGAGATGAAGAGCGTGCTCGGGTCCGCCTTCGGCACCAGCGGCGCGCTGGGCAGGACCTTGTGCTCCCGGCTCGCGAAATGCTCTAGAAAACGTCTGCGGATCTCGTTCCCGGTCATGACGGGGCCGAACTAGTGTAGGCGAGGAGGTGTCGGGTCCGAGAGCCGGCTCTCGACCGCGCACTCGCTGCGAACAGGGTCCGGGAGCCGGCACTCGACGGAGGTCGGGGCCTTAGGGTGCCAGCCTCTCCATCCGCCAGGCGCCGCCGGAGCGCCGGACGTAGCGGATGCGATCGTGCAGCCGGTCGTCGCGGTTCTCCCAGAACTCGATCCACCGCGGGCGCAGCGCGTAGCCGCCCCAGTCGCGCGGCAGCGGCACCTCGGCCGGGTGATCGGCCGCGAGCTTCAGGACCTCGCGCTCGAGCACCTCGCGCGAACGCACGACGCGGCTCTGCCGCGATGCGAGCGCCGACAGCTGCGCGCCGCGCGGCCGGCTGTGAAAGTAATCCGCCGACGCCCCGCGGCTGAGGCGACGCACCGTTCCCGACACGCGCACCTGGTGCCGCGTGACCGGCCAGTAGAACACGAGCGCGGCTCGCGGATTCGCGGCCAGGTCGTGACCCTTGCGGCTCTCGTAGTTGGAGTAGAAGAGGAACGAGCCGGCCTCCAGACCCTTGAAGAGCACCATCCGCCCCGACGGCTCGCCGCCCGCGCCGGCCGTGGCGAGCGCGACGGCCTCGGGCTGTGGCGCACCCGCCGTGACAGCGTCCTGAAACCAGCGGTCGAAGAGCGCCAGCGGGTCCGCCGGCATCTCGTCTTCGATCAGCGGCATCGCGTGCGCGTCAGCTCGCCGATTCCTGCGGCACGTACTTGCGCAGCTGCTCGAGCGCGGCCCGCTGCAGGCGCGACACGTGCATCTGGCTGATGCCGAGCCGGCGGGCGATCTCCGACTGCGACATCTGCTCGTAGAAGCGCATCGCCATGATCGCGCGCTCACGCGGCGTCAGGTGCTCCATGGCCCGGTTCAGGATGTCGCGCATCTCGACCCGGTCGAGCTCGGGGTCGTCGCCGCCAATCTGCTCCGCCAGCTCGCGGCCTGCCTCACCATCCGCCGAGCCGAGCGTCTGGTCAAGCGAGAGCGGCGTCTGCGCCGGGCCCATTTCCATCGCTTCCGTCACGTCTTCGGGCGCCACCCCCAAACGCTCCGCCAGCTCGGCGACCGTCGGCTCGCGGCCCAGCTCGTTCTTCATCTGCTCGTTGACGCGCACGGCGGACTGGTGGAGCTCCTGCAACCGGCGGGGAAAGCGAATCGCGGTGCCCTTGTCACGGAAGTGGCGCTTGATCTCGCCCGCGACCGTAAGGGTCGCGAAGGTCGTGAACTCGTAGCCGAGGTCGGGGTCGAAGCGCTCGATGGCTTTGATCAGCCCGAGATAGCCGACCTGCACGATGTCGTCGAGCGGCTCGCCGCGGTTCTGGAACTTGCGCGCGAGGAAGTAGACGAAGTCGTGGTACGCGGCGACCAGCTGCTCGCGGATGCGGTCGCGCTCGGCCGGGTCCTTGCTGTCCCGGTAGCGCCGGTGAAGCGCACGAAGCTCTTCGCGGCTTGGCCGCGAAGAGGCGGAAGCCGAGCTCACTACCGCTTCAGTTTGGGACGAACAGCGGAGAAGGCGTCAGCCGGCGAGGTATTTGACCATCCGGAACCGAACCTGGCCGGTTCGCGGCTCGACCTCCGGCCGGAAGTCGTCGACGAAGCAGCGGATCATCTCGTAAGCGAGCCGCTGCAGCTCGGCGCTGGCCTCGACGTCGGCCGGGCTCCGAGGGTGCGCGTGGGCGTGAGCGTGGTCGTGGGCGTGCTCCGCGGGCAGCAGGTCGACGTCGACCACCAGCGCGCGGTTGGTGGCGAAGTACGTGAGCTTGAGCTGATCGCCGCCACCGCCGCCCGCCTCCGTCTCCCCGGCGGCCGCGATCGCGCTGTCGCAGGCCTGGGTCAGCGCGATCGTGAGCTCGTCGAGGTCCACCAGGCTGAGGCCAAGCTGGCTGCCGAGCGTCGTCGCCACCCGCTTTGCCACCGGGATGAAAGCCGGCGAGGCGGGGATCTTCAGCTCGGCGAGGTTGCGCTTGGCCACGTTCTATCTATTCCTACTCGCCGCCGTTGGTCGCCTGCTGCATCTTGCGCGCCGCGGCCGACTCGAGCTCCTCGCGGCGCCGCTTGGCGGCCGCGACTCCGTCCTGGATCGCCTTGCCGACCGGGTGGTCGGGGTCGGTCACCATGGTGCGCGCTCGCTGCGCGGCTTCCTTGGCGCGCTGCACGGGCTCGCTGGCGCCGAGCTCGATCGTCTTGCTGCGGATGCTGTCGACCTGGCCGCGGCCGGGACCCGACGCGATGTACGCGCCGGCGATAAGGCCGAGGATGCCGCCGACGAGGAACCAACCGAAACCGCCGCCGCCGCCGTTCCTTTCGTCGCCCATGCTCCTAACCTCCAAGGAATGAACGGACCAGGCTCTGGCTGGCGACCTTGGCCCCGTGAGCCGCTGCGCTCACGGCGCGGCCGGCCGCCGAGAAGCCTTTGCCCGTTGTCCGCAGACCGACGTTGACTCCGGCCGTGATGTCGTTGACGTTGCCGATCGTCTGCCGCACCTCGGGCAGGGTTTCCTTCATCTCGTCGCTGGTCGTGTCAATCAGCTCTTGCATGGCGCCAAGTGTTCCCCGGAGTCGCAGCAGGACCACGAAGAGGCCGAGCGCCACGATCAGCGCGCTCGCGCCGAACGCGATCCACATGAACTCCACTGCGTCAATACCCCCTTACGAGATCCTGCAAACCAATCGAAATCATATGTTCAGGCGCCCGGCTCGACCTCACGAAGTTCGGGACTGCGACCCTTCCGGCTCTTGGGGCTCGTTCCGGGGCCGGGGCACGAAGCGGGCCAGGGGCTGAAAGGCGAGCGCGAAGACGAAAGCGGGCAGCACGTTGGCCTGGCCGAGCCGCAGCGCCGGCAGCCCGACGTAGTCCCAGCCCTGGCCGAGGGCGTAGCCGAGCGCGGTCACGACCAGGATGGGAACGTACGCCCGCTTGCGGTAGGGCAGCAGGGCGTAGAAGAGCGCGGACAGGATCAGGACGAACAGCACCGCCGGCACGACGCCGGGCGGGATGAGCTTGATCAGCGCCAAAGGGGTGCTCCCTCCGGGTCACGGGGGTGGGTTGTCCTGAGCATTCTCAGGTGGGTCCCCTGCCTGGGCTTTCCAAGTCCCGTCTCAGAGCGGGCATTTGGTCCGCCGTCCGGACTCCGAGGTCCCTTTTGACTGTCTGTTGGGCAACGCGCACGTCACCCGCAGCCCTTCGGGAGCCAGCCAATGCTACGAGGGTTTCTCTTCGGGCAACACCTGGATGTGGACCTCCCGGAGCTGCTGCTGGTCGACCGGGCTGGGGGCTCCCAGCATCAGGTCCTGGTGACTCTGCGTCTTCGGGAAGGCGATCACGTCGCGGATGTTCTCCGTGCCCGCGAGCATCATCACGATGCGGTCGATGCCGGGGGCTATACCGCCGTGCGGCGGCACACCGTACTCGAATGCGTCGAGCAGGTGACCGAAGCGCTCGCGAATCGACTCGCGCGAGTGCCCGAGGATCTCGAACACGCGCTCCTGCAGCGCCCGATCGTGAATCCTGATGCTGCCGCCCCCGAGCTCGTAGCCGTTGCACACGATGTCGTACGCGTGCGCGCGCACGTCGTAAGGCCTCTGGTCGATGAAGGCGAGGTCCTCCTCCATCGGCCTGGTGAAGGGGTGATGACCGTACGTGAGGTGACCCTCGTCGTCCTCCTCGAAGAGATACATCGGGTGGACCCACAGGAACTTCCACTCGCCCTCGCGCACGAGCTTGCGGGAGCGGGCGACGTTGGAACGGATCAGGCCCATCACCTTTTCCGCGCGGCGCCGCTTGTCGGCGGCGATGAGCACGATGTCGTCGGGCCCGGCGCCGGTCCTCTCCTTGATGCCCGCGATCTCGACTTCGGTCAGGAACTTGTCGAGGGGGCCCGGCACCCACGCGAGTCCCTTGGCGCCGGCGCCCTTGGCGATCGTCGCCAGGTCATCGAGCTCGCGGCGGTGCATGTCCTTGCCGCCGGGAACCGCGAGACCGCGCACGACTCCGCCTTCGGCCAGTGCCGACTTGAAGATGTTGGCCCGCGTGCCGGCGAGGACGTCACCGAGGTCGGCGATCTCGAGCTCGTAGCGAAGGTCGGGCTTGTCCGAGCCGTAGCGCAGGAGGGCGTCCTTCATGTCGAGCCGTGGGAAGGGGGTGACGATGTCGACGTCGAGGATCTCCTTCCAGATCCGCGCCCACAGTCCTTCGATGAGCGTGAAGACGTCCTCCTCGTCGCAGAAGGACATCTCGAGGTCGAGCTGCGTGAACTCGAGCGCGCGATCGGCGCGAAGGTCTTCGTCCCGCAGGCAGCGCGCGATCTGGTAGTAGCGCCCGAGGCCGCTGACCATCAGCAGCTGCTTCAGCTGCTGCGGCGATTGGGGAAGCGCGAAGAACTCACCTGCATGAAGCCGCGACGGGACGATGAAGTCGCGCGCGCCTTCCGGTGTGCCCTTGACCAGCAGCGGCGTCTCGACCTCCACGAACTCGTGCTCGTCCATGTACGCGTGGATGATCTTGTTCACGCGGTGGCGCACCTGGAGGATGTGCTGCATGCGCGGCCGCCGCAGGTCGAGATAGCGGTACTTGAGGCGCGTCGCCTCGTCGGCCAGCGCCGCATCGTCCTCGACCTGGAACGGAGGTGTCTTCGCGGCCGTTATGACCTCGAGCTCGGACGCCGCGACCTCGACCTCGCCGGTCGCGAGCTTGGGGTTCTCCGAACCGGCGGGGCGCTTGTTGATCGTTCCCCTTACGCGGACGACGTACTCCGAGCGCAGCTCCGACGCGGCCCGGTGCACGGCGGGCGCCGCCGCGGGATTGAAGACCACCTGCACCTTGCCCCAGCGGTCGCGCAGGTCGATGAAGATCAGGCCGCCCATGTCGCGACGGCGCGCGACCCAGCCGTAGAGCTCGACCTCACGGCCAGCGTCGGCGGCGCGCAGCGAGCCGCAGTGCGGCGCGGTGAAGCCGCTCACGCCAGCCTTTCGGCCATCTCGGACCATGGCACCTCGACCTGCTCGCCGCTCACCATGTCACGCAGTCGGACGACACCTCGCTTCGCCTCGTCGGGACCGAACAGGATCGCCCAGCGGACGCCGAGCTTGTCGGCCGAGCCCATCTTCGCCCTGAGGCTGCGGTGCGAATAGTCGACGGTCACCGACCGCACCGCTCGCGCGAGGCGTGCGATCTCCGCCGCCTCGGCATCGAGCTCACCGTCAGGCAGCACGATGACGTCCGCCGCCGGCTGCGCGATCACTTCCTCGCCTTCTGTCGCCATCAGCTGGGTGACCCGGTCCAGGCCGCCCGCAAAACCGACGCCCGGCGTCGACTCCCACCCGAGCGCGGCGGCGAGCCCGTCATAGCGGCCCCCCGCCACCAGCGTGTCCTGCTGGCCTCCGGCCGAGGCCGGATAGAACTCGAAGACGGTCCGCGTGTAGTAGTCCAGGCCGCGGACCAGGTAGGGGTTCAATCGGTACTCCACGCCGGCTTCGTCGAGCAGCTTCCGCACCTCGGTCCACGCGGCGCTGCACTCGTCGCAGAGGTGGTCCGTCATGCGAGGGGCGTCCTTCTTGAACGGCTGGCACTGCGGCTCCTTGCAGTCGAGCAGCCGCAGTGGGTTGACCTCGAGGCGGCGCTGGCAGTCCGGGTGCAGCTTGTCCTTCAGCGGGCGGTAGTACTGGCGCAGGAGCTCGAGGTATGCAGGCCTGCATTTCTGGTCGCCGATGGTGTTGAGGTCGAGAGTCAGGTCGGACAGGCCCACCTCGACGAGCCAGTCACGTCCGAGCTCGATCACCTCGACGTCGAGGGCCGCGCTGGCCAGCCCGATCGCCTCGACGTTGAACTGGAAGAACTGGCGGTAGCGCCCCTTCTGGGGGCGGTCGTAGCGGAACATCGGCCCGATCAGGTAGAGGCGCGCCGGCTGGGGGCGCGGCGGGTTGAGCCCACCCTCGAAGTACGCGCGCACGACGCCCGCCGTCGCCTCCGGACGCAGCGCCAGCTCGCGGCCCTTGCGGTCCTTGAACCGATATAGCTCCTTGCCCCCGGCGTCCGTGTCCTGCCCGACGCCACGCTCGATGAGCTCGACGTGCTCGATGAGCGGCGTCTCGATCTGACGGTAGCCGTAGCGCTGCGCGACCCGCACCGCGGCCTTTTCGGCGACGCGCCAGATGCCCCGTTCATCGGGAAGGATGTCGCGAACGCCGCGCACGGCCTTGATCGGTTCGGTTCGGGGCACTGGACTGTGAAGATTACTGAACCTCCGATTACTATCGGAGCCCGTGACCACCAGCATCATCCAGCTCGTCTCGCTCGTCCTGGCCGCCCTGGCCCTGCTGATGGGCGCGTGGCTTCTCATCGTCGGCAAGCGGCCGTGGAAGAGCGACGAGCCGCAGCGCGTCGCGCCGCGGGTGCGTCTGCTGGGCTTCAGCTACATCCTCGTGTTCGGCGCGGCGATGATCCAGATCATCCTCCAGCCCACAGGGACCGAGGGCGAGGCGCTGGGCGGCCTCATGGTGCTCGGCGGGCTGATCGTGATCGTCGTCGTGCTGCTCGAGTCCCGCGCCTCGCGGGCGCCGGCCCGCTAGCCGTTTAGCTAACACCCCCCTCCGGCCTCGTCCCTCCCCACGCGGTGGGGAGGTGGCCGCAGCCCGCGGCGCGGGCTCGGGCCGGAGGGGGCGCTACCTAACCGACTATCTTCGGGACCGCTCTCCAGCCGGCGGCCGCCCTCAGCGACTCCGCCAGCTCGTCCAGGTGCACGGGCTTGCTCATGTAGTCGTCGAAGCCCGCCTTGCGGCAGCGCTCCTCGTCACCCGGCGCCGCCATCGCGGTCAGCGCGATCAACCGGGGGCGGGTGCTCGGGCTCCAGCGCCGGCAGATCTCCGCCGCCGCGGTCAGCCCGTCCATCTCGGGCATCAGCACGTCCATGAGCAGCGCGTCGTACGGCTGCTGCTCGACGGCCTCCACCGCCTGCCTGCCGTTGGAGACCACGTCGACCTGATGGCCGAGCTTGGCGATCTGACGCCGGAGCATGTTCTGGTTGAGCTGGTTGTCGTCCGCGACCAGCACCTTCAGCGTCACCGCGGGCGCTTCCGCCTCCAGCGCCGGCGCCGGCACGACGACGCGGCGAAGCCCGACCTGCGCCATCGCGTCGCGCAGCTTCTGCGGCGTTACCGGTTTCGGAAGCGTGGCCTGGACGTTGCCGCTGTCCTGCGCGAGCACCTCCTCCTCGCCCACCGTGCCGGCCGCGATGAGGATGATGGGCAGCTCTTCGGGCCCGCGCCGCGTGCGCAGGATCGCGGCGATGGCAAGCCCGTCCACTGCCGGCTTGCGGTGCTCGAGCAGCACGACGTCGTAGGCGTGACCCGCCGCTACAAGCGCGCCGATCTCCGAAGGCTCGGCCGCGGTCGACGGCGCGCCCCAGAGCTCGGTCTGCAGCGCGAGCACGCGCCGCTCCGTCGGGTCGGACATGGCGACCAGCACCTGCATCCCGGCCAGCGACTGGCCACCCGGTTCACCGGCCGCCGTCTCGATCGCGAGGAAGGTGAAATCGATCTCCGGCCCGGCGCCGTTGCTGCTGTCGCGGCCGATCGTGAGCTCGCCGTCCATCATCTCGATGATGTGCTTGGCCACGTGCAGGCTGAGGATCGCGAGGCGCTCCCCGGGTGCGACGCCTGACGGCGGTTCGACGCCCTCGAGCACCGAGTCGAGCACGCCTTGCGACAGCGTGAGGCCCGGCACGCGAATGGTGATGTGCAGCCGCAGCGGTCCATCGCTCGGCTCGCTGCTCAGGGCGACGTCGATCGCGCCCCGCCCGGTGTGTTCGACGGCGAGCCGCAGCAGCGAGTGGAGGACCTGCTCGATTCGCCGCGAGTCGGAGACGATCAGCGGCGGCACGTTCTCAGCGATGCGCAGGACGATGGTCAGGCCCTTGCCCGCTGCGCCGGCGCTCACGCGGCCTATGCAGGCTTCGACGCTCGTCCGCAGGTTGAAAGGATGCAGCGCGAGCTCGAAGTTGTCGCTCTGGATGAGCTCGGCGTCGAGGACCTCGTCGATCAGCCCGGCCACCTGCTCGGCTCCGGTCAAAACCACCGACGCCAGCTCTCGCTGATCGCTCGACGTCGCCGTTTCCAGGAGCAGGCCGGCAGCCCCGACGATCGCGTTGAGCTGGTTGCGCAGCTGGTGACCAACGTCCGCCAGAACCTCGGCGTCGAGCGCGCTGCCGGCATGCATGGTGTCGGTCACGGGCGCCTCACGCGAAGCTCGAGGAGGGCGGCTCGGGCGTGGGATCGAACATCGAGTCGGCCAGCTCGACGCCGTCGGCGCGGAAGTGGTGCACGAAGCACGACCGGATGCCGGTCGCCGAGTGATAGCCGATCGCGCGGCCGTCGGAGGAGACGCCGACCTGGCGGAACGCGAACAGCTCCTGGAGCATGATCTCGCCGTCCTTCATGCCGGTGACCTCGGCGATGGACACGACCTTGCGCGCACCGCCTCGCAGGCGCTCGGTCTGGACCACGACGTTGACGGCCGACGCGATCTGCGTGCGGATCGCACGCGAAGGCAGCTCGGTGCCGGCGAGCAGGACCAGCGTCTCCAGCCGGTTCACGGCATCCCGCGGGTTGTTGGCGTGCAGCGTGCTCATCGAACCGTCGTGGCCGGTGTTCATGGCCTGCAGCATGTCCAGGGCCTCGGCCCCTCGGCATTCACCGACGACGATTCGATCCGGGCGCATGCGAAGGCAGTTGCGCACGAGGTCGCGGATGGAGATCGCGCCGCGTCCCTCGACGTTCTGCGGCTTCGACTCGAGGCTGATCACGTGCACCTGGCGCAGCCGCAGCTCGGCCGCGTCCTCGCACGTGACGATGCGCTCGTTGGCCGGGATGAAGCCGGAGAGCACGTTGAGGAAGGTCGTCTTGCCGGAACCTGTGCCGCCGGAGACGATGATGTTCAGCCGCGTCTTCACGGCGGCGTCGAGGTACTCCATCATGGCCGCGGTCGCGCCGCCGGTGGCGATGATCTGCTCCGGGCCCAGGACGTCGCGGCCGAACTTGCGGATGGTCAGGCACGGCCCGTAGATCGCGACCGGCGGGATGACCACGTTGACGCGCGAGCCGTCCTTCAACCGCGCATCGCACATAGGCTCCGACTCGTCGACGCGCCGTCCGATCGACGAGACGATGCGGTCGATCACCCGGCGGAGACTGTCCTCGTCCTCGAAGGCAAGCGTCGTCAGCTCGATGCGGCCCTTGCGCTCGACGAAGATCTGCTCCGGCCGGTTGACCATCACCTCGGTGATCTCCGGGTCGCGGAGCAGGGTCTCCAGCGGACCCAGGCCGACCACCTCGTCGAACAAGGCCTCGACCAGGCGCTCCTTGTCGGCCGCCGTGACGCCGAGGTTGGGCTTGGTCCGGAAGTGCTCCTCGGTCAGCTGCTGGAGCAGCCGGCGGATGCCGGCCCGGTTGTTGATGTCGATCTGGGCGGTGTGGTGCGCCAGCATCTGGGCGTGGATCTCGTTCTTCGCCGCGGCCAGCGTCGGCGTGAGCTGAACGACCGGCTCCTGCGGCGCGGGCGGCGCCGGCGCGGCGACGACCTGGGTCGAGGCGAGGGTCGCCGGCGAGGGTGCGGCAGGAGTAGGTGCCTGAGGCATGGGCGGCTGGGTCGCGGGCGCGGGGGCTCCTCCCGGCGGCACGGGCACGGCCAGCGGCGTCTGCTGGTACCGGCGATCGAATCGTTCGGAAAGCTTCATCTGGTCACTGACTAAGTGGGTCGCCTAAGGGGTCGCCGGGGGATTACGCGCGCCTCGACAAGCCGGGATGGTAACGCCGCAGCGCGTGCGCGGCTGCTGCTGAAACCTCCTCATTTGGGTCGGAGCTCAGATTCCGGAGCACGCCGGCCGCCGCCCGGTCCCCGATCATGCCGAGGGCGCGACAGGCCGCGGCCCTGACCTCGGGCTCGTTGGCAGGGTCCCGGGCCATGGCCACCAGGCGCGGAAATCGCAGGGCGTCGGCTCGCAGCCCGCAGGCCAGCGCGACCACCACGACGGCGTGTGGCCGCCGCTCCGATCGCAGGAGCCCATCGAGGTCGATGTCCGACGCCCCGTGCGCGATGTCGACGGCCAGGCGCATGGCCGGGAAGCGCTCGGCGGACGCCATGAGAGCGTCGACCGCCCTCCGGCCGCCGGTGCTTCCGAGTGCCCTGGCGGCCGCGCTTCGCACCCGCTCCTCGGGGTCGGCCAGCAGGTCGCTGAGCCATGGAACCGCCTCCGCGAGCCGCAGCGCGCCGCACAGCTTGGCCGCAGCCTCCCGGGTGGCCGCGTCAGGGCTCGCCAGGGCGTCGAGGATCTCGGCGTCGAGACCGGCCTGGTGCATCGCGTTGGTGACGCGCCACTGCTGAGCCATCGTGATGCCGCGCCGGTGCATCACCAAAGCGATCGCCGGCGCCACCGCGTCGGCGTTGGCGAGCAGGTCGGTGGCGCTGGCGTCGACGACGGCCGCCTGGCCGGTCAACGCCGACAAAAGCGCTTGATTGACCTGCGCCGCCACCAGCGGTCGGGCGGTGTCGGCGCCGGGTCCCCCGGGCCGAATGATTGGCCTCCCCGCCAGGCCGACCGGACAATCGCCCGGGCGATGCGCGGTGGAAATGTGAGGGGACGTTGGTACATTATCGGCGTTTTGAGCTCCCAGGTTCGCGAGAACCGCGGGGCGCGGGAGGTAGGAGGACCGCGGGTGGATCCGGGATCACCCCCTGTGGACGAACAGTCCCCGTCGGTGCTGCAGCAGCGCGCGCACATCCTGGAGATGGCGTCGGTCTTCTCCGAGCTGGGCGATGGCGCGCTGCGCGCGCTCGCCCGGAGAATGCGCCAAGTGAACCTCGCGGCGGGCGAGACTTTGCGCCTCGGCAGCCACGGAGGCGACTTGGTCATCTTTCTCGCGGAGGGATCCTGCGAGGGCGCCATCCTCGACGGCTCCGGGAAGGTCGTGCTCACGCGCAGGCCCAAGCCGGGCGACCTCTTGATCCTCCCCGCCCCCCGCACCGGCGACCGCTTCGTGACCAGCATCCACGGCCTGACCGAGGCCACGCTGCTGACCCTCGACCGCGACGGGCTGATGGAGGCCCTCGGGCCCGCCGTCGAGCGCGTCGGCATCGGCCTCGACAAGCTGTGGGAGCAGGAGCTGGCGGCGGCCGACGCGGCCCAGGCGCAGGAGGCCTGGCGCGCCGCGGCGCCGATCACGGCCTTCTTCTCGGCCAAGGGCGGCTCGGGCACGACCACCCTCGCCATCAACTCCGCGGCGGTGCTGGCGTCGAAGTATCCGCGGCAGGTGCTGCTGCTGGACCTGTCGGAGCCGTTCGGCCACGCTGCCCTGTTCGCCGACCTGATCGCGACCGGCTCGATCGCCAGCGCGTCGAAGGCGCCGCAGGCCGACTTCACGAAGAACCTGCGCGGCGCCATCGTCAACCACCGGTCCGGCCTCGGCGTCCTGCCGGCGACGCTGCGGCCGGAGGAGGTCGACCTGGTCAACGCCGAGCTGACGACCAGGGTCCTCGACATCGTGGCGCCGGGCCAGCGGGTCATCGTCGCCGACCTCGGCACGTCGCTCGCCGAGGCGTCGCTGGTGGTCATCGAGCGAGCCCAGTGCCTCGTGATCGTCGTACCGCCGGAGATCGCAGCGATGACGGACGCGCGCCGCACGCTGACCGTCTTCCGCGACATCATGGGCGTGCCCGACAACCGGATCGAGATCGTCTTGAACCAGAGGACGCCGCACTCGCCGTTGGACCGCTCGGCAATTGAGTCGGTCCTCGGGCGTCAGATCTCGGTCACCGTCGGCTTCGACGGCAACAAGCCGGAAGAGGCGACGCTCGCCGGCGCCCTGCTCGTCCAGCGCGACTCGTCATCCCTCGTGGCCAAAGGCGCGGCCGACATCGCGCGCCTGATCGGTGGCAATCTCAAGCTCAAGCTCTGATCCCAGGCGGGCCGGCCATCGGCGCTCGCGCGCTCAGGCGATGGTCGAGTTCGCCGTGGCTCTGCCCATCCTCATCCTGCTCGTCGCGGGCGTGCTCGAGGTCGGTCGCGGCTACGCCATCGGCGTGGCGACGTCCAACGCCGCGCGCGACGGCGCGCGATACGTCGCGGGCAAGACGCCGGCCACCGACGGCCCGGGCATCGCCAGCATGTGCAGCATCGTCACCGCCGACCTCGCCGCCGTGACCTCGAACGTGGTCTGCGCGACGCAGGTGGGCCATGCGCCGCCGTTCGTCGCCGGCACCGACTTCACGAAGCCGGTCGACGGCCAGGCGATCGTGGCCGTCTACTGCGGCTCCAGCGCGAACTGCACCGGGAGCGCGAGCCCGCAGTACCAGTCCGAGGTCGACGTCGGCGTCTTCTACGGCTTCAACGACATGAACCTGTTCGGCGGGCTGATCACGATCTCCGGGTCCAGCCGGGAGACCACGTCGTGGTAGGTAGACGTTCGGGCCTTGCCCAGAGCATGGTCGAGTTCGCGCTCATCGCTCCCATCCTTTTACTGCTGATCGGGGCGACGGTCGACCTCGGGCGAGGCGTGCTCATCTACAACCTTCTGTCCGGCGCGGCGCGCGAGACGGCGCGGCTTGCCACGGCCCACGACAACAGCGGCTCCAACACCCTTCCGCCGCCGTGCACGGCGCTCGCCGCCCCGTGCTCCCAGACATCCGTCATCGGCGGCGCGCACCTCCTTGACGCCCTCGGAGTGTCGGTCGTCTACCAGGACTCGTCGGCCATCAGCTCGCCGCCGTCGTACGGCACGTATGTCGCCAACGCCGATCCGACCCAGCCCGGAACGATCACTCTCACGAACTCGACCAACCCCAACACCGTCTACGTGTTCATCTATGAGCTCGACTCGACCGGCGGCAATCCCTCTCCGCGCTGGAGCTGCCCCACCTGCGCCGCGACCAGCGGCAGCGCGGTGCGGACGTCGGGGCATCAGCGCGTCGTCGTCGATCTGAAGCTCAAGTGGCAGCCGGTGCTGGCCCACTTCCTCGGAATCCCGACGGTGCTGACCTTTGACTCGCAGGCCGTCGACCGGATGGAGTTCTGATGCGCCGGCGGAAACAATCCGGCCAGGCGATGGTGCTGGTGGCCGTGGCGCTGCTCGCGCTGATCGGATCGGCGGCGCTGGTGCTGCTCGCCGGGTCCGTGGAGTGGCAGAAGGATCAGCTGCAGACGCTCGCCGACTCGGCCGCGCTGGACTCGGCGCTGCAAGTCTCGACGTCCTGTACAGCGGCCGGCGCGTCGACGATCATCACCGAGGCCGACACCTTCCTCGCCACCCAGCGCACGCGCACGGGTGCGCTTTCCATCGGGGCGGGAACCTGCGCCACGCCCTACCACGGCACCGACACCTTCACCGGCGGCCTGAGCGCGGACTATTACTACCCGTACCACGCGCACGAGCAGCAGGTCGAAGTCCTCCTCACGCTGAGCCTGCCGATCTCGTTCGGCGGCGTCGAAGGCAGGACCAGCACGACCGTGACGCGGTACGCGGTGGCCGAGGCCATGCCCGCGTCGATGCCGGCGGTGGCGGCGACGACGCTCACCTGCACCGGCGGTCAGGTGAACGTGGCCGGTGACATCGCGGTGCAGAACGCGATCACCCTGAGCGGGTCCTGCGCGCTGTATGCGCACCAGAGGCTCAATTCGGGCGCCTATTCGAGCCTCGGCAACACGAGCGTCTACGCCGACGGGCAGAGCTGGCTCGTCGCCGGCGGCAGCTGCGTCGCCGGGGCGAGCGCCGGCTCGTCGAACGCGATCTGCTCCGACGGCTACGAGCTTTCCGGCCACGTCACCCCAGCCTGCGGGGGCGGTACGTCGTACCTGTCGGCCGGTGACGCCGCGATCAACGGCAACCCGTGCGGCGCGGGTGTCGGGCCGCAGCCGGTGGCGCCGCTGTCCAGCGTCCTACCGCCCGACCCCAATACCGACCCCAGCGCGATCGCCACGCTGCAGGGCACCGGAGGCTCGGCGTGCAGCGCCGGGACGGTCTACTCCAACATCGTCGCCGGAGGCGTCACCTGGGGGACCGGCCAGGCGCCTGCACCCGTCAAGGACGCAAGCGGTTTCTGGCACTTCAAGCCGAGCTGCTACGGCTACCTGAACCTCGCCGCGGTCGCCGGCGGTGCGGTGGGCGTGGAGACCGGAGCCGAGGCGGCGAAGGCCAAGAACCCGACGCTGACCCTTCCTGCGGCGAGCACCGCCGGGGACCTGCTGGTGGCCACCCTGAAAGGGGATCCCACGACCACCGCGTTTACGGCTCCCGCCGGCTGGGTCCAAGCCGTCGCGATCGACCAGGGGACGGCTGGCCGGGTCGAGATCTGGTACTACCCGAACAATCCCGGCGCCATCACCGCGGTCACGTTCACGACCAGAGTGATCGCCGTGGGCCAGCTGACCGAATGGAGCGGCATGGCCACCGTTTCTCCGCTCGACCAGACCGGCAGCTTTGCCACCGCGACGACATCGACCTCGGCGACCATCTCCACTGCTGCCGCGACGGCCGAAGCCGGCGAGCTGGTCATCACCGACAACGGCTTCAAGCTCGGCCCTCGACAGACGTATGCGCCGGAAGCGGCCTGGAGCAGCCTCGCGAACGATGCGAACAACGGCTTCGGGTCGGAGTTCCGCACCGACCTGCCTGCTGCCGTCGCCAGCGAAACCGTGAGCGCAACCGCTGCCACCACCTGGTCCCTTTCGGTGGCAACGTTCAAGATCGCCTCCGTCGGAGCCGTGCTCGACCCCGGCTTCTACTACTTCAACGGGTTCGGGTTCGCCGGCGGAGGGGGCATCTGCCTCAACGGCGGCGAGCTGCTCGCCCGCGACGTGACCATCGAGTTCGTCAACCAGGCGGGTTTCTCGTCCGGCAGCTGCCTGGCCGGAGCCAGCACCGTGTGCGCGGTCACGACCTGCCGGTTTGGCAGCGACCCGGCCTCCGGGAAAGTCGACACCAACTACTCCTGGTTCGCCGCGCCGTGCTCCCAGGACCCCAGCGCCAGCCCCGACGCGAGCTGCCTCGGCGGGTCGAGCTGGTGCCCGTCCGGCGACCGCTCCTGCTGGAACCTGCTCCTCTACGCGCCGTCGTCGGCCACTGGCCAGATCGCGATCAAGGGGACGTCGGCCGAGCACTGGCTGCTCGGCTCGATCTTCTGGCCCGGGACGGTGACGGACACCGTCAACGGAACCTCCACGATCGCCGGCGCGGTCGACTGCGGGACTCTGTCGATCTCGGCGGGGGGCGGCGCCCGGACGGCGATCGGGAGCGACTACGGCATCAGCACGGCCACGGTCGAGGCCAGATTGGTGGAGTGAAACAATCCCCACGAAATCGGGGGCTTCGCCGAGATTTCGTGGGGGCCCCTAAAAACCAGGGCCTTACGTGCATCATTTGCGCCTGTGAGAAGCGGAGGCGCAAAGATCTAGGTGGCGACCAGCGCGCCGATCGGCCGCGGGCGCCGCAGCCGGCTCTACATCGTCATCGGCACGGTGCTCGCGCTCCTGGCCTTCCTGGCCGCGGCCATTCTCGCGAGCGCGCCCTACCTCTTCCCCACGGCGGCGGGCGGAACCAAGGTGGTGGTCGCCAAGAGTGGCATCACGGCCCGAACCCGCATCGAGACGTCGCAGCTGGAGCTGGCGGTCGTGAACCCCGAGCCGCCAGAGGCGTTCACGTCCATCGCGCAGGTCGCCGGCAAGGGCGCCCGCGTGGACATTCCGCAGGGCCTGCCGGTGACGGCGAACCTCATCGCCGACGAGCCGGACATCCTCAACACCAGCGACGTCACGTACCTGCCCATCCCATCGGGCTACGTGGCGGTCACGATCCCGACCTCGGAGCAGGTCGGCGTCGGCGGGTACGTGCAGGTGGGCGACCGGATCACGGTCCTCGCCAGCATCAACACGCAGATCTTCGGCGTGGGCCCGACCGTGGCGTCCGTGCGCACCGTCTTCAGAGACCTCTACGTGCTGAGGGTGGGCCCGGTCACGTCGGCCCAGGGCTCGTCACCCGTGAGCACGAGCCTCACGGTCCTGATGACCGCGTGCGACTCCGAGTACCTGTTCTGGCTGCTGAACAACGCGACCCTGAAGTACGAGCTCGAGTCGTTCAAGGACTACGGCTCGGTCCCGACAGCGCCCGATCCCAAGTGCCCGTCCGTGCTCGCGGCCGGCGGCGTGGGACCGAGGGAGGTCGACGCTCGGTGGCACTTCACCACGCCCTGAGCCGGTGACCTGGTGCCTGGCGTAGTCCTTCTCGTCGCGGTCGGAGCCGCCATCGGAGTGGGCCTCGTCGTGTTCGGCGTCATGCGCCGGGACGCGGAGATAGGCGCCCTAGAGACCGGCGTGACGGCACGCGTCACCTATCGAACCCTCGCTGACGTCCGCGAGCAGTTGCGCCGGAGGTTCGAGCCGTCCGGCGCGCCGGTGTGGATCGCGGGCCAGAACCAGAACGCCCTCGCTCGCGATCTGGCGAGCGCTGACCTGCAGCTGCGCCCATACGAGTTCCGCCTGCTGCAGATCGGCTCTGCATTGCTATTCGCCGTCCTGGCTTTCCTCCGCTTCGACGTCAGCTTCGCGGTTCTGATCCTGGCCGTGGTCGGGTACGTCGCGCCGGCCTTCTACCTCCGCAACCGGCGCGGCCATCGGCTTCGCAAGTTCGACGATGAGCTGCCGCGGGCGATGGAGCTGATCGCCAACTCCATGAAAGCGGGCCAATCGGTGGCGCAGTCGTTCGCCGCGGTCGTGGAGAACGCGGGTCCGCCAGTCGACGAGGAGTTCGGCCTGGCGCGCCGCGAGATCGAGCTTGGCGCCTCGGTCGAAAGCGCTCTCAGCAACATGGAGAAGCGCATGGGCAGCTCCGATCTCAGGCTGATGATCATGGTGATCACGATCCAGCACGCCGTAGGCGGCGACCTGCCCGCGATCCTGACGACGCTCGCCGATACCATGCGGCAGCGTTCGGAGATGCGCCAGGAGGTCCTCGCCGCGACCGCCCAGTCGCGCGCCTCGAGCGTCATCATCACGGCCCTGCCGATCCTGGTCGGGGCGTTCGGCTACTTCGTCCTTCCCGACTACTTCCGGCCGCTATTCACGCAGCCGATCGGCTGGGTGATCCTGGTGGTCGCGATCGCGCTGCTGACCACGGGCACGGTGATCATCCGCCGGATCACGGCGTTTCAATGAAGCGGCTCATGTTCAGTGGCTCGGCTATGCCGAGCCACTGCCCCCGGCGGGAACTGCCAAGTGCAAGTCATGGGGGGTTCCCCACAAGGGGGGCCTGCCCCCCTTGTGAATATCCATGAGCAGCATCGCCCTGCTCCTCGGCCTGCTCGCGGCCGCCGGCGTCGGCCTGATCGCGCTGGGCATGCGCACGTCGCAGGCGACCGACGCGACGACCCTGCTTCGAGAGCGGTTGATTCGCCAGGAGCTCGGCCTGGGGCAGAGCGCGATCGCCCTGCAGCTGGAGCGGCCCCTTCTCGAGCGCCTCGTGGCGCCCATGCGCAAGGCCATCACCCGCCAGATGAACCGGCTCACGCCCGCGGCTCAGGCCGCGAACTTCCAGCGCGAGCTCGACTTCATCGGCAACCCGTTCGGACTCGATCCGGCCGGGGTGCAGACCCTGCGCATCGCCGCAGCGGCGGGCTTCGGCGCGGTGGGCACGGCGCTCGGCATCGTGATCGGCCAGCCGGTGGCGATCGTGCTTTTGCTCGCCGGAGGCCTGCTGCTCGGCTTCTACCTACCGCTCCTGTGGCTGCGGCAGCTGGTGAGCGAGCGGCGGGCAGAGCTGGAAGCCATGCTGCCCAATGCGCTCGACGTGGTGGCCATCAGCATGGAGGCCGGCCTCGGCCTGGATCGCGCGCTGGAACAGCTGGTCCGTCACCAGGAGGGACCGCTGACGCTGGTGGTGGCCCGCGCGCTGCGCGAAATCGAGCTCGGCCGCCCGCGCACCGAGGCGCTCAACGACATGGCCGCGGCGACGGGCATCGAGGACTTCTCCGCGCTCATTCGCTCGATCCTCCACGCCGAGCGCACCGGTGTCCCGATCGCGCGCACAATCGCCGCGCACTCGGCGCAGATGCGCGTCAAGCGGCGGCTGCAGATCCGCGCCGACGCGGCGCGCGCGTCGCTGAAGATCCTGCTCCCCACCGTGGGCTGCGTCTTTCCGACCTTGTGGCTGATCCTGCTGGGACCGGCCTTGCTCGTGATCCTCAGCATCAATTCGCACTGACGTGCACAAGGGGGGCGGGCTACAGGAAGGGGTTGGTCCGCCTTTCCCGGCCGATGGTCGTCGCCGGCCCGTGACCGCTGTGCACTACCGTGTCGTCGGGCAGCGCCAGCAGCTTGCCCTTGATGCCGTCGAGGAGCGCCGCGCCGTCTGAGTTGTCGAAGTCGGAGCGCCCGATCGAGCCCGCGAACAGCGCGTCGCCGGTGAACACGTGGCCGTCGATCTTCAGCGAGACGCCGCCGGGGCTGTGGCCGGGCGTGTGCAGGACCTCGAACTCCAGCGAGCCCGCGCGGAACACGTCGCTCTCGGCCAGCGCGCCCACCGTGGCGATCGCGGGCAGCTCCACCGGCCACCGGCGCCGCAGCGGCTTGCCTTCGGCGATGACGTGGCGCTCCGAGTCGTGGACCGCCACCGGCACCGGACCCAGCTCACGCAGCAGCACGGGCAGACCGGCGATGTGGTCGACGTCGGTGTGCGTCAGGAGGATCGCCCGCACCTGTGCGCCGCGTCGGCGCACCAGCTCGACCAGGTCCTCGGCCTCGAGGTTGGCGTCGATGATGACTGCGTCTTTGGTGTCCTCGTCCTCGACGAGGTAGGAGTTGGTGCCGAACTGGGTGTCGGCGGTGCTGTCTACGTAGAGCCGCACCCTACGACGCTTCGCGGGCGACCGTGTGCACGTCGCGAACGCCTTCGATCTTCTCCATCAGGCGCGACAGCTGCGCGAGCGAATCGATCTCGACCGTCGCGGAAACGGTTGCGGTCTTGTCGTCGAACACCTTGACCTCGAGCGCCGACATGTTGACGTGGTTCTCCGCGACCACCGTCGCTATGTCGCGCAGCAGGCCCTGACGGTCGAACGCCTCGATCTTGATCGCCACCGGGTACAGGTGATTGGCCTCGACGTCCCAGTCCACGGGGACGACGCGGTCGCGGTCCTGCGCGTTGATCGCATTGATGCAGTCGGCCCGGTGCACGGTGACCCCGCGACCGCGCGTGGTGTAGCCGATGATCGCGTCGCCCGGCACCGGCTGGCAGCACGGCGCGACCTTGGTCAGCACGCCCTTCTGCCCGCGCACGAGCACGAGCGGCGTCGGCTGGACGTTCGGGATCAGCGGGATGGAGCGCAGGTCGGCGCCCGCGCCGTCCGGCGCGATGGCCATGCGCATCACCACCGCGTGCGGCGACAGGTCGCCGTAGCCGATCGCGGCGAGGAAGTCGTCGACGGCCGCAAACCGGTGCGCGCTCGCGATCTCCTGCAGCTTCGACTCGGTCAGGTCGGACAGCGAGATGCGGTGCATGCGGTGCAGCTCTTTGTCGAGCAGGTCGCGGCCCTTGGCCACGTTCTCCTCGCGGCGCTGGCTCTTGAACCACTTGCGGATGCGCTCCTTCGCCGAGGCGCTCTTGACGAAGTTCAGCCAGTCGCGGCTCGGGCCGTGCGGCGCCTTGGCGGTGATGATCTCGACGATCTCGCCGTTCTTCAGCTCGTAGTCGAGCGCCACCATGCGGCTGTTGACGCGAGCGCCGATGCAGCGGTGGCCGACCTCGGTGTGAATGCGGTAGGCGAAATCAACGGGCGTCGAGCCCGCCGGCAGGTTGAGCACGTCGCCCTTGGGCGTGAACACGTAGACCTCGTCCTGGAAGAGGTCGATCTTGACCGTGTCGACGAAGGACTCGGCGTCTCCCACCTCGTTCTGCCACTCGAGGAGGCTGCGCAGCCAGGACAGCTTCTGGTCGAAAACCTCCTCCTTCTCCCTGCCGCCTTCTTTGTAAGTCCAGTGCGCGGCCACGCCGAACTCGGCGACGCGGTGCATCTCGTGCGTCCGGATCTGAATCTCGATCGGCTCGCCCGTATGCGCGATCACGGTCGTGTGCAGCGACTGGTAGCCATTCGACTTCGGCATCGCCACGTAGTCCTTGAACCGCCCGGGTACCGGCTTCCACAGCGAGTGGACCACCCCCAGCACGCCGTAGCAGTCGCGCACGCTGTCGACCTGCACCCGGATCGCCGAGAGGTCGTAGATCTCGGAGAAGTCCTTGTTGTCGCGGGTCATCTTCTGCCAGACCGAGTAGATGTGCTTCGGCCGGCCGGTGATCTCGGCCTTGATGCCGACCTTCTCCAGCTCGCGGGCCAGGATGTCGCGCAGGTCGGCGACCAGCCGCTCGCGCTCGGTGCGCTTGCGGGCGATGCGCTTCGACACGTCCTCGTAGGCGTCGGGCTCGAGGTTCCGGAACGCGAGGTCCTCCAGCTCCCACTTGATCTGGCCGATGCCGAGCCGGTGAGCCAGCGGCGCGTAGATGTCGAGGGTTTCGCGGGAGATCTTCCGGCGCTTCACCTCCGGCAGCGGGTCCAGCGTCCGCATGTTGTGGAGCCGGTCGGCGAGCTTGATGAGGACGACCCGAAGGTCCTCCGCCATCGCCACCATCATCTTGCGGATGTTCTCGGCCTGCTGCTGCTGGTCCGAGCGCAGGGAGATCCGGCCCAGCTTGGTCACCCCCTCCACGAGCCGCGCCACCTCGGGCCCGAACTCCTGCAGCACCTGCTCCTGCGTCAGCGGCGTGTCCTCGACCGTGTCGTGGAGCAAGGCGGCCGCCAGCGTGGCGGCGTCGAGCTTGAGGTCGGCCAGGATCGCGGCGACCTGGAGGGGGTGGTTCACGTACTCCTCACCCGAGAGCCGGCGCTGGCCGGCGTGGGCCTTGACCGCGCGCTCGTAGGCGCGCCGGACGATCTCCTGGTCCTTCGGCTCCAGGTGGTCGGCGATGCGGAGGAGTTCGGAAACGGTCATTCCAAGGCCATCCGGGGTGTGGAGAGAGTTTAGGAGAGCTTTATTCCCGGTTCGTTCGGTTTGAATTCACATGATGAGATCGGAGCGGGCCACGTTCGCGATCCGGATCGCCTTCTCGGCGGCCGCCGCGGTGCTGATCCTGGCGGGGGCGTCGCTCAACGCCGCCGGCCGCGGCGGCGGCGACCTGGTCGTGGCCTGGATCGCCGGCTTCATGGCGGTCGTCGCCGGGGCGGCCTACTCGGAGTGGACCGTGGCGGGCCCGATGGCGGTCGGCTCGCTGCTGGTGGAGCTCTTGTCGGTCCACTTCCAGTTCGCCGACCCCGGGCTGCCGGCGCAGCTCGGAGGCCTGCTCCTGCTGGTCCTTGGCGGCGTGATCGGCATCACCGCCTACCGCAGCTTCACCGACGCGCTGCGAACCCAGCTCGAGGACATGGAGGCGCTGAACGCCCAGCTCGGAGAGAAGCACCGCGCGTTCGTCGCGGCGACATCGGACGTGGACGGCGCCCGACCCCCGGCGGACGCCGGGGCGCTCACCGCCCAGCTGGCCCATGACCTCGGCGCGACGTTCGCGTGCTGCTACCTCGCCGGGTCCGACGGCAGGCAGTACCTGCCGCAGCCTCCAGGCATCGGCCTCGGCCGCCTGCACCCTCAGCCCCTCCTGCGCGGCGAGAAGGCGGTGGCGCTCGTGGCCGCGATCGACGCAGGCAAGGACTACGTGGCCGCCGGCAAGACGGCGCTACAGGACCTGGTCAACTACGTGCCCGACGAGCTGGAGGTCGAAGGCCTCCTCGCGGTGCCGATGCCGATCGGCGCCCGCATCGGCGGCTTCATCCTGCTCGGCAACCGGCCCGGCGGATTTACCGACGACGACCGGCGGCTCGCGATGACCCTCACCCGCCGGGCCGGGGCGCAGCTCGCCAGCGCCCACGCGGTGGCGATGAGCCAGCAGGAGTCCGCCCGCTACACGTTGATGGGCGAGCTGGTGAAGGAGGCGTCCGGAAAGACGACGGACGAGGTCCTCTCGCTCGTCATGGACAGGGTCCGGCAGGTCGTCTCCTATGACGCCGGCCGCATCGCGCTGTTCCAGCCCGACAGCACCTACGTCTTCCTCAACGGCAGCGGCGCCGCGATGCCGCTGACGGGCCCTTTGAAGAAGGTGCAGGGCGGCGAGACGTTGATCCGCAACCACGCCCTGGCCGAGGACGGCGCGCCGAGCGGCGTGCCGCCAAACCCCACCTCGCACACCGTGAACGAGGCGCTCTCGCCGATCCGCGGCAAGGCGGGCGTCATCGGCGCCATCTGCCTCGGGCGCTCAGGCGCGACCTTCAACCAGCGCGAGGGCCTGGCCCTGACGGAGCTCGGGTCCATGGCCGGCATCGCCGTCGAGAACTCGCAGATCCTGCAGGCGATCACCGGTCAGGCCACCAAGCGCCGCTCCGCGCTCGACGCGCTGGGAGAGATCTCGCAGGCCCTGACGACCGTGACCCAAGGCGCGCTGGTGCTCGAGCAGAAGACGCTCGAAACGGCGGCGCGCGTGACCGGCGCGACGGCGGCGCTGCTCACTCGCACCACGCCCGACGGCAACCAGCGGGTCATCACGTCGCTGGGCTTTCCAGCCGAGGTCAACACGATGGTGTTCGCCAACGGCCAGGGCATCGTCGGCGCGGTGATGCTCAGCCAGCGCGTCACCGCCCTCGCCGACGCGAGCACAAGCTTCGACCTGAGCTCGCCGCCGGACCTCCTGGCCTACGGTCTCCACTCCGCGCTCTGCGCCCCGATGCTCGAGGACGGACGCTTGTGGGGCACGCTCTCGGTGTTCGACGTCAAGAAGCGGGACTGGATCGACGACGACCAGCAGGTTCTGT
>DATGEO010000172.1:0-14249 GCA_035310015.1 Candidatus Dormiibacterota bacterium | reverse complement strand
AGCCACCACTTCCGACGCCTGTTCAGGCGCGTCCGGATCCTTTCCGACGGCTGGGCATCAGATGGCGGCTCCCATCGGCGCACCATGGGAACGGCCCAACCCCGTCGCGCTTAGGCCTGGTTTTCGGCCGGGCTTCTAGGCGGGTTCGACCCTGAACACCGGATGGTCCGGCGCGATCCGCCGGACCTCCGATTCAGGCGAATCCGCGCCGACGCCCTGGAAGAACATCCCCACCTCGAACTTCCAGCGCCTCAGGTAGTGCCGCAGGATCGGCACCTTCTGGTCGTCGGGCATCTCGACCGCGCGAAACCGCTCCACTCGCCCGCCGAGCACCAGCTCGCCCTCACCCGACACGCGGATGTTGCGCACCCACTGCGTGTTGCCGCGAGGCGCGACGAGGTAGCGGGTTCCGTTGAAAGTCAGCAGGTTCACCGGGTGCGAACGCCACTCGCCCGACTTGCGTCCGCGTACGCGCAGGATTCGCGAACCCCAGACGCTGACACCCAGGCGCGTGAAAAGCGCGACCGTGCGGTTGAAGACGTTGTTCGTGAACCAGTCGGGCTTGACGTAGCGGGTGCTCACGCTTCCACGCTAGTTGGTTTCCACGTGCGGGCGTCGTAGGCGCGAAACGCCGGCAGCGCGACGGCGGCCAGCACGCAGCCGGCCACGCAGAGGATTCCGCCCGACACGATCGAGATCCGAATGCTGAACAGCGACGCGACCGCACCCGCCTCGAAGTTGCCCAGCGCCGGCCCTGACATGTAGGAGACCATCTCGATCGACGCCAGCCGCCCGCGCAGGGAGTCCGGGATCGTCTGGTTCCAGATGGTCGCGCGAAAGACTCCGCTCATCATGTCCGCCGCGCCGGCGATCCCGAGAAAGACGAGCGCCGCGATCAGTCCCGGCACCAGGCCGAACGCGATGATCGCCAGGCCCCACAGCACCGCCGCGACGATCACTCCCATGCCGTGGCGATGCACGCGTGACGTCCATCCCGACGTCGCCGAGAACAGGAACGCGCCCACCGCCGGCGCCGCGTACATGAGGCCAAGGACGCCTGGCCCGCCGAGCCCCGCCGCGATCGCCGGGAACAACGCGATGGGCATGCCGAAGAACATGGCGATGACGTCGACGGCGTACGTGCCGATCAGCTCCGGCCGCGATCGGGCATAGCGCAGGCCCTCCATCACGCGCCGAACGGACGGACGCTCGGCGTCCGGAGGTGGAGGCATCGCGCGCATCAGGTAGAGGCACACGAGGCCGACGAGGTAGGTGGCGACGTCCACCGTGTAGGTGAATGGCAGCCCGAAGGCGGCGATCAGGACGCCGCCGAGCGCGGGCCCGGCGATCTGGCCAAGAGTTCCGCGCAGGCTGCCCAGCGCCGCGGCCGCGGTTAGCTCGGAGCGGTCGACGAGCCGAGGCAGCATCGCGTCGAGCGATGGACGCTGCAGGGCGTCGAGCCCGCCCCATCCGACCATCACCAGGAACAGCACCCACACCTGCGGATGCGGCAGAGCTGCGTTGACGACGAGGATGACGCTGAAGACCGTCAGCGCGGCTTCGCTCGCCAGGACCATCCCGCGCCGGTCGCGGGCGTCGGCAAGCGCGCCCCCGAGGAAGGCGAACGCCAGCACGGACCCGAACGCCACGAGCTCGAGAAGGCCGACCAGGAACACGCTGTGCGTCAGCTGGTATGCCTGGAACGGCAGCGCGACCGAAGAGATCATGTTGCCGAAGAACGAAACGAGCCGCCCGGCGAAGAGCAGGCGGAAGTCGCGGTGGCGCCGCAGGGGAGTGAGGTCGACGGTCGCCAGGTGCAGCCAGGAAGGCACGGCAGGCAAGCATGTACGATCCGGAGCGGTGACCTACTCGATAGTTGCGCGCGACCCGAAGACCGGTGAGCTCGGCGTCGCGGTGCAGTCGCACTACTTCCAGGTGGGGCCGGTCGTGCCGTGGGCACAGTCGGGCGTGGGGGCGATCGCCACGCAGTCGATGGTCAACGTGAGCTACGGCCCGATCGGCCTGGAGATGCTCCGCAACGGCTTCAGCGCGGAGCAGACGCTGAAAGCGTTGACGTCAGGCGACGCCATGCCCGAGGTGCGCCAGGCCGCAATCGTCGACGCCCAGGGTCGCGTCGCCGCGCACACCGGTACGCGCTGCATACCGGCCGCCGGGCATCGCACCGGTGACGGCTACTCCTGCCAGGCGAACCTCATGGAAAGGGACACGGTGTGGGACGCGATGGCCGAAGCCTACGAAGGCGCCACCGGCTCGCTCGCCGAGCGGATGATGATCGCGCTCGAGGCGGCCGAGGCCGAGGGCGGTGACATCCGCGGCAAGCAGTCGGCCGCGATGCTGGTGGTCCGCGCCACGAGCACCGGCAAGCATTGGGAGGACCGCATCGTCGACCTGCGCGTCGAGGACCATCCCGAGCCGCTGCCCGAGCTGCGCCGCCTGTTCACGATCCGCCGGGCCTATGACGCAGACACCGAGGCCGACCATCTCGACGAGGCGGGCGACTCGGCGGCCGCCAAGGCGAAGCGCGTCGAGGCGTTCAGGATTGCGCCGGACAACGTCGAGCTTCGCTTCTGGGCCGGCGTCGCGCTGTCCCAGGCGGGCGAGGTCGCGGAGGGCGCGAAGCTCGTGGCGGAGGCCATCGCCTTCGACCGCCGCTGGGACGTGCTCATCGACCGGCTCGTCCAGTCGGAGCGCATGACGGCGCCGCAAGCGCAGGCGCTGCGCGCCATGCTCGCCGCTCAGGCCAAGTAGACTTTCACGCGATTTGGGAAAGAACAAAGGCCCGCGACGCGGCACGCGCACTCCGAAGGCGCGCAAGGCCGACCGCGAGAACGGCGACCAGAAAGAGCAGGCGGTCGTCATGGACGCGACCGTCTCCCAGGCGCTGCCCAACGCGATGTTCGAGGTGGAGCTCGAGAACGGCCACAAGCTCATCGCCTACGCGGCCGGCCGCATGCGCCGCTACTTCATTCGCATCACGCCCGGCGACCGGATCCGCGTCGAGCTGTCGCCTTACGACCTCACGCGCGGCCGCATCGTCTACCGCTACCGCGAGTAGGTGGCGGGCTCGACGCAGAGCCTGATCGAGGCGCTCGGCGCCGCCCGCGTCTTCGACCTCGAACAGCCCAGGCACGCGGCGATGCCGATCCATCCCGCGCACGTCCCGGGCTTCAACTACTTCCTCCACCGGCAGCACGGTCGCGGGGTGCCCGAGCCACCGGCGCGCACGAGCGCGTCGGGAGTGCTCGTCATGCCCGAGCACACCGGCACGCACATCGACGCCCTGTCGCACCAGGCCGAGAACCTGAAGCTCCACGGTGGCGTCGACGTCAACAGCGGCGTGATGTCGTCCGCCGGGTTCACGGTTCTCGGCATCGACACGATGGCGCCGCTCGTCGGTCGAGGAGTGCTGCTCGACGTCGCCGGCAGCAAAGGGCTGCCGCCGGAGCACCTGATCTCGCTCGACGAGCTGAAGAAGAGCGCCGCCGAGGCCGGGGTCGAAGTCCGAGCCGGCGACGTGGTCCTGGTCCGGACGGGCTACGGCAAGCTCTGGGACAAGCCCGCCGAGTACCTGAGGTCCGCCGGCGTCAGCGCCGCCGGCTCGCGCTGGCTGGCGGAGATGAAGGTCAAAGCGGTCGGCGCCGACAACATGGCCTTCGACACGACCGACTCGTTCGACAAGGAGCTGGGCGTTACCCTGCCGGCGCACGTGCTGCTGCTGGTGCGGGCGGGCATCCCCATCATCGAGAACCTCTACCTCGAGGAGCTGGCCGGGGCCGGCGTGCACGAGTTCGCGTTCGTCTGCCTGCCTCTGAAGATGAAGGGCGTCACCGGCAGCCCGGTCCGCCCGCTGGCCCTGGCCTAAAAGGAAGAACCCTCTCCCGCTTCGGCGGGAGAGGGTTAGGGTGAGGGCTTTTTAAGGGAGGCCTAGTGGCGGCCCACCGTCTGGTAGCAGTCGAGGCAGTACACCGGCCGGGCGCCCGTCGGGACGAACGGCACCTGGGTCTGCTTGCCGCAGTTCGAGCAGACCACGTCATGCATGACGCGCGTCCGCCCGTTGCCGTCGGAGGCCCGCCGCGCCGCCCGGCACTCCGGGCATCGCCGCGGCTCGTTCTGAAGCCCGCGCGTCTGGTAGAACTCCTGCTCGCCCGCCGTGAAGAGGAATTCGCGACCACAGTCGCGGCACGTCAACGTCCGATCCGAGAAACTCACCGTCCTGGCCTCCTCGTACCTGGTTACCGCTCAGAGGCCGCCGGCGGTTGAAGCCCGGTCCACCCCTACGAGCTGATCGGGGCGGATTCTAACGCTCCCGCCAACAAATTGGCGAGCGCCGTTAACCGGGCTTAACCACCGTTTTCACCTTCCGGCGCTAGGCCGGGACCTGCTCCCGCTCCTCTCGGACGTCCTCGTCGGGGGGCGCCGCCTCGCCGAAGCCGGCGCTGCGGGGCGCGGCCGTGAGCGGCACCTCCTTCATGAAGACGGTCGAAACCAGGGCGACGATCAGCACCAGGCCGGCGAACAAGTAGATGTCGTGCAGGGTGTCCGACAGCGCGAACCGGATCGCCGCCACGAAAGCGGGCGGGAGCTTCGCCAGCAGGGTCGGGTCGAGGATCGAGTTGGCGCTCCCGCTCTTGGGCAAGCTCGCCAGGGCCTGCGGGGGCAGGTGCAGCGCCGCCACCCGGGTCGTCAGGTAGCCGGGCAGGCGGTTCGCCAGCACCGCGCCGAGAATGGAGCTGCCGACGGTGCCGCCCAGGTTGCGCCAGAACTGGATCTGGCTCGAGGCCACACCCAGGTACTGCCGCGGCAGGGCCGTCTGCACCGCCGTCAGGTAGAGCGGGAAGGTGACGCCCAGTCCGGTACCGACCACGATCAGGTCAGCCACCACGTGCCACTCGGGAACGGCGGGGTTGACCTGGGACAGGAGCCACATCCCGACGATCATGATCACGACCCCGATCGTGCCCAGGAAGCGGTAGTACCTGATGCGCCGCATGATGAAGCCGGTCACGGTCGACGCGCCCAGCAGGCCGAACATCATCGGCGTGATCAGCGCGCCGGAGTTGGTGGCGCTGATGCCCAGCACGCCCTGGAACACCAGCGGCGTGAACAGGATCGAGCCGAACATGCCGAACGCGGTGAGGAAGCCGACCACCATCGCCACGGTGAATGTCGGGTTCTTGAACAGCTCGAGCGGGACGATCGGGTGCTCGACCCGAGATTCGACCCAGATGAACGCCGCCAGCATCAGCGCGGCGAAGGCGAGGAGGCCGAGGACCTCAGGCGAGGTCCACGAGTGGTCGCGGGTGATGGAGAGCGCGATCAGGAGCGGCACGACGCCGGCGGCGAGGGAGGCCGCGCCCCAGAAGTCGATGTCGCGCCACGAGGCCTTCGAGCGGACGTAGGGCAGGCCCGCCAGCACCACCATCACGGCGATGACGCCGACCGGGATGTTGACCTCGAAGACCCAGCGCCAGCCCCAGTGGTCGGTGATCCAGCCGCCGGCGGTCGGGCCGACGACCGAGCTGAGGCCGAACACGGCGCCGAAGAGTCCCTGCAGGCGGCCGCGCTGCTCGGGCGGGAAGAGGTCGCCGATGACGGTGAAGACGGTGGCGAACAGGACGCCGCCGAAAAGGCCCTGCACGCCGCGGGCGACGATGAGCTCGGTCATGTTCTGGGACAGGCCGCAGATGGCGGACGTGATCACGAAGCCGACCATGCCGAGGAGCAGGAACGGCTTGCGCCCGAACAGGTCGCCGAGCTTGCCGGCGATCGGGGTCATGGTGGTCGAGGTGACGAGGTAGGCGGTCGTGACCCAAGCCAGGCGGTCGAGGCCGTTGAGGTCGGCCACGATGCGCGGGATGGCGGTGCCGACGATCGTCTGGTCGAGCGCGGCCAGGAGCAGCGCCAGCATGGTGCCGGCGGTCGCAAGCACCTGCTTGCGCCGGGTGAGTCCTTCGGTGATCGCCTGCGTCATCTCCCCAGCTCCTTCCTCGTGTTCTCCACCAGCAACAGGCACAGGTGCCGCAGCTGTTCCAACTCGTCCTTGCTGAATCCCGCAACCATCTCGAACTGACGCTCCAGGCCTTCCTTCCAGATCGACTCGATGCGGATCCTGCCCGCGTCCGTAAGCCGCGCGCGGACGGAGCGCCGATCCTGTGGGTCGGGCACGCGCTCCACCAGGCCGTCGCGCTCCAGGTGGTCGACCAGCCCGGTGATGTTCCTCGGGGTTGACTCGAGCTCCTCCGCGAGGTCGCCCAGCTGGCAATCGCCGCCGCGGAAGAGGCGGAACATGACGCCCAGACGGCCCTCGCTCAGGCCGTGGCGCTCCGCCCAGCGGCCCTGCATGAGGCGCAGGCTCTTGCTTGCGATCCGCAGCGCCGCCAGCGCCTCCACGGCGCTCGTGTCGACCTTGAGCGGACCGATGAGCTCGCGCATGCGCGGGCTGTACAGCCGGCCCTTGCCGTCGCGAGCGAGCTCGTGGCCGGACTCGTGGCCGGACTCGTGGGGATTCATATTGAAGGACTTCATTGTTACTAGATACAGGATCCCAGGCCAAGTTATTCTCGCCACGTGATCGTGGACGCCCACCTGGACATCGGGTGGAACGCCATCGGGGAGGGGAGAGGCTTCGAAGGTCCTCCGCCGCCAGGCTACGTGGTGAGCCGGCCGGCGCTCGCCGCCGGAGGCGTCGGCCTGGTGTTTGCGACCCTCTACACGGCGCCCGCCCGGGCGCGCCGCTCGATGCGCACCCGCTTCGTCTACGAGAGCGCGCACGAGGCGCACATCATGGCCATGGCCGAGGTCAACTACTACCGAACGGTCGGGCTGCGAATGCTGAGGACAGCGCGCGAGCTCGGCGCCTACGTCCGCGGCTGGAAGCGGGGGCAGGTGGCGGCCGTGATGCTGATGGAAGGCGCGGACCCCATCGAGACGCCGGCGCAGCTGGGCGCGTGGGTCGAGCGCGGCGTGCGGATCATCGGGCCGGCGTGGGGGAGGACGCGCTACAGCGGCGGCACGCATGCGCCGGGCGGGCTGACGGCGCTGGGTGTGCAGCTGCTGAAGGCGATGCGCCGGCAGAAGGTGATCCTCGACCTGAGCCACATGGCCGAGGAGGCCGTGGCGGACGCCTTCGAGCTGTGGCGCGGGCCGGTCATGGCGTCGCACTCCAACGCCCGCGCGCTGGTCCCAGGTGATCGCCAGATCACGGACGCGACCGCGGCGGAGATCGCGCGCCGCGGCGGGGTGATCGGCATCTCCTTCTACCGCTCGCACCTGCGGCCGAGCGGGCCGGCGACGCTGGACGACGTCGTGCGCCACGCGGTGCACATCGCCCGTGCGGCGGGCGGCCCCGAGCATGTCGGCCTGGGTACCGACCTCGACGGCGGCTTCGACGGCAAGCACGCCGCCATGAGCTCGACCGCCGGCTTCAAGACCCTGGCCTCCAGGCTGCGCAAGCACTTCAGCTCCGCCGAGGTCGACGGCATCCTGGGCGAGAACTGGCTCGGGTTCCTCGCGAGGTCACTGCCCTCATAGGCATTCCGCCCGTTTTGCGCAAGACGTGCGCTATCCGGCCCCTCGAATGGCGCTTTGTGTGCAAGACGTGCGGAATGGGGCGGTCGAAATCGCGGTGAACCCTCTCGAATAACATGGACAGGCAAGTGGACCAGCAAAGCTATGACGTCCTGATCGTCGGCGGAGGGCTCGCCGGCATCAGGGCCGCGATAGCGGCGGCGGAGATGAATCCCCGCCTCCGGATCGGGATGGTCTCGAAGGTTTACCCGATGCGCAGCCACACCGTGTCCGCCGAGGGCGGCGCGGCGGCGGTGATGAGCAAGGAGGACAGCTTCGAGACCCACGCCTTCGATACGATCAAAGGGTCCGACTACCTCGCCGACCAGGACGTGGTCGAGGCGTTCGTGCGCGAAGCGCCCCTCGAGGTGATCCAGATGGAGCACTGGGGATGTCCCTGGAGCCGCAACCCCGACGGCACCATAGCCGTGCGACCGTTCGGAGGCATGACGACGTGGCGCACGTGCTTCGCCGCCGACAAATCGGGCTTCCACATGCTGCACACCGTCTTTCAGACCAGCCTCAAGTACCCGCAGATCCGTCGCCACGACGAGGCCTTCGTCACCAAGCTGCTGGTCGAGGACAGCCGTTGCGTGGGCGTCGTCGCCATCGACATGCGCAGCGGGCGCTTCACCGCGCTGACGGCGAAGTCGACGATCCTCGCCACCGGCGGCCTCGGCCGGATCTACGCGTTCACGACCAACGGCAACATCTGCACCGGCGACGGCATGGCACTCGCGTATCGCGCGGGCGTGCCGCTGAAGGACATGGAGATGGTGCAGTTCCACCCCACCGGCCTGCCGTTCACCGGCATCCTCATCACCGAGGCCGTGCGCGGCGAGGGCGGCTACCTCCTGAACAGGGAAGGCGAGCGCTTCCTGAAGCGCTACGTGCCGAACAAGATGGAGCTCGGCCCGCGCGACATCATCAGCCGCGCGATGGTGACCGAGTTCGAGGCCGGACGCGGGTTCGAGGGGCCACACGGCCTGTACATGCACCTCGACGTCCGCCACCTCGGCGAAGCGGTCATCGATCGCAAGCTCCCGTTCATGCGCGAGCTCGGCCGCGAGTTCCTCGGCATCGACATCGTCAAGGACCCGATCCCCGTTCGCCCGGTGCAGCACTACATGATGGGCGGCATCGACGCCGACATCTCGGGCCTCACGCCGATGCCCGGGCTGTACGCGGCGGGCGAGTGCGCCAACGTCGGGCTCAACGGCGGCAACCGCCTCGGCTCGAACTCTCTGCCCGAGTGCCTGGTGTTCGGGGCGGCGGCGGGGCGCGCGGCCGCGGACTACGCGAGCGGCGCGCGGCCGGTGACGTCCAACCCTGTCGACTCGATGCTGCGCGACGAGACCAGGCGCGTCGAGTCGAGCTTCCTGGAGAAGAAGGACGGCGAGGAGCGCATCGGCGAGATCCGCGAGGACATGCAGCGCTCGATGGACGAGGGCGCGGGCGTCTACCGCACCAAGGAGGGCATCACCGAGCTCATCAAGCGCCTGGACTCGTTCCGCGAGCGCTTCCAGAAGATCAAGCTCTACGACTCGAGCCGCACCTTCAACACCGAGCTCACCTCGGCGCTCGAGCTCGACTTCATGCTCGACGTCGCCGAGACCGTCGCGCACTCCGCGCTGGCTCGGGAGGAATCACGCGGCGCGCACGCGCGGCGCGATTTCCCCGACCGCCACGACGAGAAATTCCTCAAGCACACGCTTGCGCACGCCACCGACGGCGCGCCGCGCCTCGAGTACAGCGACGTCACGATCACTCATTTCCAGCCTCAGGCCAGGAGCTACTAGAAAGGTTGACCGAGAAGAAGATCACCGTCCGCGCCACGCGTTTCGACCCGGACAGGGATGAGAAGCCGCGCCTGCAGTCCTACGAGATCCCGTTTCCGGACGACAGCATGGTCGTGCTCGACGCGCTCAACTTCATCAAGGCGCACGTCGACGGCAGCCTGAGCTACCGCTGGTCGTGCCGCATGGGCATCTGCGGAAGCTGCGGGATGATGGTCGACGGCATACCCAAGCTCGCGTGCAACGTCTTCCTGCGCGACTACTGGCCCAGATCGGTGACCGTCGAGCCGCTCAACAACTTCCCGATCGTTCGCGACCTCGTGATCGACATGGGCGACTTCATGCACAAGCTGCAGTCGGTCAAGCCGTGGATCATCCGCAAGCAGGAGCTGCCGCTGGGCGCCGGCGAGCACCGGCAGACGAACGAGCAGATCGATGGATTCCGCCAGTTCAGCCAGTGCATCAACTGCATGCTGTGCTACGCGGCCTGCCCAGTCTACGGCCTCAACCACGAGTTCCTCGGCCCGGCGGCGACGGCGCTCGCCCGCCGCTACAACCTCGACTCGCGTGACCAGGGCCTCAAGCAGCGGCTGCCGGTGATCGCCGACCCCGAGGGCGTCTGGGAATGCAGCTTCGTGGGCGAGTGCTCGGTCGTGTGCCCGAAGGGAGTCGATCCCGCAAAGGCGATCCAGCAGACGAAGCTCGACACGACGATGCGGTTCGTCCTCCCGTACGGCAACCGGGAGTGAGCACCGAGACCAGGGTCTACCGGCGCCCCATGTCCACCACGTGGTGGGCCCGGAGCTGGCACTACTTCTGGTACGTCGTCCGCGAGTTCACGTCGCTGCCGCTCGCGCTCTGGTTGCTGTGGTTCCTCGTCGAGATCCAGCGCGCACAGAACGGGCCGAAGGGCTACTACCCGCACAGCTCAACGGGCTTCGTGGTCTTCAGCGTGATCGTGCTGCTGTTCGCGGTCTATCACAGCGTCACGTTTCTCGGCCTCGCGGGCGTGATCCTGCACTTCGAGTTCCTCGATCGCCCGGTCCCGTCGCGCCTCATCGTCATGTCACAGTTCGCGATCTGGCTGGTCGCGTCGGCCGTGATCGCCTTCGTGCTGGTGTACTTCGGCCGGTGAGCGAGCAGAAGTCGCCGGCCCGGCGGCCAGCGCTTGCGCACCTCTTCTGGTGGTTCATGTTCGCCCAGGGCGGTGTCATCGCCGCCGTGCTCATCCCCGTGCACGTGCTCGTGCAGGGCATCCTCGGCCCGCTCCAGGTCGTGCCGGTCGTCGACCGCCACTACGACACGTGGATCGGCATCCTCGGCAACCCGATCGTGAAGCTGTACGTGCTGGTGCTGATCTCGTTCCCGTTCTTTCACTTCGCGCACCGGCTGCGGTACCTGCTGGTCGACCTCGGGATCCCGGCCGCGAAAAGCTTGCCGGCACAGGTGATCTTCTACGGCGGCGCCGGGGTCGTCACCCTGGCCACGATCTACCTCCTGCTGACGACGGCGCCCCTCAGCTTTGGGTGACGCCTACCTCGACGTCGAAGGCGACGTGGCGCTCAAGACGTTTGTCCCGCCCAGCCGCCGAATCGTGTGGTGGGTGCTGGGTCGCTGGATGGCGATCGGCGTCGTGATCTTGCTTGTTTCGGCAGGCGTTGTCTGGGCATCCAGCGGATTGTCGATTGCATCGATCCTCGTCACGGAAATAGCAGCCGCTGGTCTTCTGATCCTCGTGGTTCTGGTCTTTGTGACTCCTGGGGTGCGCTTGGGACGGCGGCGAAAGCTGAACGAAGGCCATTTCAGGTTCGTCGCCCGGGACGACGGCTACTTCGTTCAGGGGCCCTTCGGTGAGCAGCTCTTCAAGTGGTCGATCTACAAGAAGGCGTATATCGACTCCGGCTACATCTACCTCTTCATGAACAACCGTATTGCGCAGATCATCCCGCTGGCTTTTGTACCCGACCCTGAACCTTTGCGGGCGCACCTCCGAAAGCTCGGACTGCTCAAACCGACCCCCAAATCACTTTTCTTGGTCTAGCCATACGATTTGGGCGGCATGTTCACGGTCCAGCCCTTCGAGGCGGAAGAGCTCGGCAACGCCAGCTTTCTGGTCGCCGACCCGGACGCGAAGCAGGCGGTCGTCATCGACCCCTTCCGCGACGTCGACGGTTACCTGACCCACGCCGAGCACATGGGCTGGCACATCACCCGTGCGCTCGACACCCACATCCACAACGACTTCGTGTCCGGCCGCCGCGAGCTGAAGGCGCTCGCCGGCGCCGCCATCGACGACCTCGAGCCCGAGCAGGCTTTCACGCTCGGCAGCCTCACGATCAAGGCGGTCCACACGCCCGGCCACACGCCCGAGCACAAAAGCTACCTCGTCCTCGAGGACGGCGGGCCGAAGGCGCTCTTCTCGGGCGGCGCGGTGATGGTCGGCGGCACCGCGCGCACCGATCTCTTCGGGCCGCACCTCGCGGCGCGCCTGGGCCTGGAAAGCCTTCGCACCCTGCAGGTGCGGCTGCGCGGGCTTCCCGACGAGGTTGCGGTCTATCCGACTCACGGCTCGGGATCCTTCTGCGGGATCAGCGGCGGTTCCGGCCACGAGACGACGCTCGGCCGCGAGCGCATGACCAACCCCTACTTCACCACGACCAAGGTCATGCAGTTCCTCGCCCGCATCCTCGACCAGCACCGCTACCCGGATTACTACGCCGACATGGGTGCGCTCAACCGCAAGGGCATGCCGCTCATCGGCCGTCACCCCGCGCCCCCGCGAAAGCTGGCGGCCCGCGAGGTGGAGAAGCTGAAGATGGAAGGCGCCGCGATCATCGACGTCCGCCGCGGCCTCGACTACGACAATGGCCACATTGCCGGCAGCTACTGCGTCGGCCTGCTCCCGGGCGAGGCGTTCAGCGCCTGGGTCGGCTGGCTCATCGACCGCGAGCGGAGGATCGTCCTGGTGGGCGGCACCGACCAGCAGCATCGAGATGCGCAGCGGCAGCTGCACCGCATCGGCTTCGACAACATCGCGGGCGCGCTCGACGGCGGTATGGACGCCTGGGTCGCGGCGGGCAATTCGCTCAGCACGTTCGAGACCGCGGGCATCGAGGACATGGCCCGCTGGATCCTGAGCGGGGAGGAGGTCACCGTCCTCGACGCGCGCGACGACCACGAATGGGGATCAGGCCACGTGCCCGGCGCCATCCACATGTACGTGCCGGACGTGCCCCACCACGCGCACGACGTACCGAACCACGCGCCGGTCGCCGTCCACTGCGGCGTCGGCTATCGCGCGGGCATCGCCGCGAGCCTGCTGGAGCAGGCGGGGCTGACGCGCATCATCCACGTCAACGCGCCTTTCGACGACTGGGCGGGCAAGCTGCACCTGGCGGAAACCGTCCCGAGCTAGCCGCTGCGATAATCTCCGGCCGGTGGCGGTCGCAAAGAAGCAGAAGGCAAACGGAAAGCCGAAGACGGTCGACAAAGGCCGGTACCTCAAGGAGCTGCGCCGGCTGCAGATCGAGCTGCTTCAGCTCGAGGACTGGATCCGCCACAGCGGCCTCCGGGTCGTGGTCGTGTTCGAGGGCCGCGACACCGCGGGCAAGGGCGGGGTCATCAAGCGCATGACCGCGCTCTTGAATCCTCGTTTCGTGCGCGTCGTGGCGCTGCCGGCGCCGACCGAGCGCGAGCGCACGCAGTGGTACTTCCAGCGTTACATCGCGCACCTGCCGGCGGCGGGCGAGATGGTCCTGTTCGACCGCAGCTGGTACAACCGCGCCGGCGTCGAGCGCGTGATGGGCTTCTGCACAGACGAGGAGTACGAAGAGTTCATGCGCGCGTGCCCGGAGTTCGAGCGGATGCTCGTGCGCTCGGGCATCATCCTCATCAAGTACTGGCTGTCGGTGAGCGATGAGGAGCAGGAGCGGCGCTTCCTCGCGCGCATCAACGACCCCACCAAGCGCTGGAAGCTGAGTCCCATGGACGTGCAGGCGCGCGCGAAATGGGTCGACTACTCGGAGGCGAAGGACCGCATGTTCGCGGTTTGCGACATCGAAGAGGCACCGTGGCACGTGGTCGAGACGGACAACAAGCGCGCGGCGCACCTGAACCTCATCAGCCACTTCCTGTCGCTCATCCCGTACAAGTCGGTGCCGCAGACGGAGATCAAGCTGCCGCCGCGCCAGAAGCGCAAGTACAAGCGCCCGCCGCGCAGCACGATGAAGATGGTGCCGACCCGCTACGAAGTGGTCTGAAACAAAATCCCCTCTCCCGTTTTACGGGAGAGGGTTAGGGTGAGGGCTCTGATCAAGCGCCTGGAAGATCTCAGCGCTCACGTCGTCGAGCGCGAGGAGCTGATGCGACCAGAAGCGCATCACCCGCCAGCCGCGACGTTCGAGCCAGTCGGTCCTGACCGAGTCGCGGGCTTGTTGGTGGTCGCTGCCGTGCGCATCGCCGTCGACCTCGATGATGAGGTGACGGGACTTGCAGGCGAAGTCGGCGATGAACGGGCCGATCGGCACCTGCCGCCGGAACTTGTAGCCCTGAAATCGCCGCGACCGCAGCAGGTACCAGAGCCGGCGCTCGGAGTCCGGCATGTCGCGGCGCTGCTCGCGGGCGCGCTCGGTGAGGAGCCAGTCGGGCATGTGCGCCAATGCTCGATGGCAGACATGAGGATGGCAACGCCCTCTTAACAGCCCTCACCCTAGCCCTCTCCCGCCAGCGGGAGAGGGAAACGGGTTCTTACACGTCTGTGGTTGCGGCTTCGAGCAGGGCGGCGAACTTGCGCTGCGCCGCCGCCCGTCGCGTCGGGATGTGCTCCGTAGGCCACATCCCTGCCTGCGGCTTGTAGCCCGCGAGGAT
>DATGEO010000171.1:0-55189 GCA_035310015.1 Candidatus Dormiibacterota bacterium | reverse complement strand
GCGCCGACGAGGGTCGAGAACACGTAGCTGCTGCTGTCGAGGGCGTTGGCGCGCTCCCAGAGGGCGGGCGGCGCGAGCACCGGGAAGAGCGAGCGGGCGCCGGTGCTGCTGAGCGGGTTGGTCAGCGAGGCGACGCCGACGATCGCCAGCAGCAGCGGGGCCGGAAGCAGACGCTCCGCCGACAGGAGGCCGATCAGCCCGACCGAGACCGCGGCGATCGCGTAGTCGAGCACCACGAGCCGCGTCCGCCCATGGCGGTCGAGCAGCGCGCCGGCCAGCGGCGAGACGACCAGCCCGGGAAAGATCGTCAGGAAGGCCGTGACCCCGGCGAGCTGCGGCGAGTGGTAGCGCGCGAGCACGAAGAGGACCAGCGCGACGGCGACCATCTGGCCGCCGATGCGGCCGAGCACCAGCCCGGCGTACATACGCGCAAAACCCGGCGCCCGCAGCAGTGCGCCGTAGCCGCCGGCGGACGAGGCGCGCGCGGCTGTGGTCAGCCGACGGCCACGCGATGCCGCGACGCCGCGCCACCGCCGCGCCGGGAGCGCACCGAGCCGTTGCTCTTCGCCGCCGCCCGCTCGGGTTTGCGGCCCCGATCCAGCACCGGCTTCAGGAACTGGCCGGTCGAAGAGCTCGGATCCGCCGCCAGCTGCTCGGGCGTGCCCTCGGCGATGATGTGGCCGCCCTTCTCGCCGCCCTCGGGCCCGAGGTCGACGAGCCAGTCGGCGGTCTTCAGCACGTCGAGGTTGTGCTCGATCACGACCACGGTGTTGCCGTGGTCGACCAGCCGGTGCAGAACCTGCAGCAGCCGCTCGACGTCGGCGTAGTGCAGGCCGGTGGTCGGCTCGTCGAGGAGGTACAGGGTGCGGCCCGTGTCTCGCCGCGACAGCTCGGCCGACAGCTTCACGCGCTGCGCCTCGCCGCCCGACAGCTGCGTCGCCGGCTGCCCGAGCCGGATGTAGCCGAGACCGACATCGTGCAGCGTCTTCAGCTTGACGCGGATGCGCGGCACGTTCTCGAACACCTCGAGCGCCTCGTCGACGGTCAGCTCGAGCACGTCGGAGATCGAATGCCCGCGGAACTTGACCTCCTGCACCTCGCGCGAGTACCGCGTGCCATGGCAAACCTCGCAGGGTACGTACACGTCGGGGAGGAAGTGCATCTCGATCTGGATGATGCCGTCACCCTGGCACGCCTCGCACCGGCCGCCTTTGACGTTGAAGCTGAAGCGGCCGGCTTTGTAGCCGCGCATCTTCGCCTCGGGCAGTGACGCGAACAGATCGCGCATGTACGTGAACATGCCGGTGTACGTCGCCGGGTTCGAGCGTGGCGTGCGGCCGATCGGCGACTGGTCGATGTCGATCGCCTTGTCGAGGTTGTCCAGACCCTCGACCACGCGATGCTCGCCCGGCTTGTCCTTGGCCCTGTAGAAGTACTGCGCGACCCGCCGGCTGAGGATGTCGGTGACCAGCGAGGACTTGCCCGACCCGCTCACGCCGCTGACCGCGGTGAACGTGCCCAGCGGGATCGCGACGTCGATGTTCTTCAGGTTGTTCGCCTTCGCGCCGCGGATCACGAGCTTCTTGCCGTTTCCTGTCCTTCGCTTGCGCGGCAGCGGGATCTCCCGGTCGCCGCGCAGGTAGGCGCCGGTCAGCGAGTTCGGGTTGTTGATCACCTCGTCGACCGGTCCGGCGGCGATGATCTCGCCGCCATGCTCGCCGGCCGCCGGGCCGATGTCGACCATGTAATCGGCGGAGCGGATCGTCTCCTCGTCGTGCTCGACCACGATCAGGGTGTTGCCCAGGTCGCGCAGCCGGAGGAGCGTGTTGATCAGCCGCCGGTTGTCCCGCTGGTGCAGGCCGATCGACGGCTCGTCGAGGATGTACAGGACGCCCATCAGCTTCGAGCCGATCTGGGTCGCCAGGCGGATGCGCTGCGATTCGCCGCCGGACAGGGTGTTGGCCGCGCGGTCGACGGTCAGGTACTCGAGGCCGACGTCGATCATGAACTGCAGGCGCTCGAGGATCTCCTTGAGGATGCCCCGGGCGATGATCAGCTCCCGCTCGCTGCCGGTCATGCTCTTGAAGAACTCGATCGCACCGCTCACCGAGAGCTCGCAAACCTGGGCGATGTTGCGGCCGTCCACGGTCACCGCCAGCGACTCGGGCTTGAGCCTCCGCCCCTTGCAGGCCGGGCACGGCTTGTCCGACATGTAGCGCTCGAGCTCCTGCTTCAGGTACTCGGACTGCGTCTCCTCGTAGCGGCGCTGCAGGTTCGCGACCACGCCCTCGAACGGCGCCTCGTACCAGCGCTCGTGTCCGTACTGGTTGCGATACCCGAACTTGATCTTCCTGTCGCCGGTGCCGTTCAGCAGCACATCGCGCTGCTGCTTCGGCAGCTTCGACCAGGGCTTGTCCATGTCGATGCCGAAGTACCGGCTGACGGTCTCGAGCAGCTCGGGGTAGAAGAACTGCGATTTGCTCCAGGCTGCGATCGTGCCTTCGTTCAACGAAAGCGATGGGTCCGGCACGACGAGGTCGCCGTCGACGACCAGCTGCGAGCCGATGCCGGTGCACGCCGGACACGCGCCGTGCGGGCTGTTGAACGAGAAGTTGCGCGGCTCCGGCTCGGGCACGCTCGTGCCGTCGTACGGGCACGCGTAGTCCTGCGACATCTGGATCTCTTCGCTCGCCCTTGCATCGACTGGGACGATGATCACCGACCCGCTCCCCAGCCTCGCAGCGGTTTCGATCGAATCCACGAGCCGCGTCCGCTGCTCCGGCCCCACGGCGATCCGGTCGACCACGACCTGCACGTCGTGCTTCTTGTTCTTGTCCATGGGGATCTGCTCGCCGATCTCGTACAGGCTTCCGTCGACGCGCACGCGGACGAAACCCGACTTGCGCACGTCCTCGATCAGCGATCGGTACTCGCCCTTGCGGCCCTTCACGACCGGCCCGAGGACCATGATCCGCGTGCCCTTCGGCAGCTTCTCGACCTGGTCCGCCATCTGCTCGACCGTCTGCCGCCGCACCTCCCGGCCGCAGACCGGGCAGTGCGGATGGCCGACCCGCGCGTAGAGAAGGCGCAGGTAGTCGTACACCTCGGTGACGGTTCCGACGGTCGACCTCGGGTTCTTCGACGTGCCTTTCTGGTCGATGGAGATCGCCGGCGAAAGCCCTTCGATCACGTCGACGTCTGGCTTCTCCATCTGGCCGAGGAACTGGCGGGCGTAAGCGGACAGTGACTCGACGTACCGCCGCTGGCCCTCCGCGTAGATCGTGTCGAAGGCGAGCGACGACTTCCCCGAGCCCGAGAGGCCCGTGAAGACGACGAGCTTGTCGCGCGGGATCGACAGGGTGACGTTCTTGAGGTTGTGCTCGCGCGCGCCGCGAATCGTTATCTGGTCAGTCGGGGCCATTGGGACTCTGGGTTATTCCTTCTCTCTCGTGACTGCAAACGTTCCGCTCGCGGTGGCGACCAGCCGCCCGTCCCTGCCTTCCACGCGGCAGTGCGCCACCATCGTGCGCCGGCCCGCGTGGACGACGCGCCCGGTCGCGCGCAGCCTCTCGCCGACCTTCGCCGCGTTGATGAAGTTGACCTTCAGGTCGAAGCTCATCGCCCGCACCACGCCCGGCGTCACGGTGCGGAGCGACCGGCCCATCGCCGAATCGGCCAGGGCACTGATCATGCCACCGTGCACGAAACCGGAGTGGTTGGCCATGTCTTCCGTGGGGGTCATCTCCACCGTGGCCGTCCCCTCGGCGGTCTCCACGAGCCCGAGGCCGAGCCATTCCCACGCCCGGGAGACCGACGCCTCCTTCGCCTCAGACACGTCCTTCGCCCTCCGGCACCGCCATGCAGGTCGAGGAGGCGGTGGCGATCAGCCTGCCCTCGAAGTCGAAGACGTCGGCCTCGCCGAAGAGCAGCGACTGCTTGATCTCCACCACCCGGCCCACCGCGCGCAGCCGGCCCTCGACCACCGGCCGGAGGAAGTTGATCTTGAGCTCGATCGTGGTGTTCCACATCCGATCCTCCTGCAGCGTCGCGAGCGACATGCCCATCGCGGCGTCCGCGATCTGGGTGATCACGCCACCCTGCACCACTCCCGCGCCCTGGCGGTGCTGCGGTCCGGCCTCGAGCTCGAGCACCACGCGGCCGGGCTCCGCCTCGGCGATGCGCGCCCCGAGGAGCTGCATCCACCCGTTGCGCCCGTCGAACCCGCCGCCGACGAGCTCGGCCGCCCGTCGCGCGTTCTTCACCCGCGCGCGATCTCCGCGATTGCGCACAAACACAGCCTTGCAGGGCGGAATTCCCCGCCAATGCGCACAAAAGCGGACTTCAGGCTCAAGGGCCGCGACGTGACTTCCTCCAGTTGCGGACCATCGTCTTCTGCTTCGGCGCGGCGGCGATGGCGAGCGCGACGTCGCGGTCGTCCTCGGAGACGACCTCGTCGCCCGCCAGCCGCTTGCGCAGCAGGATGATCCGGTCGCGGACCCTCGCCGCGTCCTCGAACTGCAGCTCCTTCGACAGTCGCCGCATCTCCTTCTCGAGGTCACGGACGATCGCGAGCAGGTCCTCCCTCGGCACCCCGGCGCCGGCCATCAGCTCGACAGCGTCCGCCTGCAGGTCCTTCTCGTTTATCTCCAGCGCATAGATCGCCTTCTTCACGGTCTCCGGCGTGATGCCGTGCTCGGCGTTGTAGGCGATCTGCCTGTTGCGCCGGCGGTCGGTTTCGTCGAGCGCCATGCGCATCGAGTCGGTGATCTTGTCGGCGTACATGACGACATGGCCGTCGACGTTGCGCGCCGCGCGGCCGATGATCTGGATGAACGACCGGTAGGCGCGAAGGTAGCCCTCCTTGTCCGCGTCGAGGATGCCGATGAACGCGACCTCGGGCAGGTCGAGGCCCTCGCGCAGCAGGTTGATGCCGACCACGACGTCGACCGCGCCGGTGCGCAGGTCGCGCAGCACATCGATGCGCTCCATGGCGTCGAGCTCGGAGTGCAGGTAGCGAACCTTGACGCCGTACTCGCGCAGATAGTCGGCCAGGTCTTCGGCGAAGCGCTTGGTGAGCGTCGTGACCAGCGAACGATGCCCCAGCTCGGTGCGCTTCTTCACCTCCGCCAGCAGGTCGTCGATCTGTCCCGCGGTCGGGCGGACCTCGACCGTCGGGTCGACGAGGCCGGTCGGACGCACGAGCATCTCGGCAGTGCGCTGCGAGCGGCGCATCTCGTACTCGCCCGGCGTCGCCGAGACGTAGACCACGTTGCGCGCGCGCTCCTCCCACTCCTCGAAGCTGAGCGGCCGGTTGTCGAACGCGCTCGGCAGCCGGAAGCCGTACTCGACCAGCGCGGCTTTGCGCGAGCGGTCACCGCCGAGCATGCCGCCGATCTGCGGCACCGCGACGTGTGACTCGTCGACGAAGATCAGCGTGTCGTCGGGCAGGAAGTCCATCAGCGTGTAAGGCGCCTCGCCTGGCTGGCGGCGCGTCAGGTGGCGCGAGTAGTTCTCGATGCCGGCGCACGTGCCGGTCTCGCGCAGCATCTCCATGTCGAAGTTCGTGCGCTGGCGCAGCCGCTGAGCCTCGAGCAGCCGGCCGTGGTCCTCGAACCACTTGCACCGCTCCTCGAGCTCGGCCTCGACGTCGGTGATCGCCAGGCGCAGCTTGTCCGCGGGGGTCACGTAGTGCGACGCCGGGAAGACGGTGAACTCGTCGCGCGTGCCCAGGATCTCGCCGGTCACCGCGTCCAGCTCCTGGATGCGCTCGATCTCATCGCCGAAGAACTCGACCCGATACACCTTCTCCTCGTTGGCGGGAACCAGGTCGACGACGTCACCGCGCACGCGGAAGCGCAGGCGCGCGAGGTCGTAATCGTTGCGCTCGTACAGCATCTCCGTGAGCTTGCGCAGAAAGACCTCACGGCGGATCGACGACCCCTTCTCGACGTGCAGGGACTCGCCCATGTAGTCCTCGACCGATCCGATGCCGTAGATGCAGCTGACGCTGGCCACGACCAGCACGTCGCGCCGCGTGAGCAGCGCGGTCGTCGTCGAGTGCCGCATGCGGTCGATCTCCTCGTTGCGGCTCGAGTCCTTTTCTATGTACGTGTCCGTGCGCGCGATGTACGCCTCGGGCTGGTAGTAGTCGTAGTAGCTCACGAAGTATTCGACGGCGTTGTCCGGCAAGAGCCTCCGGAACTCGGCGCAGAGCTGAGCCGCCAGCGTCTTGTTCGGGCTCAGGACCAGGACCGGCCGCTGCAGCTGCTCCACCGCCCAGGCCATGACGTTCGTCTTGCCGCTCCCGGTCACGCCCAGGAGGACCTGCTGGCTCAGGCCCGAGCGCACGCCTTCGACGAGCTGCTCGATCGCCTGGGGCTGGTCGCCCGCCGGTTTGAAGGGTGCGTCGACACGAAAGTTGGAGGTCACGGGAGCCCTAATTCTAAGGCGAACCGATGTTCGCGCGGTGTTCGCGGGGTGTTCGAAGAGGTGGGCGGCGGGCCGCGTTACCCAGTCATGAAGGACCAGATCAAGGGCAAGGCGGAAGAGCTGAAAGGCAAGTTGACCGGCGACCGCGGCGAGGAGACCAAGGGCAAGGCGCGCCAGGAGATGGGCGACGCCAAGGCCAAGGCCCGCGACGTTCGCGAGGACGTGCGCGAGGAATGGAACCGCCGGACCCGGAACGACGAGAACCCCGAGCGCGAGCCCGGGCCCGACGACCCGAACCCGCGATAACGCGGTCTCACGGCAGGGAGAGGATCAGCGCCTCCACGGTTGAACCAGCGCTGAGTCCCTGATCGCCCGGCGGCACGCGCACCAGCGCGTGCGCGCCGGCCAGCGACATCAACCGCGAGGACGACTGCGACCCGGTCGTCTGAGCGACCAGCTCCAACCCTTCGCGGTGGAGCGTGACCCGGTGGAATTCGGTCCGGTCCCCCACCGCGTGGGCGTCGAAGCCGAGGCGCACGGGCAGGCGCGGGCGGTCGAGCTTCGCGAACCCCTGCATCTTGCGCAGGGCCGGCCGCACGAACACCTCGAAGGTCACGAGAGAGCTGACCGGGAAGCCAGGCAGGCCGAACGCGACCTTGCCTCCGTCCAGGGTCGCGAACGTGAAGGGCTTTCCAGGCTTGAGCTTCACCCGGCCGACGTGGACCGTGCCCAGGGTCTCGAGCAGCGGCTTGACCAGGTCATGAGTGCCGACGGAGACGCCGCCGGACGTGACCAGGACGTCGGCGCCCTCCAGCGCTTTCACCACGAGCGTGCGCAGCTCCTCCGGCCGGTCGGGAGCGATGCCGAGGACATGCACCTCCGCGCCCGCCTCGCGCAGCGCCGCGAGCAGGGCCCATCGATTCGAGTCGGTGATCTGTCCGCGACCGGGCGTCTGCCCGAGCTCGACCAGCTCGTCACCGGTCGACATGAGAGCGACCTTCGGCCGCCGGCCGACGACCAGCCTCGGAATGCCGAGCGCCGCCGCCAGCCCGATCTCGGCGGCACCCAGCTGCCATCCCGCCGGGATGACCAGCTCGCCCTGGCGCGCGTCCGCGCCCGGCACATGGAAGTTCGTGCCCGGCTGCAGGCCGGCGGGCACGGTGACGCTGTCACCGCCGTCGCGCACGTCCTCGAACATCACCACGCAGTCGGCGCCGTCCGGCAGCACGCCGCCGGTGAGGATGCGTGCGGCGGTACCCGGTTTCACGTCGCCGGCGAAAGGACGCCCGGCGGCCGACTCTCCCAGCACCCGCAGCGTCTTCCCCGCGTCCGCGGCGCGGAGGGCGAAGCCGTCGACCGCGCTGACCGCATGCGCAGGCAGAGAGGAGGGCGCGCTGACGTCCTGCGCCGGCACGCGGCCCGAGCATTCGCCGAGAGGGACGACCTCCGGCTCGAGGACCGCGACCTTGTTCAGGACGAGCGCGGCCGCCTCGTCGGCGTCGACTAACGGATAGGCGCTGACACGCATCTACTCATGATGCAGGGCCTTCATCGGCTCCTGCGCGGCCGCGCGGATCGCGGGCAGCAGGCCGCTGCCCATGCTGAGCAGCACGGCGAAGACCAGCGCGCCCGCGGCGAGGACGAGGTCGGGCCGGAACACCTCCACCGCGGCGCCCGCGATCGCGGGCACGATCGCGTCCACCGCCGAGTTGCCGACGCGCGAGAGGAACACGGCCACCGCGCCGCCGAGCAATCCACCGACGAGGCCGATGACCGCGGCCTCGGTGACGAACAGCAGACGGATGTCGCGCGAGCGCGCGCCGACCGCCTTCAGGATCCCGATCTCGCGCGTGCGCTCGAGCACCGCCGTGTACATCGTGTTGGCGATGCCGAGGCAGGCGAGCAGCAGCGCCACGACCGACAGGCCGAGCAGCGCGACGCGCAGGCGGCTGAGCAGCTCTTCGAAGCCGCGCAGCTGGTCGCCGGTGCTCTCGGCCTGGAACCCGAGGGCCGCGAGCCGGTTGCGCAGGCCGTCGACGTTGGCTTCCGAGTCCGCGAGCACCGTGATCGATGAGAACTCGCCCGTCTTCCAGTGGTTGGCCGCGGCCGCCGCCGACCACTGACCGGTCATGAGCCCGTAGGGCGCGAGACCGCCGGATACGCCGGGCGGCATCGCGACGTCCGACACCACGCCGACCACGATCAGCGTGATGGTCGCCGGCTTCGTCGCGGCCACGGTGAACGTCACCGTCTTTCCGACCGCGTCCGCCGCGCCGGCAAAGCCGAGAGCCGAAGCCTCGCTGCTGCTGAGCACCACCTGGTTCGCGTAGTCGCTGCTCGGCATTGCTCCGGCGAGCAGCGTGGGCGGCTCCGACCAGCGCGCGCGCGGCGCGAAGGCGACCAGCCGGTCGGCGCGCAGGATCGCGGGCGATGAACCCGCGCTGAACCCGCCCGTTAGCTCGACGTCACCCCATGCGGCCTGGACGTGCGCGAGGCCGGCGACGGTCGCCATGGTCGCTGCATCGAACATCGGACCGCTCGAGGCCGCCGGGCGCACGGTGACCTCGTCGAGCCGGTTCGCCGACAGGCCCGGCGACGAGAGCGCGTGGTCGAGGCCCCCGGACAGCGCGACGATGAGGCTCATGGCCGCGATGCCGATCGCGACGCCGGTCGTGGTCAGGAAGGTGCGCAGCGGCCTGCGTCCGGCGCTGAGAAAACCGAGACGCAGCGTGTCCCGCCAGTGCAGGCGCGCGGGGGGCATGACCGGATCCTGGTTGCGGACGTTCTTGCTGCCCGCGCCGAGCTCGATCGCGCGGCCGTCGATCATGCGCACGGCGCGGTTGGAGTGGCGCGCGACCTCCGGGTCGTGGGTGACGAGGACGATCGTCGCGCCCCGGTGGTTGAGGTCCTTCAACAGCTCGAGGATGCGCGCGCCGGACGCGGAATCGAGGCTGCCGGTGGGCTCGTCCGCAAGGATCAGCCCCGGCCGGTTGGCGAGCGCGCGCGCGATCGCGACCTTCTGCTGCTCGCCGCCGGACAGGCGGCCGGCGCGCACCTTCGCCTTGCCTTCAAGGCCGACCAGCTCGAGCAGGTGGTGCGCGCGCTCCCGCCGCTCCTCAAACGGCAGGCCGGCGAGCACCAGGGGCAGGCTGACGTTCTCCTCGACCGACATCGCGCCGATCAGGTTGAAGGTCTGGAAGATCGTCGCCACGCGCTGGAGCCGGTAGTCGGCCAGCGCGTCGTCGCTGAGCTCGTCGAGGGGCAGGCCGGCGGCGAACACGCGCCCGGACGTCGGCCGGTCGAGGCCGCCCATCATCGACAGCAGGGTCGTCTTGCCGCAGCCCGAGGGGCCGACCACGGACACGAACTCACCGGGAACGATCTCGAGCGAGACGTCGCGCAATGCGGCGACCTTCATCTCGCCCGTGTCGAAGGTCCGCGTCACCGAGTCGATCCGCAGGCCCACGGCCTGGCCGAGGAGGTCGTGGAATCCGTCGAGCTCGCGAGGCGCCGGCTCCGCTATGACGGGCGTGCCATCGGCCGGCGCGGTCGCCGCCGCCGGCTCCGGAACGGGCCGCTCTTCCTCGGCGGCGCGCCTCTCGGCCTGCCGGCGGTCGCGGTGGCGCCGGACCGCGGCGACGATCGAGGACTGCTCGGCGAGCGCCTGGCGAAGCTCCTCCGCCACCGGGATGGTCACCGCCGCCTCGGCGATGGCGGCGGCCCGCCGGCGGGCGCGGGCCTTCCGCCCCGGCGGCTTGACGGGTTCGCCCTCGGTCGGCTCGTCTATGACAGTGGCCATCGCAGTCGCAGTCTAAGTGTCGACTTAACGGTTGGAGCCGGGCTTCACGACCTGCTCGGCCAGCCAGTCGAGGTACTGCCCCGAGCCGCCCGCGACTTGGAGCTCGATGATCTCCGGCCGCACGTAGGAGTGGTGCTCCTGCAGGTGCTGCATCACGGCCGCGCGCTTCGACTCCAGCGTCCTGACCAGCAGCAGCGCCTCGTGCTCGCGCTGCAGCAGGCCGTCGGAGTAATAGAAGGAATGGACCGTCGGCACGACCGAGCAGCTGCCGGCCAGGTGATCGACGACGAGCGCCTCGCCGAGCCGTTCCGCGTCGTCGCGGCCGCGCGCCGTGACCATGATGAGGATCGGCCGGTCGTCTGCATCCGTCACCCCCTAATTCTCGGCGCGACGGGGCCTGTCCAGCCAGACCGTCGCGCTGACCATCGCGATAGCGCCGAGCAGAAACCCTCCCAGGACGTCCGACTCCCAGTGCACGTCCAGGTACAGCCGGTCGAAGGCGAGGGCCACGATGATGACAACGGCGGCGGGCAGGGCAAGGGCACGAGCCCACGGCCACGGCGCGAGGCGGCGGATCACGAAGGCGAGGACCCCGTAGACGAAGACGGCGCGGACCATGTGCCCGCTCGGAAAGCTGTTACCGGCGCCGGTCGAAGGCTCGAAGAGCATCGTCAGGCTCGGCCCGTCCGTGTGCGCGACCGTGGCGGGCGGCTGCGGGTGATAGAGGTTCAGCTTGTAGAAGATCTCGAACACCTGGACCGCGACGAAGGCGAGGCCAACCCAGGCGTCGGCGCCGTATCCGCGCCAGAGGAGGAATCCGACCAGCCCCGCCACCAGAAGCGTGGTCACCTCCAGGCCTCCGAGCTCGGCGACGGCCTGGAACAGCGGGTGCAGCGGCTCCTGCCAGATGCCCGCCATGTAGTCGAGGACGTCGTGGTCGGGGGTGGAGAGCCAGCCGAGGGAGACGGCGATGGTGAGGAACATGAAGGCCGCCACCAGCACCGCAATGGCGACGAGTCGCGGTAATAGTTCTCTCAGCGCTGGCAATGGCGGCAGAAAACGGTCGTGCGGCCGGCGATCCGCATCGAGGCCAGGGGCCGCCCGCACGTGAAGCACGGCTCTCCGGCCCGGCCGTACACCTGCAGCACCTCCTGCTGGCCGCCGCGCTCGCCCCAGGCATCCCGATACGAGTCCACCGAGCTGCCACGGTTGCGGATCGCCAGCTCGAGGGATTCGCGGAGCGCGTCGCGCAGGCGCGCGGCCGAGGCGCGGCTGATGCGCTGGGCCACTCGATCGGGGCGCAGGCGCGCCCGGTACAGAGACTCGTCGGCGTAGATGTTGCCGACGCCGGCGAGCGCCTTCTGGTCGAGCAGCACGGCCTTCAATGGAGCTTTGCGCCGGCGCAGGGCGGCGTAGAGGGCGTCGGCGCTGAAGTCCGGATCGATGGGCTCTGGTCCGAGGTGCGGCATGACGCGCGCGAGCAGCAGGTCGGCCTCCGTGCCGAGGAGGATGCGGCCGAAGCGGCGGGGGTCGCGGTAGCGCAGCTGTTTGCCCAAGGGGGTGCGGCGCGAGCCGGCCTTGCCGGGCGCGTCGCCCTGAGGGGGGAGTCCCCCCTCAGACGTGTCGAGATCGAAGATCGCGTGCGTGTGGCCGGCGACGGGGGTCGTGGGATCGACGATGCGCAGCTGGCCGGTCATGCCGAGGTGCACGACCAGCACTCGGTCCTGATCCAGCCCGATGAGGATGTACTTGCCGCGGCGCTTCACCGATTCGATGCGCAGGCCGGCGACGAGGTCGACGAACTGTTCGGGCTCCGGGTGGCGGACGATCGCCGGAAAGCGAAGCTCGCAGCGCAGGATCGTCCGGCCGACCAGGTGCGGCCGGAGGTCGGCCGCGATGGTTTCGACCTCCGGGAGCTCAGGCAACTACGCCCGGACCACCGCGAGCTTTTTCATGTCGGCCCAGTTCGGACCGACTTTCGCTTCCACCTCGATGCCGGTCTCGAGCTCGTACGCGCCGGTCATGATCCGCGGCACCGTCTCCGCGAAGCGGTCGACCTCGCCCTCGGGCACCTCGAAGAGAAGCTCGTCGTGCACCTGCAGCAGCATTCGACCCTCGACGTGGTCGGCTTCGAACTCCCGGTGCAGCCGCACCATCGCGATCTTGATGATGTCCGCCGCCAGCGACTGCATCGGGAAGTTGATCGCCATGCGCTCAGCCGCGCTGCGCAGCTGGAAATTCGGCGATCGGAGGTCGGGGATGTTGCGCCGACGTCCCGTCGCGCTGACGACGAAGCCTTCCTCTCGCGCCTTCTGCCGCACGTCGTCGAGGTACTCGCGCAGCTTGGAATAGGTGGACCAGTACTGGGTCAGGAAGTCGCGCGCGACGTCGCCCGTGATGCCGAGCTGCTGCGAGAGCCCGTACTCGCCCTGGCCGTAGATCGAACCGAAGTTGGCGACCTTGGCCAGGCGGCGCTGGTTGGGATCGACCTGCTCGATGGGCACCTTGAACACGGCCGCCGCGGTGGCCGTGTGAATGTCCTGCCCCGCGGCGAAGGCGGCGAGCATCTTCGGGTCGCCGCTCAGGTGCGCGGCGATGCGCAGCTCGATCTGCGAGTAGTCGGCGGAGATCAGCACGTGGCCCGGCCTGCTGGCCTTGAACGCGCGCCGGATGCGCTGGCCCAGCTCGGTCCGGATGGGGATGTTCATGAGGTTCGGGTTGGACGAGGCGAGGCGTCCCGTGGCCGTGCTCGCCTGGCCGAACGACGTGTGCACGCGGCCGGTCAGGGGGTCGACCAGCTGCGGCAGCGCATCCACGTACGTCGACTTCAGCTTCGAAAGCTGGCGGTGCTCGAGGATCAGGCCGATGATCGGATGCTTCTCGCGCAGCGATTCGAGGGTGTCCGCGTCCGTCGAGTAGCCCGTCTTCGTGCGCTTGCCGACCGGCAGCCGAAGGTCCTCGAACAGCACCTTGGCCAGCTGCTGCGGCGCATTGAGGTTGAAGGTCTGTCCTGCGACCTCGGCCACCTCTTTCTCGATCGCGGCAAGCTGGGCGCCGAGCTCGTCCTGCATGTCCTTGAGGTACGGGACGTCGATGGCGACGCCTTCTGACTCCATGTCCGCGAGCACGCCCGCCAGCGGCAGCTCGATCTCGTGGAAGAGGTAGTCGACTCCGAGGTTGCGCATCTCCGCCTCGAGGCGGGGCCTCAGGTTGAGGATCGCCTCCGCGCGGCGAGCCGCAAACTCCGCGGCCTCTTCGACCGCGACCGCCGGCGGCTTGCGCGCGGCGCGGCCCGTCCCCAGCAGCTGCTCGCTGCTCACGAGGTTCATCTCGAGGAACTCGCGCGCGAGGTCCTCCAGGCGCGGATCCCGAGAGCCCGCGCCGAGCAGGTAGGCCGCCAGGAACGTGCTGAAGTCCCAGGACCTCTTGCCGCCGCCGAGCGAACGCATCGCGAGCTCGCTCTCCTTCGCGTCGTGGCCGCTGACGGTGCGGTCGGCCAGCGTGGTCGCGACCGCGTCCATCGCGGCCGCGCTCGACGCGTAGAACGTGCTGCGTCCATTCGACACGCCGAGTCCGAGCACCCTCGCCGAGCGTCCGGAACCGTCGGTGAACAGGAACACGCCCACGTGGTCGGAGCCGTCGAGCAGGCTCGCGGCCTCGACGGGATCATCGACGATCTTCAGGCCCGCAGGCCGAGGCGCGGGCTCGAAGAGCAGGCTCGGCTGCACCGGCACCTGGTCGGGCGGTGGGAAGCGGCTCAGCAGCTGGCGGAACTCGAGCCGGTCGAAGACCTCGCGCGTCCGCTCGTAGTCGTAGCGCGTCCATCTCGCCTTCTCGAGGTCGAGCTCGACGGGCACGTCGCGAACGATCGTGACCATGCGTTTGCCGAGGCGCACGCGATCGGCGTTCGCCTTCAGCGACGTCTTCAGCCGGCCTTCTGGCATCTCGTCGACGTGCTCGAGGATGCTTTCGACGCTGCCGTATTTCTGGACGAGCGTGGCGGCGGTCTTGTCCCCGACGCCCGGCACGCCTGGGATGTTGTCCGACGTGTCGCCGCGGAGCGCCTTGAAGTCGATCAGCTGGTGCGGCTCGAACCCGTAGCGCTGGCGCACCTGGTCGGGGCCGTAGACGAAGGTGTCGGTGATGCCGCGGCGCGGAACGAGGGCCTCGACCGAGTCCGACACCAGCTGAAGGCAGTCGAGGTCACCCGAGACGATCGTCACGGGATGGCCGCGCTCCTCGCAGATCCGCGCGAACGTGCCGATGACGTCGTCGGCCTCGTAGCCCGGCACGCCGTGGATGGGGATCGTGAACGACGTGAGCACGTCGCGTACCTTCTCGATCTGCGGGCGCAGGTCGTCGGGCATCGCCCGGCGTCCGGCCTTGTACTCCTCGTACTCCTTGCTCCGCCACGTGGGCGCGCCTACGTCGAAGGCCGCTACCGCGAACTCCGGCCGCGAGGCGAGGACGATCGCCAGCATCGACGTGAAGCCGTAGACCGCGTTGGTCACCTGGCCGTCCGACGTGCTCATCGGGGGGAGGGCGAAGAACGCCCGGTAGATGAGGCTGTGGGCATCGATCAGGATGACTCTCCCCCGCCTTCCCTTGGCCACGTCCGAATTCTAGGAAGGCCGGTGGAGGGCCCTTTGTAAAGGTCGTCGGGGTGCCTCGTTTGAACGAGGGAATCCCCAGAACCGATAGGTAGAATGGCCTTGAGGATGAAGAACCTCATCGAGGTATCCGTCGACAGCATTCGCATCCACATGCCGACGGCGCAGCACCTGGTCATCCTCAAAGAGAAGGAGGCCGACCGCTACCTTCCGATCTGGATCGGGTCGTTCGAGGCCCAGGCGATCGCGGCCAAGATCTCGGGCAACTCGGTGGGGCGGCCGCTGACGCATGACCTCATGGCCAACGCGTTCGGCGACCTCGGCGTCAGCATCAAGCGGATCGTGGTGACCCGGCTCGCGGACCAGGTCTTCTACGCCCGGCTGTACGTCAAGCAGGACGGGCGCGACCTGGACTTCGACGCCCGGCCCTCGGATGCGATCGCGCTGGCGGTGCGCGCGGAGTGCCCCATCTTCGTGGCCGAAGAGGTCATGGACTCGGCCGGCATCATCCCCGACGTCGAGGACGCGGACGAGAAGGAAAAGGGCGAGATCCAGGTCGACGACGAGCGGCTCGCGGTGTTCCGTGACTTCGTGAACAGCCTCGACCTCCCCGAGCTCCCCGACGAGCCCGGCACCAAAGACGAGCCCGGCGGCCGACGCGGCCGCGGCTAGGCGCACGTAACACGCCGCTAACTGGCGACGTCGATCTCGGCATACGCATACTCATTGCGCTCGCGCTTGGCCTTGCACTTGGAACAGAGCGCGAGTATCACGGGCACCCGGCGGGCATGCGCACCATGGCGCTCATCGGCGTCGGCTCGTGCATGTTCACCGCCTTGGGCTTCGAGCCGGTCTTCGGCAAGGCGGTCGACCCCACCCGCGTCGCCGCGCAGATCGTGACCGGTGTGGGCTTTCTCGGCGCCGGCTCCATTCTGCGCCAGGGCGAGTACGTCCGCGGCCTCACGACCGCAGCCTCGATCTGGGTCGTGGCATCGCTGGGCATGGCGGTCGGCTTCGGCTACTACTCGATCGCGATCTTCACCGCTGCCGTCGTGATGATCACTCTCATCGCCATCCGCCCGCTCGAGAACCGCTTCTTCAGGAACCGGCACCGCCGCCGTGAGACGGACCAGCGGCCGGACGAACTGCCCAACCAGTGAGCGGGGCGCAGGTCGCGATCGTCTCGGACTCGACCTGCGACCTGCCGTCGGCGCTCGCCTCCTCGCGCTCGATCACGATCGTCCCGCTGACTCTCAACTTCGACGGCCAGGCGCTGCTCGACGGAGTCGACATCACGCCTTCGGAGTTCTACCGGCGACTGCCCGGCGCGACGACGCATCCAACCACGTCGCAGCCGTCTCCCGGTCAATTCGCCCAGGTCTACTCCAGGCTGCTGGCGGATCACGACGCGGTGGTCTCCATCCACATCTCCGAGAAGCTGAGCGGCACCTTCGACTCGGCGAAGCAGGGCGCGGAGATGACCGACCCCTCGCGCGTGCACGTCATCGACTCCCACGTGGTGTCGATGTCTCTGGGACTCGTGACGCTCGCGGCGGTCACCCTCTCCAGCCGCGGCGCGGACGCCGAGACCATCGTCGACAGGGTCGAGTCGATGCGCACCTCGGTGCACACGTACTTCTCGGTCGCCACCCTGGAGTTCCTGCGCCGGGGCGGCCGCATCGGCCGCGCGAGCGCGCTGCTGGGGTCGGTGCTGCAGGTGAAGCCCGTGCTGTGCATCCGCGACGGCCTGGTGACGCCGCTGGAGCGCGTGCGGACGTTCGAGCGGGCGCTGAGCCGCGTGGTCGACCTGGCACGCGCGGTCGACCAGGGCGGTGGGATCTGCGCGATCGTCGGCCACGCGGGAGCGGACGCCGACGCCGAGCGGGTGGGCCGCGAGCTGGAGCCGATCGCGGAGACGCTCATGATCCAGCCGCTCGGCCCGGTCGTCGGCGCGCACGCGGGGCCGGGCGTGGTGGGCGTCGGCTGCTATCCCGCCGAGATCATGCCCCTGGGCATCAAAACCGCCATGTCGTCGTCGCGGGAGCGCTAGGCGACCTCTCGGAGCTGAGCCTCCGCTCGGGCCCGCCCCCCACCCCCGGTGCTGTCGTCCCGCCCCCGCCGAACCTGCGCACCGGGGATGAACTTAAGCCCCGGCGTCTGGGGAGACAACCCTGGTTGTTAAGGAGCCCGCCGCCACCTCACCGAACCCGGCTCCGCGAGCTTTTCCAGCACGCCGTCCACCGCCAGCGCCTGGAGGTGCGCCAGGCCCTCCTGGAGAGCCAGCCGCTTCTCGTACAGGTTCTGGCGCGGCCCCCAGAGCTGCAGCGCCACGTCCCAGGCCGTGAGCTCGCCGTCGCCGACGATCGCCGTGACGCGCTCCATCCGCCGCCGGTGGTGCGCGACCAGGATCTCGACACGGCCTTCCGCGTCGCTGAACGGCCGCCCATGGCTGGGCAGGATCAAGCGCGGCCGGTAAGCGGCCATCCGCTTCAACCCGTCGAGGTACTCGTGCAGCGGGTCCGGCGTGCTTTGCGGGTGCAGGCCGATGTTCGGCGAGAGCTCGGGCAGCATGTGGTCGCCGGCGAACAGAAGCCCGCTCGCGTGCGAGTAGAGGCAGATGTGACCGGGCGAGTGGCCCGGAGTCCACTCGACGCGCAGAGCCAGGGGACCGAGGCGCAGCGTCTCCGCGCCGTCGAGCTGCACCGCCGGCTCAGCGGGCGCCACGACCTGGCTGAGCGCGCGCTGCGAGTTGCTCAGCACCTCCGCCTCCTCGGGCGGCACACCGTTGACGAGCAGGTAGCGGCGCACCTCGATGACCAGCTGCTCGAGCTCGACGTAACGCGGATGCACCAGCGGCACCTCCAGCCGGTGCAGGTAGAGGTCCGCCTTGCCCGGACCCGCGAGCACGCCGGCCGCGCCGTAGTGATCGGGATGGATGTGAGTGACCACGAGCTTGCGCAGCCGCTTTCCGCCAAGCTCCGCCAGCGCAGAGTGGATCGCCTCCAGCGAGTCGGCAGAGTTCATGCCGCAGTCGAGCAGGTCGACGTCGCCTCCATCGACGAAGAGGAAGACGTTGACGAGACCGTCCTCGAAGGGAATCGGCAGGCGCAGCTCGAAGACGCCTTCCGCCATCTCCGTCAGCTCGCTCACGCCCGGCTGCACAAACCGCATTCTCGCGGTCTCACTAAGATGGGTGCTTAGGGCCCGGCTCGCAAGCTGCGGGCCACGCCACGTAGGAGGAACCGATGTCCGACGTTCAGGTGTCCCCTCAAGAGATCTTCGACCAGATGCCCAATGCGCTGGTGGCCGAAAAGGCCGGCACCACCAAGGCCATGATCCAGTTCGACCTCTCCGGCGAGCAGGGCGGCAAGTGGTGGGTCAGGATTCACGACGGCAAGGCCGAGTCCGGGCAGGGCGACGCACCCGAGCCCGCGCAGCTGACGCTCCTCGCCGATGCCGCCGACTACGTGAAGATCTCGCTGGGCCAGCTCGACGGCACGGCCGCCTTCATGCAGGGCAAGCTCAAGATCAAAGGCGACATGGGGCTCGCGATGAAGATGGCGAGCCTGTTCCGCCGCCCGAGCTAGCGACCCGAAGTCCTCTCACCCTCCGTCTCCCTTCCGCTGCGGGAGGGAGGCGGCTCGGTTTCAGACGATGAACTTCCAGGTGTCGAGGCGTGCGGAGATCGCGCTTTCCAGGTCGAGGTTGCCCGGGTGCAGGGCCAGGATGACCACCTGCTGCGGGGTCAGCGCGATGCGCCGCCCGTCGGGCAGCTGAGCCGCTTCGACGGCGTTCCCCCAGTCGGTCGGCTGGAGGTCGGGAACCGGGTTCATGTTCGCCTGCACCCAGGCCGCCAGGTTGGGCGCGCCGCCGCGCGAGTAGGTCGACACGATCATGACCCCGAACTCGCCGGCATGGGCGTCGCACCTCGGCGTGGCGCCAGGAGCCGGCGAAGGCTCGCCCGACGGGCACGCCGGAAGCGGGCTGCCGTTCACGCTCGGGACGTTCGTGATGTCGAAGATCAGGTCGAGCTCGGGGATCGGAACCTGGTTCGACTGGCTCCTCAGCGTGTACTGCCACGTGCCCGGGTAGCAGAAGCCCCAACCCACCTGGTCCTCGTAGCCGTGGTCGCCAGATTGGCACTTGAGATCTGACCCGATCTGTCTGACACTAGGGGCCGGTCGGGGCTGTTGCGGCCCGACCTGACAGGCTGCGAGAACGGCAAGCAGGGGGAAAATCGCGATGAATCGCAACCGCGGGGTCATTTTGTCGGACCCGAGTATGCCGGTAGGGGCGGACGTTCTGTCTCCAAGAATCGCAACGTAGCCTCGCGCGGTATTAACGGCAAAGGGGGGAATTTCCATGGGATCACGCAAGAGACCTGACGACGAGCCGGGGGCAAAGCTGGAGGCCAGCAAGAGACAGCTGGACCATCTGGTGCTGCACTTCGGCGAGGACGGACACAAGCCGCTGGCGGACAGCGTCGGCGGAGTCATCGCCTCGATTCCTGAGGACGTCGACCTCGCCCAGGCCCTTTCGGACCGGGAGACCACCGACATCCTCGTCCACCTGCTCGACGAGAACCGGGCGCAGGTGGAGCGCGCGCTCGAGCGCGTGAAGGAAGGTGCGTACGGCCTCTGCGAGGATTGCGGTCACCGCATCCCCACCGAGCGGCTGAAGTACCAGCCGGCGGCCACTCGCTGCGTCGAGTGCCAGGGTCGCTGGGACCGGCTCAACGGCCGGACCGCGTAACCGCCAGAAAACGCAAGGCCCTCCCACCGCGGGAGGGCCTTTCTTTTTGTGTGCAAACGCGGGTTGTTCGGCTCGCTTGTCGCGATTTTTGTGCGCAAACGTGCGCTCTGGGCTGTGGCTACACCCCGCCGTACACCACCGACTTCTCTTCCGTGTAGTGCCGGTAGGCCTCCACGCCGTGCTCCTTGCCGAAGCCGGACTGCTTGGTGCCTCCGAACGGCAGCTCGTCGTGCGCGATCTGCAGGGCGTTGACCCATGTGTAGCCCGCATCGATCTCGTCCACGGCGCGGCGCGCGGCGGCCATGCTGGCGGTCCAGATCGACGAGCCGAGCCCGTACTGCGAATCGTTGGCCAGCCGCAGGCCTTCGTCGAGGTCTTTGATCTTCCTCACCGGCAGGGCGGGACCGAACACTTCCTCGGTCCACATCCGGGCACCCTCCGGAACGTTCTCTAGGATCGTCGGCTCGATGAACCAGCCCTTCTCGTAGGCGTCACCCTTGGGCCGGCCGCCGCCATAGACGGCCTTCGCCCCCTTGTCGATCGCGTCCTTGACCTGCGCCTCCACCTCCGCGCGCTGCGTCTCGGTGTGCATCGGCCCCATCCGGCTGTCCTTGTCGAGACCGTTGCCCGGCTTGAGCTTGGACGCACGGGCGACCAGCTTCTCCATCAGCGCGTCGTACGCGCCCTCCTGGACGTAGAGCCGCTTCACCGCCAGGCACGCCTGGCCACAGTTGAAGAACCGGCCGACCGAGATCGCGCGCGCCGCCGCGTCGAGGTCGGCGTCGTCGAGCACGATGCAGGGGTCGCTGCCACCCAGCTCGAGCGTCACCTTCTTCAGCTGTTCCGCCGCGCGGGCCATGACCTTGCGCCCGGTCGGCGTCGAACCGGTGAGGGCGATCTTGCGGATGAGCGGATGGGCGACGATCGCGTCACCCGTCGCCTGCCCGAGCACGACGTTGACCACGCCCTCGGGAAGGCCGCCTTCGATGAGCGCCTCGATGCACGCGAGGGTCGCGAGGGGTGTCGTGCTCGCGGGCTTGAGCACGACTGTGTTGCCCGCGGCGATCGCGGGCGCGACCTTGTTGGCCGCGAGCGTCAGCGGGAAGTTCCACGGCACGATGGCGCCGCACACTCCGATCGGCCGGCGCACGACCAGTCCGTAGGTCGTGGTGTCGGGCAGCGCGACGTGCTCGCCGTGGATCTTGTCCGCCAGGTCGGCGAACCACGCGATGTTCTCGCCGAAGCGCTGTGCCTCGATGCGCGACTCGAGTAGGGTCTTGCCCTGCTCCTTGGTCAGGATGGGAGCGATCTCCTCGACCTTGCCGAGCATGTGATGCGCAGCCTTGTGGAGGATCTCGGCCCGCTTGTTGTGCGGCATCTTCGACCACGTGGCGAAGGCCTTGGCCGCGGCCTGCGCCGCGCGATCCACGTCCGCGGGACCGCCCGCGGGCACCTCGTCGACGACCTCACCGGTCGCCGGGTTGCGGACCTCGTACGTCTGGCCGGACGCGGCCTTGGTCCGCTCGCTTTCGATGATCATCGTCGCCATTCAGTCACCCCTTGTTGATTCTCTCTTGCTCCGATAATTATCGAGTGAGCGTACGACTCGAGAGGGAAGGCAGGGTCGGGGTCATCGTGCTCGACCGGCCGCCCGCGAACAGCTACGACTACGCGTTCCTGCGCGAGTTCGCGAGTGCGATCGACGACGCGCGCGCGGACGGCGACGTGCGCAACGTCGTCGTGACCAGCGCGTCGGAGAAGTTCTTCTCCGCCGGGGCTGACGTGGGCCAGTTCGCTGCGGGCACCGCGCGGCAGCGTTTCATGACCGCGCTTCTCGCCCACGAAGCGTTCCGAAAGATGGAGAGCTCGCCGCTGGTCTTCATCGCGGCCATCAGCGGCCACTGCCTCGGCGGCGGCTTCGAGCTCGCGCTGGCTTGCGATCTCCGCTTCGCCGCCGAAGGCTCTTATCAGATCGGCCTGCCGGAGGTGAACCTGGGCCTGTTTCCAGGTTCGGGCGGCACGCAGCGCCTGCCGCGGCGCATCGGCCTGGCCAGGGCGATCGACTTCATCGCCAACGCGACCACCCTGCAGCCCGCGCAGGCCATGGAGGCAGGGCTCGTCGATCGGCTCTTCCCTGACGCGGCCTCGTGCCGCGCCGGCGCCATCGAATACGCGGCCAAGCTGGGCGAAGGCCCGAGCGTGGCCATCGGCCACGCGAAGGTTGCCGCCACGCTCGGTTATGGCGGGCCGATCGACCTCGGCCTCGCGCTCGAGCGCGAGGCGATCGGCCGCGTCTTCGTCAGCGAGGACGCGGACGAAGGCATCAAGGCGTTCAGCGAAAAGCGCAAAGCGACATTCGAAGGTCGCTGATACAGAGCGCCCGGCCTGTAGTAAGCTCCACCGATCACAAACAAGGAGGTGCGTCTGATGGTGAACCTTTGCATCATGCCGTGGCCGTCGACCGCCTCCGAGGGCGCGCTCTAAAACAGCCACCTTCCGGGGCGGAACGTTCCGTCGACCTCGTGTTCCCCCCGGAGGAATTTGCGTTGCCCCTGCGAGACGACCCCCAGCTCGATTCGTTGGGCTGGGACAGATGGTTCGAACAGCGCCTGCCACAGCTGGGCGAGGACGCCGTGCCTGCGCGCGTGGTCGCGGACCACGGCGCCGAGTACGTGGTCCGCGATGGCGTGGAGTCCCTGCGCGCCGTCGCCGGGCGGCAGATGCGGCCGGCGGTCGGCGACTGGGTCGCGCTCTCCTATCGCTCGCCCAAGTCCGTCATCGTGGGAGTCGCCGAGCGGCGCACCGCGTTCGCGAGGAAGGTCGCGGGTGAGCAGTCGCGCGAGCAGGTGCTGGCGGCCAACGTCGACGTCGCCTTTGTCGTGGCCGCCGCGCAGGACGTAAACGCGAGGCGCATCGAGCGCTACCTCACGATGGCGTGGCAGAGCGGCGCGTCTCCCGTCGTCCTCTTGACGAAGGCCGACATCGCCGCGTCCGTCGATGAACTTCGCGCCGAGCTCGAAGCTGTCTCCGCGGGCACGCCCGTTTTGGTCACCAGCGGCGTGACCGGGGAAGGCGTGGAGGCGATAGCGGGCAGGCTCCGCCCTGCGCGCACCGGCGTGCTGCTCGGGCCCTCGGGCGCGGGCAAGTCCACGCTGATCAATCGCTTGCTCGGCCAGGAGCTGATGCGCACACGCGCGGTTCACCGCTCCGGCGAAGGCCGGCACATGACCTCGCACCGCGAGCTCTTCGAGCTGCCCGGCGGCGGCCTGATCATCGACACGCCCGGGCTGCGCGAGGCGCAGCTGTGGGAAGGAGATGACGCGCTCGGGAGCGTCTTCGACGACGTCGAGTCTCTGGCGCTGAGCTGCCGGTTCGGCAACTGCGAGCACCAGAGCGAGCCCGGCTGCGCCGTCAAGGCGGCGATCGTCGAGGGTTTGCTCGACGCCGCCCGCTTGGAGAGCTACCGCAAGCTGCAGCGCGAGCTGCGGGCGATCGCGGCGCGAGGCGACGCTCGTCTGCGCGCCGACGAGCGTCGCAAGTGGAAGCAGGTCGCCGTCGCGAACAAGGTCCGCAACCGCCTCGTCCGGTAGAGCTAGGCCTTCTTGCGGTGGATGCCGTTCCAGAACGGCACGTAACCGTTCGCGATCCGGTCGAGGATCCGGTCGGCCTGCGCCTGCGTGATCTGCTTGTGATCGACGAGCTGCTCGAGCCGCGGCCTGAGGTCGGCCGCCAGCCTGGCCGCGAACTGGGCCTTGTCCATGCCCTTGTCCTTGGCGAGGTCCGAGACCTTCTGGCCCTTCTTCAGGTCGGCGATCAGCGTGCCCTTGGGAATGCCCAGGACGTCGGCCTCAGCTTCGAGCACGGCCTGGCGCACGAGCTTGCGATCGGCGTGCCGGTCCGACTTCGACGGCGCGCTGACGGACAGGTTCGGCGACGGCGCGGCCTGCGCCAGCGTGCCGGCCATCCCAAGACTCAACAGGGCGGCGGCGGCGCCACCTCCCACGACCTTGACGGCAACGGCTGCGAACGGGTTCATCTGACTCTCACTCCTTTCGTGTTTCGGCTCGATCAGCCGGAGCTCACGATGCGGAACGCATGTCAGACGGTCGTGCTGGTCTCGTCAGCCTTGTGTAAACCACCCCCCGAAATCTCCGATTTCACGGGGACCCCGTTACAGCGAGCGCTTGCGGATCTCGGCCAGCTCGGCCGCGGTCGGCGGCGGCGTTTCGACCACCTCGGGCGAGACCTGGACGGCCCAGCCCGTGTGCTCCCGGACCTCGGCGATGGTGTGCCCGGGATGCACCGAGTCGACATAGGCCTCGCCGCCTCCCAGGGGGAACCGAAACACGCACAGGGTCGTGATGATCGCGGCCGGCCCGCCTCCCACCAAACCGTTGCGCTGCCGCCAGCCCGCCGTGCCATCGCCGTGACCGGGCGAGGTCACGAAGGACACACGCTCGACGAGGCGCCGCCGCTCGTGGGTCATGAGCGTCACCCAGCGCCGGCTGAGGATCGCGATGTCCGCCCCTCCCCCGCTTCCCGGAAGCTTGACGGCCGGCCGCTCCGGCGTCCCGACATACGAGGTGTTGAGGTTGCCGAAGCGATCGACCTCCGCCCCGCCGATGAAGCCGAGGTCGACGCGGCCCTGCGCCATCAGGGCCATGACGTTCGACATGCGCGTCGCCCACAGCGCGCCGTTCACGTTCGGCGGGTCGCCCATGGTGCCGAGATATGCGGCGGCGGCCTGGTCGCGCATCAGACCGACCTCGAACAGCCCACGCGCGCCGGGCGCATGAGTGCTGCGCGCCACGGCGTAGGCGAGGATCGGCAGGCGCATGCCCACGAACACGAGGTCGCCGTCGTGGATCTCGCGCGAGGCGACCGCCACCATCAACTCCTGGCTCGTGTAGTCAGGCATCGGCGTAGTTCACCGGCGCCGACATACGCGTGCCCTTGATGCGCAGCTCATCGACGGCGACGCGCTCGAGATAGCTCGCGCGGTCGGGCACGTCGAACACCCATCGCTTCAGCCATTCCTCGAAGCCCTCGCGCGTGCGCGATTGCTCGGCGTACTCGCGATAGAACGCGTGGTCGCGCTTGAAGAATCCCTGCACGGGCGAGGGATGAGCGCCGCCCGGCTCGTGCACGACCGCCACGACCCTGGTTTCCGGAAACAGGATTCGGTTCGGGTCGCTGAGGATCACGGAGTCATCGACGAGCTCCTCGCAGGTCACGATCACCGCTCGCGCCGCCAGGCCCGCCTCCTCGACGATGCCGAGCGGGCCCCAGGCGTGCGCGCGCCCGGCGGCGTCGCATCGCTGGACGTGAACGATCGCGACGTCGGGCTGCACCGCCTTGACCCGCACCAGGCCGTCCACCACCTCGAGGTCGGGATTCGTGCGGAGGATGTCGCTGCCGAGCAGGGTGCGCGCGGGCAGCCAGGGGACGTTCCAGGCCGCGGCCCACAGCGCCATCGAGATCGAGAAGTTGCTGTGGTCGTGGATCTCGATCGAGCGGGGCACGCCCTGCTCCGCGGCACGGCGGTAGCAGTGGCCGAGGCCCTCGGACACGTTGCCCACCCACGCGGCGGTGATGCGCCGCACGCAGCCGGCCCCGATCAGCTGGTCGAAGAGCGCGTCCGATATCGGCCCCACCAGCTCGAGGTCGCGGCGCCCGCGCCGGATGATCTCGTGACCCGCGGCGAAGGGGATCAGCGGCTCGAGGCAGGTGCCCATTGCGACCCTCGATCCGTCCGGCACGAACCTGTCGACAGCCTCGGCCATCGACATCACCTTGCTCACATTGCCCACGCTAGCGACGCCTCAGCCTCGCGTTTGTGCACAAATGCGTGCCTCGCGCGGCGGATTCAACGCGAATGTGCACAAAACGCCTTCTCTAGCGAGCCAGCGACTCCAGGTACCCACGGTAGTTGCGCTCGACCTCGGCCATAGAGTCGCCGCCGAACTTCTCCAGGAACGCATCCGCCAGCGTGATCGCGACCATCGCCTCGCCGATCACTCCCGCCGCGGGCACCACGCAGACGTCACTCCGCTCGTAGTGCGCCGGCACCTTCTCCTTGGTGTTGAGGTCGACGGACGGCAGCGGGTTCTTCATCGTCGATATCGGCTTGATCGCAACCCGAAGGTCGATCGGCTCGCCGTTGGTGACGCCGCCGGTCAGCCCGCCGGCGCGATTGGTCAGGTGCCGGAACGCGCCTTCGGAGAACTCGATCTCGTCGTGGAACTGGGACCCGGGCCGCGCGGCGCCTTCGAATCCCGCGCCGAACTCGACACCCTTGATCGCATTGATGGACAGCACCGCCTGGGCGAGCCGGCCGTCGAGCTTGCGGTCCCAGTGCACGTAGCTGCCGAGCCCGAGCGGCACGCCGCGCGCGATCACACGGAACGTTCCGCCGAGCGTGTCCCCCGCCTCGCCGACGGCGTCGATGTCGGCGACCATGCGCGCCGACGCATCCGGAACCGGACAGCGAACGGGCGAAGCCTCGATCTCCTCGAGCGTGACCGTGCTCGGGTCGACGCCGTCGAACCCGATGTCGGTCGCACCGATCGACTGGGTGAACGAGAAGATCTCGATCCCGAAATGGGCGAGCAACTTCCGCGCCAGGCCGCCGGCGGCGACACGTGTCGCCGTCTCGCGCGCGGACGAGCGCTCGAGCACGTTGCGGATGTCCGTGTGTCCGTACTTCAGCGCCCCGGCGAGATCCGCGTGGCCAGGCCGCAATCGCGTCACCGGCTTGGGCTCGAACCCTTCCTTGGACGCCGTCATCTGGGCGGTCCAGTTGACGTGGTCCTTGTTCTCGAGCACCAGCGTCACCGGGCTTCCGATCGTGAAGCCGCCGCGCACGCCGCTGACGATGCGCGCGACGTCGGTCTCGATCTTCTGCCGCCCTCCACGACCGTGCCCCCCCTGGCGGCGGGCGAGGTCCCGGCGGAGGTCTTCCTCCGAGACCTCCAGGCCGGCGGGCAGCCCCTCGACGATCACCGTCAGCTGTGGCCCGTGCGACTCGCCGGCGGTCAGGAAGCGAAGCATTCAGGAAGGCTCCTGCCGACTGCGCTTGCGCACCACAAGGGGATGATAGGGGGCCGGTGGATCCCATCCGAGCCGCCCTGGTCGACATCGGCGGCACGCTGTGGCCGAACTCCTGGCCGGTGCGCGCCACCGACGGCGAGGGCCGGCTCGCGCGCCTGCGCACTGTCTTGCCGGACCTGCCGGCGGAGAAGGCGGAGCTGCTCGCGGTCGACCTGATAACCAGGTCGCGGGACCTGAACGGCGGCACGGTCATGATCCCGGAGCTCATCCGCATCGACGCCGACGACCTGGTCACCATGTGCCTGAACGATCACCTCGTCCCGATCGCCGCCACGACGGTGATGCAGGTCCGGCGGGCGATGGCGATACCGATCGACCCGCAGTTCCAGCCGCTGCCGGGCGCGGTCGAGCTCCTGGCCACCATCCGCGAGCTGGGCCTGCGCTGCGTGATCGCGAGCAACACGTACTGGCGCGACGCCGAGAGCTACTGGGACGACTTCACGCTCCTGGGCATGGCGCCGTACATCGACGCCGTCGTCACATCGGTCGACGCAGGGCACCTGAAACCGCACCCGGCGGTGTTCGAGCTCGCGGTGAGGGCGGCGGGTGTGCCGGCCGAGGAGTGCGTCGTGATCGGCAACAAGGAGGTCAACGACGTGGAGCCCGCGCTGGCGCTAGGCATGAGGGCGATCCTCGTCCACCCTGACGACCCCCCGCCGGCGACCAGCAAGGCCCACGCGGTCGCGGCGGACCTCTGGGAATGCGCCGCCGCCCTGCGGGCTATGCTCCGGGGTTAGTGGAGCAAGAGCTTCAAAGAGAGGTCGAGCGGACCGTCGTCACGCTCGACGTCAACGGCCGGCGCACACCCCTTCTGCTCCCCGTGCACAAGACGCTGCTCGAAGTCCTGCGCGAGGACATGGGCCTCACCGGCACGAAGCACGGGTGCGAGCTGGGCGAGTGCGGAACGTGCACGGTGCTGGTCGACGGCAAGCCCCAGCTCAGCTGCCTGGTGCTGCCGCTGCAGGTGGAAGGACGTGCGATCACGACCATCGAGGGGATGGCCGCCGGGTCGGAGCTGCACCCGCTGCAGCAGGCGTTCGCGGAGCTCGGGGCCGCGCAGTGCGGTTACTGCACGCCGGGAATCCTGCTTGCGGCCCGATCGCTGCTCGAGGTGAACCCGAAGCCCAGCCGGGACGAGATTCGCGAGGCGCTCGCGGGCAACCTGTGCCGGTGCACGGGATACGTGAAGATTCTGCAGGCGGTCGAGCAAGCAGCCCTCACCCTGAGCCTCTCCCGCAATGCGGGAGAGGGGGAGTCGATCAGATGAGAGTCGTCGGCCAGCCGCTGCCGAAGGTCGACGCCGGCGCCAAGGTCACCGGCCAGGCGGTCTACGCCGACGACGTCGTCCTGCCGCGCACGCTGCACTGCAAGATCCTGCGCAGTCCCCACCCGCACGCCCGCGTCCTGTCGATCGACACCTCCGCGGCGCGACGCATCCCCGGCGTGCGTGCGGTCATCACCGGCGCCGACCTGCCCGTGAAGTTCGGCATCCTCCCCGTCACCCAGGATGAACGAGCGCTCGAGCACGAGAAGGTTCGCTACGTCGGCGATCCGGTCGCCGCCGTCGCGGCGGACGACGAGGAAACGGCCGCGGCCGCGTGCGACGCCATCAAGGTCGAGTACGAGGTCCTCGAGCCGGTGATGACGATCGAGGATGCGCTCCGGCCGGCGAAGGACGAGCGCATCCAGGACTACGGCGGTCCCAACAACATCCACAAGCTCGTCGCCCTCGAGTTCGGCGACGTCGACGGTGGATTCGCCAGGGCCGACCACGTCAGAGAGGACGTGTTCTTCTTCCAGGGCACCACGCACCTGCCGATGGAGCAGCACAGCGCGATCGCTGCGTACGTCGAAGGTCGAGTCACGCTCTGGTCGTCGACCCAGGTCGTGCACTACGTGCATCGCGCGCTCGCGAAGGTGCTCGAGCTGCCGATGAACCGCATTCGCGTGATCGGCGCCGCCCACGGCGGCGGCTTCGGCGGCAAGACCGACCCGTTCGCGCACGAGATCATCGTCTGCAAGCTGGCGATGCTCACCGGCCGCCCGGTCAAGTGCACGCTCACGCGTGAGGAGGTCTTCTACGCGCACCGCGGCCGCCATCCGGTGCTGATGTGGGTGCGCACGGGCGCGACGAGAGACGGTCGAATCACCTCGATGCATTTCCGCAGCGCGCTCGACGGCGGCGCGTACGGCTCGTACGGCGTGGCCTCGACCTTCTACACCGGAGCGCTCCAGCCGGTCACCTACGACCTGCCGGCGTACAGGTTCGAGGGCTGCCGCGTCTTCACCAACAAGCCGCCGTGCGGCCCGAAGCGCGGCCACGGAACGCCACAGCCGCGGTTTGCGGTCGAGCTCCATCTCGACAAGCTGGCCGCCGAGCTCGGCATCGACCCGGTCGAGCTGAAGCGCAAGAACTTCGTCCAGCCTATGAGCCGCACGGTCAACTGGCTGCGGGTGACCTCGTGCGGCCTGGAGGAGTGCACCGAGAAGGTGCTCGAGGCTTCGGGCTATCGCAGCCGGAAGCGAACTCCCGGCCACGGCATGGGCTTTGCCATCTCCAGCTATCTCTCCGGCGCGGGCACGGCGATCTACTGGAACGACATGCCGCATTCGGAAGTGCAGATCAAAGTCGACCGCGGCGGCGTCACCGCCTACTGCGGCGCCATGGACATCGGCCAGGGATCCGACTCGGTTCTCGCCGCGATCGTCGCCGAGGAGCTCGGCCTGGAGCCCAAGGACGTGCGGCTCGTCACGGCCGACACCGACTCCACGCCGATCGACCTGGGTTCGTACTCCTCCCGCGTGACGTTCATGGCCGGCAACGCCGCGCTCGAGGCCGCGAAGAAGATGCGCGCGATGCTCGTCGAGGCCGTGGAGGCCGGCGGCAAGAAGTTCGAGGACGTCAGCTTCGAGCAGGCCAGCGTGCTCGCCGAAGCGCGCTTCGGCACTCTCGTCACCGCCGGCAGCTACACCCCGCCGAAGATCGCCGGCCCCTACAAGGGATCCGGCGTCGGGCCCAGCCCCGCCTACAGCTACTCCGCCTGCGTGGTCGACCTCGACGCCGACGCCCGGACCGGCGAGGTCCACGTCAACAAGGTCTGGATCGCGCACGACGTCGGCCGGGCGATCAACCCGCTCCTCGTTGAGGGCCAGGTCGAGGGCAGCGTCTACATGGGCCTCGGCGAGGCGTTGATGGAGGAGCAGGAGTTTCGCAAAGGCCTCCACAAGTGGCCGTCGATGCTCGAGTACAAGTCACCGACGTTTCTCGACATGCCCGAGCTCGAGACGTTCATCGTCGAGACCCTCGATCCGGAGGGACCGTACGGTGCCAAGGAGGCCGGACAGGGTCCGCTCCTCCCGGTGATACCCGCGGTCAACGCCGCCATCCACGACGCGCTCGGGGTGTGGATCGACGAGACGCCCGTGACGCCGGAGAAGATCGTCGAAGCGATCCGGCGCCGCGACAAGGGCGAGCCCGCGCGCTACGGCCCGCGCGCGTTTCCGCAGATCCCCTATCCGCCGGTCATCAAGGTCGAACCTCCGGCGAAGGACATGCTTGTTACGCCTTCCGAGATTTAGATACCTTCGCCCGAGGTCGGCGCGCGAAGCGGCGCACATGGCGCACGAGCTCGGTCCACGCGCGATGTTCGTGGCCGGCGGCACCGACCTCTTGCCGAAGCTCAAGCGCCGGCAGTTCGAAATCGAAGCCCTCATCGGCCTCGACTTCCTCGACCGAGCTGTGACGGCGGACTTCGTCGGCGCCGGCGCGACGCTCGCGGAGATCGCGGCGAGCTCTGCGATCAATGAGCGGCATCGCGGCTACGCGCAGGCGGCCGGACTCGTCTCGTCGCCGCCGCTACGGAACGCGGGGACGGCTGGCGGCAACCTGTGCGTCGACACGCGCTGCAACTACTACGACATGACCTACGAGTGGCGGAAGGCGATCGGCTTCTGCATGAAGAAGGATGGAGACATCTGCCTGGTCGCGCCGTCGAGCCCGCGCTGCTGGGCGGTCTCGTCGTCGGACACGGCCCCGATGGCGATCGCACTGGGTGCGACCGTGATCCTCGCCGGACCCGACGGCGAGCGCGAGGCCCCGGTCGCCTCGCTGTATCGGGACGACGGCATCGCCTACATGGCCAAGCAGCCCCACGAAGTGGTGACGGGCATCCGCCTGCCGGGGCGGCACGTGCACTCGGCCTACGTCAAGCTCCGGCGCCGGGGCTCGATCGACTTTCCTATCGCGGGCGCGGCGGTGGCCGTCGAGATGGAGGGCGACGTCGTCGCCAGCTGCCGCATCGCCCTCAGCGCCGTCGCGTCACATCCGCTGGAGGTCGCCGCGGCCGGCGACTACATGGCGGGCAAGCGGATCGATGAGGAGACCGTCCGCGCCGCCGCCGAGCTCGCCGCGAAACCGGCCCGGCCCCTGGACAACGCCGACCTCGCCCACTTCTGGCGGAAGAAGATGGTCCGCGTCGTCGTCGAGAGGGCAATTCTGCAGGCGACCAGCACGGACGACTCGACGGTTAAGCTTGCAGGCGATCCGCAGGGATGAGAGGAAGGATTCTTCGTTTGCAGCGTGGCCAAGGCATGGTCGAGTACGCGCTCATACTCGCCCTGGTGGCACTGATCGTGATCATCGCTCTGATCGCGACCGGCGGCCAGCTGATCAACCTCTACAGCGACATCGTCACGACGATGTGCAACAACCACGTCGGGTGCTGAAGTCCTGATTTAGCCGGCGCCCCCCTCCGGCCCGGGCTCGCTCCGCGAGCCGGGTCCACCTCCCCACACGGTGGGGAGAGAGTTCGCTATGGTACATACGTATGACTGAGGCGACGGCCACAGCTCCGATCACGACCCGGGAGCAGATCATCCAGGCGGCCGCCGACTCCCTGCTGGAGCACGGTTACTCCGGCGCCAGCGTCCGTGCCATCGCCTCTCGGGCCGGCGTGGCCATCGGCAACCTCCAGTACTGGTTTCCGACCAAGTCCGAGCTGCTCGTCGAAGCCTGGCGGTACCTGACCGCCAAGTCCGTCGAGGAGCTCCGCACCGCCCTGAACCAGCTCACCGATCCGCTGGAGGTGCTCGAGGTCGGCGTCGAATCGATCTGGGACGCCCTCCGCCAGCTCGGCGACATCCAGCTGGCGGCCTTCGACCTCCTCGTCCAGGCGCCCCGCACCGAGCGCCTCCGCGCCTACCTGCCCGAGCTCTTCACGCGCTATCGCGAGGTCATCCAGGAGCAGCTGGACCGCCTCGAGGAGAGCGGCATGATCCGGCTGACCGTTCCGCGCGAGGTTCTCGTGCCCCTGGTCCTGAACACCGTGCTCGGCTTTGGCCTCTACTATGTCGTGACCCGCGACGACGAGTCCTGCCTCCGCGCGCTGTCCGCCTTCCGCCAGCTCGCGGGCAGCCTGGTCGAGGCCGTCGGATGAGCGCCCTCGTACTGGAGAGGGAGCTCGACCGGCTGGAGGGACTGTGGGCCGAAGGCCTGGCCGACCTCTACCGCACTTACCTCGACATCGTCGACGGACGCCGTGAGCCGGAGCTCAGGCCGAAGCTGGCGCTGGCGGCCGCGCTGGTCGAGGTCGGCGTGCGGCTGCAGGGCCTGGGCGGCCCCGCGGCCCCCGCGGCCGCGCTGCTGATGGGCGATCTCTGTCTGGCCCGCTCCTCGCGCATCCTCACCGACGCGGCGTCGCAGCCGACCCAGATCGCGTTCGCCCGTGCCGTCGAGGAGATGTCCGGCGCGGCGGCTTCGAACGCGGAGGCGCCGGGCGTGCGCGAGCTGCTGACCCGCGCGCTCGCGGCCCACTGATTTGGACCGGCGATCCCGGCCCGAGCCCCTCGGCGGATCTTCGGCGCCCATGCGGCCCATCTTCGGGTTCAGCGCCTGCGCCGCTCACTCACGAATCGATCTGATGCGCTCGCTCCGCTGCTCGGCGCTTCACCCGAATCTGGACCCCCTGGATCGCCGAATCCCTCGCCGAGGTCTCGTGCCGTGATCGCCCGCCGCCTGCACTTCGCGAGCGCGCACCCCACCGAGTTCATCGACCTCACGGACCGCCTCCGCGACGAGGTCCGCCGCTCCGGGCTCACGACCGGCCGCGTGCACCTGCAGTCGCTGCACACCACGCTCGGATTGGCGGTCAACGAGAACGAGCCGCTGCTGCTCAACGACTTCGCGAGCCTGCTCGAGCGCCTCGCGCCCGGCGATCACACCTACGAGCACGACGACTTCGCGCGCCGGATCGACATCCCGACCGACGAGCCGGTCAACGGCCACGCCCACTGCCGGCAGCTGCTGCTGACCGGTTTCGCGACGCTTCTGGTGGAGAACGGCGAGCTCGTCCTCGGGCGCTGGCAGTCGGTGTTCGCCGTCGAGCTCGATGGGCCGAGGCAGCGTCAGCTGGCGATGCAGCTCGACGGCGACTTCGCGCGCAAGGTCGTCCCCTTTCGCGAGGACCTCGTCGAGCTCGAGCTGGCTCGTCAGCTGATGATCGATCCCGACGCGGTCGCCACGCCCATGCGCCGGCTGATGGAGGCCGGGGGCAAGCGCCTGCGGCCGCGCCTGGTTCAGCTCACAGCGCAGCTCGGGCCGGAGTACGAGCCGCTGCGCACGGCCGGCCTTGCGGCCGCGGTCGAGATCCTGCACAACGCGACGCTCGTGCACGACGACTACGTGGATGAGAGCACGCACCGCCGCGGCCGGCCCACGGTCGCCGCCGCCGAGGGCCCGGAGCGCGCGATCGCGGTCGGCGACTACTACTTCGCCAAAGCCACGCGGCTGATCGCCGAGCAGGGCAACAGCAGCGTCACGCAGACGATCGCCGCCGCGCTGGAAGCTATCTGCGAGTCGCAGATCGACGACGTCGCGCTGCGCGGCGCGTTCCCGGGTGATCACGAGTCATACCTGCGCGTGGTGCGCGGCAAGACCGCGGCTTTGTTCGCCGCCGCTTGCGCTTCGGGCGCGCAGCTCTCGCAGGCGTCCCCCGAGGTCGTGGAGGCGCTGTGGCGCTACGGCGACCTGCTGGGCATCGCCTTCCAGATGGCCGACGACATGGTGGACTTCAGCCCGAGCTCGGGCAAGCCGGTCGGCCTGGACATCAGGCAGCGGGTGCTCTCGCTGCCGCTGATCTACGCCGCCGAGGACCGCGAGGTCGGGCCGGAGGTGCGACGCCTCCTCGCCGGCACGCTCGGTGACGACGAGGTCGCGAGGGTCGCCCAGCTCGTGGCGGCGTCGCCGGCGCTGGTCCGGGTCGGCGACGAGGCTCGCGCGCTGGTGGAGGACGCCGTGCGCGAGCTCGAGAAGGTCGAGCTCAACGGCCTGCGGCCGACGCTGATCAGCCTTGCCCGCAGCGCGGTGGATCGCGCGTCCTAGCGCAAAAGCTCGTACGCCGCCGTGATCGTGGTCGTGAAGGTGGTCTGTCCGGCCTGAGCCGTTCAGCAGGCAGAACAGATGACCCGCGGAGAAGTTACAAGCCGGCCACGATTCCGACCGTCCCCGCGCTGAGCGCGGTGAACGAGACGTTCGACCAGCCCGCCGCCGCAGCCATGTCGAGCAGCTCTTCCGGAGTGCGGTAGGAGTCGACCGTGTCGCTGAGGTAGCGGTACGCCTTCGGCTGCCCCGAGAGCGCACCGCCGACCGCGGGCAGCACCGTGCGCAGGTACAGGCGGTAGGCCGAGCCGATCGGTCCCTTCGGCGGTTTCACGAACTCGAGCACCACCGCCTGGCCCCCTGGCTTCACCACCCGCGCCATCTCCCGCAGGCCGCGCACCGGGTCGGAGAGGTTGCGGAGGCCGAACGCGATGGTGGACGCGTCAAAGGACGCATCGTCGAAGGGCAGGTTGAGCGCGTCGCCTTCCAGGAGCTCGAGGCCCGGATGGTCTGAGCGTGCGATGGCCAGCATCTGCGGGCTGAAGTCCAACCCGACCACGCGCCCGCGTGGGCCGGCGATGCGCGCGAGCTCGGCGGTCAGCTTGCCGGAGCCACAGGCAACGTCGAGCGCGGAGCCGCCCGGCTTCAATCCGGCGGCGCGCGCGGCGCGCCGGCGCCACCCGGCGTCGGTGCCGGCCGACAGCACGGTGTTGACGAGGTCGTAGCGCCGCGCGATGCGGTCGAACATCGCCCGCACCGCCTGCGGGTCGCGCTCCATGGCCCTCACCCTAGCCCTCTCCCGCAAGGCGGGAGAGAGGGGACCACTCACAGGGTCTCCCAGATCGACGCTATCCCCTGCCCCACCCCGATGCACATCGTCGCCAGGCCGTACCTCGCGTCGCGGTGACGCATCTCGCGCACGAGCGTGCCGACCAGCCGCGCTCCGCTGCAGCCCAGCGGATGACCGAGCGCGATCGCACCGCCGTTCACGTTGACGCGCTCCTCGTCCAGGCCGAGCAAGCGCACGCACGCCAGCGACTGCGCCGCGAACGCCTCGTTGAGCTCGACGACTTCCATGTCCCTGGCCTCCAGGCCGGCCCTTTCCAGCGCCTTCAGGCTGGACGGCACCGGGCCGATCCCCATGTAGTCGGGATGCACGCCCGCCGCCGCGGACGCGACGAACCGCGCCAGCGGCTGAAGGCCCCGCTTCTTCGCCTCCTCCGCCGACATCACCACCAGGGCGGCGGCGCCGTCGTTCAGCGGCGACGAGTTGCCCGCGGTCACCGAACCGTGCTCGGCGAACGCCGGGCACAGCCTGGAGAGCGCTTCCAGGGACGAATCGGCCCGCGGCCCTTCGTCGTCGCCGAGCTTCAGTGGCGCGCCCTTCCTCTGGGCCACCTCGACCGGAACGATCTCCTCGGCCAGGCGGCCGCTCCTCTGCGCCGCGATCGCGCGCTCGTGGCTGCGAAGCGCGAACGCGTCCTGGTCCTCGCGCGAGATCTCGTACTTCTGCGCGACGCGTTCCGCCGTTTCGCCCATCTGCAGAGTTCCGTACATGTCGGCCATCTTCGGGTTCACGAGCCGCCATCCCAGCGCCGTGTCGTACGCGGTCTGCGGGCCACGCGGGTACGCGCCGTCGGGCTTGGCCATAACCCACGGTGCGCGGGTCATGCTCTCGACGCCGCCGGCCACGATGACGTCCGCGCCGCCGGCCTGGATCTCACGGGCCGCGGCGATGGTCGCCTGCATGCCGGAGCCGCACAGCCGGTTGACCGTCTGTCCTGGCACCTCGACCGGGAAGCCAGCCAGCAGGAGCGCCATGCGCGCCACGTTGCGGTTGTCCTCGCCGGCCTGGTTGGCGCAGCCGAGGATCACGTCGTCGACGTCCTTCGGATCGACGCCGGCGCGATCGACGGCTTGGCGGAGGACGATCGCGGCCAGGTCATCCGGGCGCACGTCCTTGAGCTACCCGCCGTACTTGCCCATCGGCGTGCGGGCGGTGGCGACGATGACTGCGTCGGGCACTACTTCTTCTGTGCGCGCCTCGCCAGGAAGGCCTGGACCCCGTCGATGAACTCCTGGCTGCCCGCCTGCGCCTCCTGCAGGTAGGACTCGAACTCGAGCGCCTCCTCGTAGCTCGACTCGAGCGCGTGGTTCACGGCGCGCTTGGCGGCGGCCAGCGCCTGGCGTGGCTGCGCGGCCAGCTGCGTGGCCAGCGCCCGCACCTCGTCCTCGAGCTGCTCCGCCGGCACGATGCGGTTGACGGCGCCGAGCCGCAGCGCATCCGCCGCGGACAGCGCCTTGCCCGTGAAGAACATCTCGTAGGCGACGCCGGTGCCGACAAGCCGCGGCAGGAGCCAGCTCACCCCTCCGTCGGGCGCGAGCCCGATGTTGATGAACGCCTCCATCAGGTAGGCCTCGGGCGTCGCGATGCGGATGTCGCACGCCAGCGCGTAGCTCGCGCCGATGCCAACGGCCGGACCGTTCATGCCTGCGATCACCGGCTTGGGCATGGTGCGCAGGCGAGTCAGCATCGGCATGTACTCGTTGCGGAGCACGTCGCCGACGTCCTTCGGCGTTCGCATCCCGCCGTCGCCGGTCATCTCGGTCACGTCCGCGCCGGAGCAGAACGCCCGTCCGCTTCCCGTCAGCACCACGACGCGCACCGCGTCGTCGCGCTCGGCCTGCTTGATCGCGTCGCCGAGCTGCCGGCGCGTGAGCGCGCCGATGGCGTTCATCTTCTCGGGCCGGTTGAGCTGAATCAGCCCAACCCCGTCGTGCACGTGGATCCTGACGTGCTGCTCGACTTCGGTGGCCATCCCTACCTTCCTTTGAACACGCCCTTGCGCTTCTCGAGGAAGGCGTGCATGCCCTCCTTCTGGTCCTCGGTCGAAAAGAGGAAGTAGAAGCTGCGGCGCTCGCTCGCCAGGCCCTCGGCCAGCGGAGTCTCGAAGGCCTTGAGCACCGACTCTTTGCCCAGGCGCACGGCCAGCGGCGGCTTCTCCGCGATCTGGCGCGCCAGGCGCTGGGCCACCTCGATCGTCATCTCGGCCGGAACGACCTTGTTGACGAGGCCGAGCTCGTGCGCGCGCCGAGCCGTCACGGGCGAGCCGCCGAGCACGGCCTCCATGGCGACGTACTTGCCCGCCGTGCGCGGCCAGCGCTGAGTTCCGCCCGCGCCGGGAATGATGCCGAGGTTGATCTCCGGCTGGCCGAAGCGCGCGGTGTCACCCGCGACGATGAGGTCGCACATCAGCGCCAGCTCGCAGCCGCCGCCCAACGCATAGCCGTTGACCGCCGCGATCAGCGGCTTCTTGAAGCCGGCGATCGGCGTCCAGGCGCCGGTCTGGTCGCGCGTGAGCTGCTCCGCGGCCGTGCGCTCGGCCATGTCGCCGATGTCGGCGCCGGCGGCGAAGACCTTCGGGCCGCCCGTCAGCACCACCGCCCGGACGGTGTCGTCGGCCTCGAGCTCGCGCAGCGCCTGGCCGAGCTCGCCGATCAGGGCCGGGCTGAGGGCGTTGAGGACCTTCGGCCGGTCGAGCGTGATGGTCGCGATCGGAGCCTCGACGTCGACCTGAATCAGCTCGCGCGCCACGGCGCCGCTCACCCTGCCCTCTCCCGCTGGAGCGGGAGAGGGGCTGCCGGTCCCATCGTCGCTATCATCGACCAAATGGGCACGGAGGGTCGGCAGCTCCGGGACACGTTCGGCCGCGTGGCCGACGACCTGCGCATCTCCATCACCGACCGCTGCAACTTCCGCTGCATCTACTGCATGCCCGCGGAGGGGCTCAAGTGGCTCGCCCGCGAAGACCTCCTCCGCTTCGAGGAGATCGTGCGCCTGACGCGCCTGTTCGTGCACCGCTACGGCGTGCGCACCATTCGCATCACGGGCGGCGAGCCGTTGGTGCGGGTGAAGGTCGAAGAGCTGGTCGGAATGATCAACGACCTCGACCCGTCGCTCGACATCACCATGACGACCAACGGCGTGCTGCTGCGCGACAAGGCCGAGAAGCTGGCGAAGGCCGGCCTGAAGCGCATCAACATCTCGCTCGACACGCTGAACATGCAGCGGTTCCACGAGATGGCCCGCGCCGACGCGTTCGCGCGGACGATGGACGGCATCGACGCGGCGCGAGAGGCCGGGCTGTGGCCAATCAAGCTGAACATGGTCGTGATGAAGGGCCACAACGACGACGAGGTCGTGGACTTCGCTCGGTTGGCGCGCGACAAGGGCTACGAGGTGCGGTTCATCGAGTTCATGCCCCTCGACGGTGACAACATCTGGACCAACGAGCAGGTGGTGCCCAGCCGCCGCATCCAGGAGCAGATCGAAGACCTCTTCCCGCTCGTGCCGGTGCACGACCCGCGGCCCGGGCCGGCAACGCGTTTCAAGTTCGCCGACGGCGCGCCCGGCGGCATCGGGTTCATCTCGTCGGTCTCACAGGCCTTCTGCACCACGTGCAACCGCATCCGGCTCACGGCCGAGGGCGGTCTGCGCACCTGCCTGTTCTCGCTCCAGGAGACGCCGCTGCGCGAGCTCTTGCGCTCGGGCGCGTCGGACGACTCGATCTCCGCCGTCATCGAGGACGCGGTGTGGCACAAAGAGGAAGGCCACCTGATCAACCAGCCGGGGTTCGTGAAGCCGGCGAAGAACATGTCCCAGATCGGTGGCTGACCGGCGCACGGTCCTTCGTCCGAGAGCCGGCTCTCGCATGCACCCTCGGCGGAAATGTGGTCCGAGCGCCGGCTCTCGAACGGTTGGGCGGCGAACGCGCCTTCCCCGCCTAAGCTAGACGGCCAATGCTCCGCCCGGAAGAAGCCACCCGCCCCTTCACGGTCACCGAGCTCGCCAATGAAATTCGCCGCGAGCTGAGACCGCTCACCGCCGTGCTGCTCAAAGGCGAGGTGACCGGCATCAAGCGCGGCGCGGCAGGCCATTTCAACTTCACCATCCAGGACGGCGTCAGCCGGCTCGACGCGGTGCTGTTCGCGGACGACGCCCGCCGCGTCACCACCCTTCCCGAGGACGGCCAGGTGTTCGTGTTCCGGGGGCGCATCGACTTCTTCGGGAAGACCGGTCGCCTGTCGTACATCGTCGACCAGGTCGAGTTCGACGACGTCGGCAAGCTGCGCGCACGCCTGGAAGAGCTGAAGCGTCGCCTCGAGGTCGAAGGCGCCTTCGACGCCGCGCGCAAGCGGCGGCTGCCCTTCATCCCCAAGGCGGTGGCGCTCATCACCTCCCCCACCGGAGCCGTGATCCACGACCTGCAGCAGACCATCTGGGAGCGGTTCCCGAACATGCCGGTGGTCGTCTACCCGGTGCAGGTGCAGGGCGCGGCGGCGCCCGCGTCGGTGGCGCGCGCGATGCGACGGTGCAACGCCGAGGGGCTTGCCGACGTGGTCGTGCTGGCGCGGGGCGGCGGCTCCTTCGAGGAGATGTTCGCCTTCAACACCGAGGTCATCGCGCGCGCGATCCTGGCGTCGCACGTGCCGGTCGTGACCGCCCTCGGCCACACCTCCGACCGGACGGTGGCCGACATGGTCGCGGACGCCGAATGCCGCACGCCGACCGAGGCGGGCGCCCGGGTGGTGCCCAAGAAGGCCGACCTCCTGCTGCGGCTCGCCGAGCGCGAAAGGCGCATCGACCGCGAGCGCGACCGCAGGCTGGCGCGCGAGATCGAGCGGCTGCAGGCGCGGCGCGAGCGACTGATCCAGGTGCTGCCGGCGCTGGTCCGGGCGCGAGCGGAGCGGCTCGCCCGGGCGCGGGCGGACGTGGCGCGGCTCAGTCCGGTCCAGCAGGTCGCGCGCCGGTCGGCGGACCTGCGCGAACGCGGCCGGCGGCTCGATGCCGCAGCCTCCGCTCGGATGGCCCGGGCGGCCCAGGCGCTCGGCGCTCGGCGCGCCGGCGAGCGGCTGGAACGAGCGCTGGCGTCGCGATTCGGCGTCGCCACCCGCGCCCTCCAGCACCGTCGCGAACGCCTCAACGCGCTCAGCCCCGACTCGGTCCTCGCGCGCGGCTACTCGATCACCCAGGACGAGGCCACGGGCGCGGTGCTGACCTCGGCCGCGCAAACCGCCCGCGGGCGCAGGGTCCGGATCCGGCTGGCGGCGGGCCGCGTCGGCGCCAGCGTCGAGGAGGTGGAGCCGTGAGCCAGGCGGGCATGGACCTCACCTACGAGCAGGCCCTGGAGAAGCTGGACGAGAAGCTGAAGCTGCTGGAGGACGGCGACCTGTCGCTGGAGGACGCGCTGAAGGCCGTCGACGAAGCGCGCGTCTACCTGAAGATCTGCACCGAGCGCCTCGAAGCCGCGAAGCGCAAGATCGAAATCCGCCCGGAGGAACCTACGCCTTAACCGCCGTCTGCGAGTGCTCGGTCACTTCCTGCAGCTGGTCGTTCATGTGCCGGATCCGCTGGCTGAGGTTCTTCACGAACTCGAGCAGCACCTCCGGGTGCTCGTGCACGATCGCCTGGAGCCGGTCGCGCCGCAGCACGCGCACGGTCGTCTCCGTCGTCGCCTGCGCGCTCGCCGAGCGCGGCTGCTCGTCGAAGACCGACATCTCGCCGAGCACCGTGTTGGGTCCCTGGTGGGCGAGCGTCACGTCCGTGCCGTTGCTCGTCAGGTGAATGCGCACCTCGCCGTCGAGCACGACGAACAGCTCCGACCCGACGTCGCCCTGGCGGAAAAGAGACTCGCCCTTCATGTAATGACGCGTGACCATGAGGCGGTCGATGCTCGAGAGCTGTTCGAGCGTGAGGTCGCTGAACAGAGGCACCAGTTTCAGCGCGATGAGCTCTTTCATGTGTTGCTCCGGTCCCTCATACGCGGCCCGGGCCCCTTCCTTCACCCATTTGTCGTGATGCTTTGCCAGCGCCTCGAGGTCGGCTCTCGACAGCCCATGCGAACCGAGAGCGTCGAAGGATTCGCGGTCGAGAAGCTGGGCCAGCGGCGTGGCGAGCCAGCCCGGGCCGAAGTTTATCAGCGTCTCCAGGCCTTCGGCCCTCGCCAGCGGCTCTTCTGAAGCCACGCCGCGCTCGACGGTTGCAAAGCCGCGCTTGCCGTGCAGCGCGCGCATGGCCGCGAGTCCGCCCTCGATGACGAACTGGATGTAGTCGTCGAGCGCGATCTGGAGGAACGCCTCACCGGCGGACCCGTTCGAAGCGCGGTGATGGGCTACCAGGCGGGCGCGAATCCTGGCGAGCCGGAGGCCGTCGTCGAGCTGCTTCTCGAGGTGGCTCTTGGCGTTGGCGAACAGCTCCGGCCGGCCGCTGCGGATGAGCGCTTCGAGGGTCGCCGGCTCGGCGTCTCCCCTTGCGCCGAGCAGGCGCATCGCCTGCTCCAGGGCCGCGGGCGACTGCGCGGCCATCGCCTCGGCCGCGAGCTCCCGCACGATCCGGTCCCCGGCGCCCAGCGCGTCCACGAGCGCGGTGGCGAACACCTCCGCGCTTTCGGCCGGCGGCGTCCAGCGGACCGCTTCCTTCAGCGCCGCCCGGCGGACCCCGACGTCGGCGTCGCGAAGACAGGCGATGAGGCCGGGCGCCGCGCCCGCGACGGAACCTTTCATCTTGGCGAAGCTGAGGATCGCCTCCAGCCGGACGCGCGGATGGCCGTCGCCCAGCGCGGCCACGATCGCGACGTCGTCACCCACGAAGGAAGCGGCCCACACCGCTGCCGTGCGGTGCTGGATCTCGTCCGAGGCGCGGAGATGCTCGAGCACCGCGCCGGCGCGGTCCCACGGCGGTGTGCGCCTGGATCCGGCCACCGCGACCGCCGCCTGTACCCACACGTCCTCGTCCTCCATCGCCGCCTGGAGCTGATCGACCGTGACCGCGTCGGGCGGCGCCATCTGGAAGGCGAGGCGGCGGACCATCGCGTCGGAGTCGGCCACCAGTTCCGGGAGCATGGCCGCAAACGCCGCCGGTGCGATCCTGCCGAGGGCGGCCGCCGCGAACTCGCGCTCGCGCGGCTCTCCCTGGCGCACGTAGCTCTGCAGCTCTGCGACCTGCTCGGGATTCGGTGAGCCCAGGGCGCGCTGGAAGTCCCCCAGCGAGATCGCGTGGGTGCGCAGGCGCTGGTAGATCGCGCCGACGTAGAGGCCGCGCACCCACAGGGCGGCGAGCACGAACAGGCAGGAGACGATGACTCCGATCACGGCCAGCAGCTCGAGGGTCGCGTGCCCGAAGTTCTGCAGCAGGTAGAGGCCGACGCCGGTCACGACCGCCGCCCCGGGCAGCACGGCGTTGTTCAGCAGGATGGCCAGCTTCGGGCCCACCTGTGCGGGCAGCGCCGCGCTGAGCACGTTCTGGGCCGGGTCGTCGAGGCCGGTCTGCAGACCGTTGCGGACGATGAAGAGGAAGAGAGAGGTGGCGAGGATCGGGCTCACCGCGACGGCCGCGAAGCCGATGACCGCGAATATCGGGAGGGCGAGGATCGCGTTCTTCACGCCCAGCTTGTCGAGCACCCACGGCGCGACGAATAGGCCGATGACGAGCTGCACGACGTAGCTGGCCAGCCACGCCTGGCCGATGAGGATGGTCAGGTCTTGAAGGTTGGAGTGCGTGGCGCGGACGAAGATCAGCGCCACCAGGTAGTCACCCATCCGGGTTGCGGCCTGGAGCACGAAGGCCAGCGTGACCAGAGCGAGGACCAGGCGGCTGCTGAAGAGGTGGGTCACCGCCTCGCGCACCACCGCGAGCGATCCGCGGCGCTTGCGCACGACGTGGTCCTCGGCGAGGAACTCGTCCGCGTCGTCGTGGAACGCAGGCCGGAACAGCCGCTTCTCGAGCCACGACGACATCCAAGCCGAGACCGCCGCGCCAAAGGCCCAGACGAAGATGAGCGGCTCCGTCGCGACCGTCGCCACCAGCGTCGTGGTGAAGCCCGCAAGGATGTAGCCGACGCTCGAGCCGACGGCGATCACGGGAAAGATCCGCTTGCCCTCGAGCAGGTTGAAGTGCTGGATGACGAAGGCCCAGAACTGCAGCATCACCAGCTCGAAGGCGACGGAGTAGACGACGTACGCCGCGAAGGCGACGGTGGAGCTCTCGTCGGCCACGTACGCGATGTACACGCCGAACGCGGCGACGACGTTGAGGGCAAGGTTGAGGCGGAAGGTGCGGCCGACTCCGAGCCGGCGGGTGGCGGCCCCCTGCAGCGCGACCATCGGCCAGACGGCGAGAGCCAGGATGATGAAGAACACCGGGTAGGCCTTCGGGCCGGCCTTGGCGAGGAAGATCGCCTGAGAGGCGTTGAACGCCGTGTACATCGCCCACCCGAGGACCATCGCGAAGGCGGAGACCTGAAGGGCACGCCCGAGCTCCGTGCGCCGGACGTGCAGGAAGCGGGCGAGCAGGGGCTGCAGGTCGGGCACGGGAGAGGATTATGCGTACAGCGATTGCGCGCCCTTCCCTGTTAAGGCGGCGATTGTGCACAAAAGCGGCGAAAGTCGCCGTTCAAGGCGGCGATTGCGCACAAAAGCGGTCGGGCCTAGGTCTGCTGCACGCTCGCGATCTTCTCCAGGGCGGCGATCCGCTCCTCGATCGGCGGATGGGTGTCGAACAGCCGGCTGAAGAAGCTGCCGTGGTGCTCCTCCGGGTTGTCGATCATCATCGCCGCCACCGCGTGGTTGAACTTCTCCGGCGGCTTGTCGTTGGCCGCGATCTTCTTCAGGGCGTTGATCAGTCCGACCGGGTTGCGCGTCAGCTCCACCCCGCTGACGTCCGCCAGCGACTCCCGGTCGCGGGACAGCGCGAGCTGCATCAGCGGGCCGACGAGGAACGCGATCAGCGTGAAGATGATCCCGATCGCGAAGATCACCAGCATGGCCTGGCCCTGGTTGCGACCCCCGCGAAAGTTCATGCGCAGCGCGCCCCGCCAGAAGACGCTGGAGATGATGGCCGCCATGCCAATCATCGTGGTCACGACCAGCAGCAGGCGCACATCGAGGTTCTTGATGTGGCTCATCTCGTGCGCGATCACGCCCTCGAGCTCCTCGCGATTCATCATCTGCAGCAGTCCCGTCGTCACGGTCACGGCCGCGTGCCGCGGATCCCGGCCCGTGGCGAACGCGTTAGGGCTGGCGTCGTTGATCACGTAAACCTTCGGCATCGGCAGCCCGTCGCCGATCGCGAGCGTCTCGACGATGTTGTAGAGCTGCTGGTACTGCGAGCGATCGGCCTCCTGCGCCCCCATCGCCGCGAGCACGGTCCCCGCGCCGAAGTAGTACGCATACAGCGCCGACAGCACGCCGAGGACGCCGAGGATGACGGTGCCGGCGATGGCGCCGGTGAGGTCGCCCGTCCCGATGCCGCCGATCACGAACCCGGCAAGCAGCCACACGGCGAGGAAGCCGGCGATGACGACGATGCTCTTGCGCTTGTTGCGCGTGATCTGGTGGTACATGCCGCTACCCGAGCAAGTCTAGGAGGCGGCTCGTCGCGTCGAGGTGACCCGGTCGCGCATCGCGGCGGCGGCCCAGCGACCCCAGATCTGCGCCCACACGAGGCCGTTGCCGAACGCCGACACGTCATCGGCGTGGTGCTTCATGTGATACGCCCACATCGCCCGATGTCGCTCGTACAGCATGCGGCTGTGCTGCTGCTTGATCGCCGCGCCCTTGTGGTGGATCGCGGTCGCGGTCGGCAGGTAGAAGACCTTCCAGCCGCCGAGCTTGAGCCTGTAGCACAGGTCGATGTCCTCGCCGTACATGAAGTAGCGGGGGTCGAAGAAGCCCACGCGGTCGAGCGCGGTCATTCGCAGCATCAGGCAGGCCGAGGTGCCGGCGTCCATCTCGTGCACGTCCGTGTCGGGGACGTGGCCCATGTTGTGGCGGCCGAACACCCGACTCTTCGGGAACAGCCGGCTGAGGCCGACGGTGCGGTAGAACCACGAGCTCGGAACCGGGAAGGCACGGCGCGCGTCGGGGTCCAGCCGCCCGTCCGGGAACATGAGCCGCGGCCCGACCGCGGCCGCGTCCTGGCGCGACATCAAAAAGTCCGCCATCCTCCCTACCGCCTGCGGATTCACCGTCACGTCGGGATTCAGGAGCAGCACGAACCGCCCCTGGCAGCGTTCCAGACCGACGTTGGCCGCACGCCCAAAGCCCAGGTTGCGGGGCTGCGCGATGACGATCGCCTGCGGGAACTCGGTCGTGACCGCCGCCGCCGAGCCGTCGGTCGACGCGTTGTCCACCACCACCGCCTCGACCGGAACGTCGGCGTGAGCGTAGAGCGCCTCGAGGCTCTTCAGGAGCAGGCTCTTGACGTTGTAGCTCACGATCAGCGCCGAGACAAGGGGCTTCGGGGCGGGCATCTTGGTGGTGATTATCCAACGGTTAACTTGCGGCTGAGTTCTGCGGGGAGGTTGGCCAGGACGCCGCCGATAGACTGAGGCGGTGCAGTGGGCCAGGCCGGCAGACCTGAAGGCTCGCCTGGCCCGGGTTAGGCAGAGCCGCCTGGTCAGGCAGAACCTGATTCTGTTTGCGGGCGGCCTTGTGGCCGGGGTCGGCGGCTTCGTGTACCACGCGATCGCGGGCCGCGTGCTCGGCCCCGAGGTCTACGGGCAGGTCGCGTTCCTCATCGCCGTCTACGCCGTCGGCACGGCGCCCGCGCTGATCCTGATCGTCGTCCTGGCCCGCTACACGGCCACCCTCACCGCGCGCGGCGACGCGGGCGTGAGCTCGCTGCTCGGCCGGACGATCCGCCTCGTCGCCATCCCCTCCCTGGTCGCGATCCTGTTCACCACGCTGTTCGCGCGGCCGGTGGCGAGCTTCGAGCACCTCGGCTCGACGATCCCGGTCCTGATCCTCGGTTTTTCGATCGCCCTGATCTGGGAGGTCGCGATCCCGCGCGGGATCCTGCAGGGTCTCCAGCGCTTCACGGCGCTGTCGCTGAACCTCTCGCTGGAGCTGGTCGTGCGCACGGCCGCCGTGTCGGCGCTGCTGGCGGCGAACTTCGCGGTGTCGGGAGCAATGGCGGCCGTGCTGCTGGGACTGATCTTCGTCTTCGGCATGGGCCTCTACACCCTGCGCGACCACTTCGGCGGGGTGGCGACGCGGGTCCACCTGCGGGTGATGGCCGGATACTCGATCACCGCGGCCGCGGGCATCATCGGCGTGCAGATCCTCTACAACCAGGACGTCATCCTCGCCGAGCACTACCTGAACAGCCACTTCGGCGGGATCTACGGCGGGCTGAACAAGATTGGGACGATCCTCTACTTCCTGACCCTCTCCGTCAGCCAGGTGCTGTTCCCGCGTGTGGTCGAGGCCGTGGCCAAAGAGGAGCACCCAGGCCGGATCCTGCTGTCCTCGGCCGGCCTGCTCACCCTGCTCGGCGCCGGCGCCCTGCTCGTGTTCGGCGTGTTCCCGGGACTGGTGGTCGGCGTGCTGTTCGGGCGCGGGTTTCGGGACGCGATTCCGTACGTCTTCGCGGTTGGGGTGATCGGGCTCGCGCTGTCGCTCGACAACCTGCTCGTCCAGTTCTTCATGGCCGTCCACGATCGGATTTTCCTGCCAATTCTGGCCGCGGGCGTGATCGCCGAAGGCACGCTCATCGTCCTGTTCCATGCCGGCGTCGGCCAGGTCGTCACCGACGTGCTGGTGGCGCTGCTGGGCCTGCTGGTGCTCCTGAGCGTGCGGTGCTACCTGCTTCTTCCCACGCTTCACGCCGAGAGCGTGGCCGAGCCCGAACCGGTGCCCGGTTAGGGCGGTTAGGTTCGCGTGGCCCCTTCCGGTATCCTTGTGCGGTCGTGCGCATCGTAGTCAAGGACCCCGAGGAGTTCGAGCAGGCGCTGCGCGAGTTCCGCCGCAAGGTGCAGGAGCAGGGACTCGTGCGGGAGATGCGCCGCCGTTCGCACTACGTGCCGCCGGCGGAGGCTCGCAAGATCAAGAGCCTGCGCGCCCGGCGTCGCCGCACCCGCTAGGGCGCCTCTTCTTTCGTCCGGGAGCCGGCTCTCGCCTATGCACTCGCGCCCGCACGCGTCCGGGAGCCGGCTCTCGGCGGTAAAAAACCAAAGTCCCGCGACCCTCTCGGGCCTCGGGACTTTAGTAGGTGCTCGGCAACGACCTACTCTCCCATCGGGTTACCCCGACAGTACCATCGGCGCTGGAGGGCTTAACTTCCGTGTTCGGAATGGGAACGGGTGTCTCCCCTCCGCCATGGTCACCGAACGCCGGAGATTATACCGGCTGACGCCGCGCGAAGCCTTCAGCAGCCCTTAACCGGGCCTTTTTCAGGCGCTGGCAGAAAGCATCTCCCTGGCGCCGGCCGCAGTGGCCTTCTCGTGCGCCTTGTCCACGTCTTTGGCCCCGAAGTACGGCATCCAGGGATCATGAGCACCGAACAGTAGCCGCTCGACCCTGAAACGGAGGGCAGCTCACCGGTCCCTTTTCCTGCCCCGCCGCGTACACCCCGGTACCGGCGGGAAGCGTCCCGACGGCGTTACCCCCATGTGAGGATCGCCCAGCTGGCACCCCTTTTCATGCCCGTGCCGCCCCGTGAATATGGCGGCACGGAGCGCATCGTCCACGCGCTCACCCAGGAGCTTGTGGCTCGCGGGCACGACGTGACGCTCTTCGCCGCGGCCGGTTCGGAGACGTCGGCCGAGCTGCACTCGAGCTCCCCCGCTCCCCTCTGGGAGAGCGGCGCCGATGCCCTGGCGGCTCACGCCATCGAGATCGAGGACATGGTGGGGCGATCGGCCGAGTTCGACGTCATCCACTCCCACCTCGACGTCCTGCCGTGGCTGGCCGGCGATCGCTACCAGGCTCCTCTCGTGACCACGATGCACGGTCGCCTGGACCTGCCCGACCAGCGCAAGGTGCTGGCAAGGTTTCGAGAGCGGCCGCTGGTGTCGATCTCCGATGCCCAGCGGAAGCCGGTCGACGACCTGCACCTGAACTGGCGAGCGACCGTCCACCACGGCCTCGACCTGGAACGCATCTACCACCTCGGCAAGGGAGACAAGGGATACCTCGCGTTCGTCAGCCGGCTCACCCCGGAGAAGGCGCCGCACCTGGCGATCGACGTCGCCATCAAGGCCGAGATGCGAATCGTGGTCGCAGGCAAGGTGCCCGACGAGGATCGCGATTACTACGAGTCGAAGGTGAAGCCGCGCATGGACAACCCACTGGTCGAGTGGGCGGGGGAGCTCGACGACGGGGGCAAGGACGAGGTGATCGGCGGGGCGGTGGGGTTCATCGTGCCAATCCAGTGGGACGAGCCGTTCGGTCTGGCATTCATCGAAGCGCTCGCGACCGGGACGCCGGTCATCTCGATGGCGCGCGGGTCGCTGCCCGAGCTGATGGAGAGCGGGCGGCACGGTTTCCTCTGCAGTTCCGAGGACGAGCTGATCGCGGCCTGCCACAAGCTGGGTGAGATCGACCGCGCCGAATGCCGGCGCTGGGTGCTCGAGCGCTTCTCGCCGTCGCGCATGGCCGCGGGCTACGAGGCGGTCTACTCGGGGCTCATCGCCGGGCGGCGCGCCGCGAGCTAGGTCGGGCTGGGCGAAGCCGAGGCATTGCTCGACGGCGAGGCCGACGGCGAAGAAGACGGCGACGGCGAGGCTGAAGGCGAGGACGATGGCGTTGGGCTCGCCTTGGCGGGCGGGCTCGGCAGGGCAAGCGGCGCGTTCGGAGCCGTCGTGTCCGGCGCCGGCGGGGCGGCGAGCGACGCGAACAGCACCACGCCCAGCACGACGAGCGCCGCGATGAGCGGAACCCCGAGCAGCTGGTTGCCGTAGCTCGGCCAGGCGCCGGTGTTCTGCGCCGAGCGACGGTACGCGCGCCGCAGCGGCGTGAGGTGGATCCCCTCGGCGGACGCGCTCGCCCACGCGGCGTTGCTGTAGATCGACGCCTGGAACACGAGCAGGAACGAAAGGGCCGCGCTCGAGAGGGTCGGCGCGCGAACGATCATGGCGATCGCGGCCGCAACGCCGACGAACGCGAGCAGGACCTCCACCTGCGCCGAGCGCAGCGCCTGGAACCACGACGCTTCGCCGTCCTTCTCCTTGGGCGTGCGCAGAAACGCGGTCTGGAACCGCAGCAGGCCACGAACGCACGCCAGCGTGACCACCCAGCTCAGCGCGAACCACACCTGCATCCCGCCGATCGCGTCGCGCCACGTGCAGCGCGTCTTGAGCTTCATCGCCCAGACGGCGCGCAGCACGCCGGTCACCAGGAAGGCGATCGGCAAGCCGAGGATGACGCCCGTGAGAGTGCGGATGGGCAGCTGGTGGTGAAAGGCGATCGCGGTCGCGGTGCCGATGAGCAGGACGGTGAAGCAGGTCATGAGCGGATCGCCGAACCACTGCACGCTGCCGAGCAGGTAGTGGATGCGCTGCCCGACCGTGAGCTTGTCGCCCCGCGCCGGAAGCAGCAGCCTGCGCCAGTGCAGGCGGAGGATCTGCATCCCGCCGAGGGCCCAGCGGAACCGCTGCTTCTTCAGGCCGTCGAAGCTCAGCGGCATCAGGCCCGCGCCAAAGGCGCGCGGCTCGTACACCCCTACATACCCGCGGGCCAGCATGCGCAGGCTCGCCTCCGCGTCCTCGGTGACGACGTCGGCGTTCCAGCCTCCGATCTCCCGCAGGACGCTGAGCCGGATCAGGCCCATGGTGCCCGCGAAGATGATCGCGTTGCGGTGCTGGCGCGACGGCATCGTGATCTCGAAGAAGTACTGGTAGCTGTAATAGAGGCCGCGCAGGTACTGGTCGTCGGCCCAATCGCGATAGTTCTGCGGCGTCTGCACGAACGCCACTCGCGGATCCGCGAAATGTCCGGCGACGCTGCGAAGCCAGTCGCGGTTGACGACGTAGTCGGAGTCGACGATGCCGACCACCTCGACGTCGTCGGGCAGCCGGCGGTTGGCCTCGTTCAGGGCGCCGGCTTTGTACCCCGGCCAGTTCTCGAGATGGATGAACTGGAACCTCGGACCGAGCTTCTCACAGAGGTCCTCGAGCGGCCGCCACACGGATTCGTCGGGGGTGTTGTTGTCGACGACCTGAACGATGAGGTTCGGATAGTCGAGGGCGGCGAGAGAGTTGAGGGTTTCGGTGACGACCTCTATCGGCTCGTTGTAGGCCGGGACCTGGATGGCGATGCGCGGCAGGTGGTTGGGGTCGCGCTCATGCTGCCGAGAGGCCCGGCGCGAGAGCGAGTCGACGATCTCGAACAGATACGACGCCGACAGCAGCAGCGCGGCGAGCTCGAGCAGCAGAAGAAGAGTCGACGCGACCACGTAGACCGGGCTCGGGATGCTTTGGTACGTCAGCTGCCCGGCGAATGCCAGGTACGCGATGGCCGCGAGGCTCGCGGTCGCAAACATCTGCGCTCCGAGCCAGCTCCATGCCCTCTGCAGCAGGCGAGAAAGAACGACCGCGACGAGCGCGACGATCGCGAGTGCGTTGACCAGCTGCACCGGCGCGCCGAGAAGCGAATCCGCGGTCGCGGTCGCGCCGATGAGGACGACTCCAACCGGCAGCGATGCATAGGCTCGCCAGGTGATGGCGCCCGGTATGAGGGCCACCAGCGTGGTCGCCGCGGCGACGATGCCGAAGAAAAACGCAGCGTGAAGGAGCACGTTCAGGCGGAAGCGAGCACGCGTGACCAGGCCGGACGACCCATGCAAGGAAACGCGGTCCTCCGGCTGCATCCCCGTGGTGAAATGGAGTAAAGGTGTGTTGGCTTCCGGGCCCCCGCCTCGGAAAAGGGCTCGTCGTTGCGATCGGATCGCTCTCCCTCGCCGCGCTTTCGGCGTGTGGCCCGAGCGTGACGCCTGCGGCCCTCCAGCCGACCCTGGGCTTCCAGATCGTCGACGGCGGCCGTGTCGCCATGCAGTCCGGACAGCCGGTGCCGGGCTTCAGCTACGAGCCGCGACCGCGCCTCGACCTGCGCTCGGGCTGGCGCTTCCAGTCGGAGCCGCTTAGCGAGGCGCTGAGCTTCGCGCCCCGCAGCGACGCCCGGGGAGAGCTCGAGAAAGAGGCCAACGGGCGGCAGAAGCCCACCTACGACGATTCGGGCTGGCTGCCGGTCGACGTGCCCGGAAGCGTGAGCGATCCGCCGTCAGGACATCCCACCGACGGGTGGTTTCGCAACACGTTCACCGCGCCGCCTGACTGGGCCGGCCTGGCGGTGACGCTGAAGTTCGCGAGCGTCAACTACCTGGCCGACGTCTGGCTCAACGGCGTCTATCTCGGCTACCACGAAGGCGGCGTGACGCCTTTCGCCTTCGCGCCGGGCACGGCGCTCGTCACCGGCGGCCTCAACACGTTGACCATCCGCGTTTACGACCCGCCGAAGGGCACGCGCCTCGACGTGCTGCCCTGGTACTTCAACGACTGGTGGGAGTACGAAGGCATCACCGGCCCTGTGTGGCTGGAGGCCAGCGACCCGCTGCACATCGTGCGCGCCGACGTGGTCCCCCACCTCGACGCGGCCGACGTGAGCGTCGTCGTCCAGAACTCGAGCGCCGAGAGCGTGCAGGACGCGTCGCTCAACGTGGAGGTCCTGCCCGCGGCGGTGACCCGAGACAACCTCACCGACCCCGATCCCTCCAGCCTCATCCCGAATGGCGCGGGGTCGATCGCCGCGATGTCGATCGACAACCTGTCGCTCGGCGGCAACGGTGTGCTCGTGCGCGACGGCAGCTTCGTCTTCAAGGAGGCGTCGCCGTGGACCATGCAGTCCCCGGCGCTGTTCGTCCTGGGCGTTTACCTGACCGTCGACGGCGTGGTGGTCGACAGCTACTACGACACCTTCGGGCTGCGACGCATCCAGGTCGACAGCACCGCGCCGCGGCTCCTGCTCAACGGTGAGCCGATCGCATTCACGGGCGTGACCGTGCAGTACGAGCACGTGAGCCCGCCGGTGGATGGGGCGCCATCCGGCGGGACGCCGCCGACGATGGCCGACGAGCTCAAGCTCGTCCGCCAGGCGCAAGGCGTCCATGCGGACCTGCTGCGCACCAACCACGTGCCGGCGAATCCCGACCTGCTCATGCTCGCCGACCGTCTCGGGCTCGCCGTGTGGGAAGAGATCCCGATGAACCACTTCACGCCCGAAACCTTCAATCTCGTGATGCAGCGCGGGCTCGCGCAGCAGATGCTTGCAGAGATGGCGCTGCGCGACTTCAACCGCCCGTCGGTCATGTTCCATGGCTTTGCCAACGAATCGACCGGCGGCTCCGAGCGCACGAGCGCGATGCAGGCGCTCCGCGACCTCGACCGCCGCATCGACGGCACGCGCCTCACCGGCCAGGCGATGTACGGCTCCGACCCGACCGATCCGACCAGCGAGCCGCTCGACGTCGCCGGCTACACCTTCTACTACGGCGTGTTCTACGGCGGCCGCTCACCCGAGCCGGGCACGCTGCGCGCGCTGCAGGCGGCGCACCGGACCTACCCGCACAAGCCGGTGATGGTGCTCGAGTTCGGAACATTCGTCTACGACAACGGCTACGAGGGCAACCAGCAGCTGATCTTCAGCAGGACGTACCCGGCGCTGCGGGGCAACTTCGACACCCATAAGGGCGGATACATCGGGTCGGCGGTGTGGTGGTCGCTCGATGACTACTGGACGGATGTGCCCCACATCACGGTCGAGCGGTTCGGCCTGTACCGGCCGGACGGCTCGCTGCGGCCCGTGGGCGCGCTCGCGGCCGCCAGCTTCGGCGAGGAGACCGGCCCGACCGCCGGTGTGCCGCGAATCGTGTCCGCCGGCGTGGGCGCCGCCGCCCCGCAGCCCGAGCCCAGCCATTTCGTGCTGCACCTTGCCTTTGCGCTTGCAGTTCCAGTCGCGCTCCTCGTCCTCCTCATCGCACTCCTTGTCGGGCTGCGCCGCTTGCGGCTGACACGCTTGCGGCGCCTGGAGGGCCCGGCATGAAGCGGCAGCGCCTGCGCATCCGGTCGATGGCGCTGACGCCCGCGCTGGTCACGGGCGCGTGGGCTGGCTTCGTGCCCGGCCTGTTCCTCGGCGCGGTCGTGGGCACGCTCATCTCTTTCGGCGCCGGCGCCGCCCTGGAGTGGACGCGGGAGCTCAGCTTCACCACCGGCATCCAGCAGCAGCTGCTCCCGTTCGGCGACCGCATCGGGCTCCTCGAGACGCTGCAGGACGACTGGATCTTCGTGATTGCCGTCAGCGCCCTCGCGCTCGGGCTCCTGTCGGCCTTGATGGGTGCCCTGACGGCAGGCCTGGTGAGCGCCAGCTACGGGAGCCTGCTCGGCGGCGTCGAGGTCGAGGTCGAGCCCGTCCGGGACCCTGCCGAGGCCGCGGCACACGCCGTCGCCCCAGCCCCGGCCGGCCGCGAGCGGCGGCGCCGCTCTCGCCGCCGGTCCACGAACAGCGCCGCCTGATGGGCGAGCCCGACCCCGACCAGGGGTTCCGTGACGCAGTAGCGCTCTCGCGGTTGGTGGACCCGCGTCCGACGCTCGAGAACCTCGCCCGTGCCACCGGGCTCACGTATGAGGACGTCGTGCACCATGCGCTCACGCGCTACGCGAGCTCCGGCGCGGAGGCCCTCCTGGCCATCGAGCCACAGGCGCTGCGCGAGCTGATCGACGCTCGCAAGGCGGGCGACTGGCAGAAGGTCGCGGCGATCATCGACTGGCTCGAGGCCGGGCTCGACTCCAAGGCCTGGCGCTAGCGCCGCGAAGGAATAGCGCCGGCGCCCGCGGAATTGTCCGTGGGATGGAGACGAAGTCGAGCGCCATCGACCACCAGCTGAAGCATGGCGGTGTCGTCGACATCACGACGACCGGGCGGAAGAGCGGGCGGCCGCGCCGGCTGGAAATCGTGTTTCACAACATCGGGGGCCGGCTGTACATCAGCGGCATACCGTCGCGGAAGCGACGCAGCTGGCTGGCGAACCTCGACCGGGATCCGCACTTCACATTCCACCTGAAGCGTCCCGTGAAGGCGGACCTGCCCGCCGTGGCTCGCATCATCGACACCGAAGCGGAGCGCCGCGAGGTCCTCCCCCACGTCGCGCGAAACTGGAAGCGCAGCGACGTCGAGGACATGGTTCGCTACAGCCCGCTGATCGAGGTCACGATCGACCGCTAGCCGCGGTGCGGCGGGCGCGGACGACGCTGACGCCGAGGACCGCGATCACCACCGGGGGCAGCAGCCACCAGGCGGCGAGGCCGGCCGCTCGCAGGCCCGCGGTGATGACGAGGGCGACCGCGACCGCCGCGGCCACGGTCCAGTCGTCGCCGACGATGAAGTGGTACCAGAACCTGCCGAAGCCGGCGATCCAGTCGAGCACCCTGCTCATGCCGGCGCCGCCGCGCGCAGGGCGACCAGCCGGCGCCGCTCCACGAGCACATAGCCGAGCCCTGTGGCGGCGTAGAAGGACAGCAGCACGGGTATCGATCCATCGCCCAACGGCCACCGCACTCCAAGGCCTTCGAGCGCCCAGAACGATCCGAAGGTCGTGAGCATGATCCCGACGACGAGCTGAAGGAGGCTGCGCGGGATCCGGGTCACGGAGTTCTTGATCGCGAAGCCCACGGCGCCGACGACCACGACCGCGGCGATGCCGCCGATCGCCGCGACTCCGTACTGGTTGGCGCTCGCGCCGAACGACACGACGATGAACGCGACCTCGAGGCCTTCCAGCAGCACGCCTTTGAATGCCAGGACGAATGCCGTCCAGTCGAGGCCGGGCTCGGTCCAGAGCTCGCCGTCGTGGACGTCCGGGCCCTGCGCGCCCGCGAAGCCGCGCGCCGCGACGCGGACGATGCCCTTGCGGAACCACTGCAGGCCGAACACGAGCAGCAGCGTGCCGACCACGAGGCGAAGGGGTCCGATGGGGATGGCCGTGAGGGCGGCGCCGACCACCACCACGATGACCGCGAGGACTCCGAAGCCGGAGAGCGCTCCGATCACCGTCGATCGCCAGCCCCGCGTCGCGCCGACGCCGATGACGATCGTGACCAGCTCGATCGCCTCTACGGCAGAGGCGAGGAACGTGGCGATGAAGGCTGCGTTGGCGATCAAGCGGACTTCATTGTCTCAGCCCGCCTTCGCCTGGCGGAAGCCCGCGAAACTGGCCGCAACCTGCACGGTCAGATGGTCGTTGGAGCCCACGCCCGGATTCGAACCGGGGACCTTTTCCTTACCAAG
>DATGEO010000170.1:0-23659 GCA_035310015.1 Candidatus Dormiibacterota bacterium | reverse complement strand
ACCAGGTTCTTGCTGAACAGGCCTTCGGGCACGCCGTTGAGCTGGACGGCTCCGGGGATGAGCGGCTCGGCGCTGACGTTGCGCAGGTGGAACAGCGACTCGGAATCGTTCATCGTCTCGCGCAGCCGGCCCCGGACCTGGATTTCAGCCGTCAGGCGCTCATAGGGCGTGAGCACGTCGACCTTCGCCCAGGTCATGGACCCCAACGCGCCGATCGTCGCGGACATGTCGAGTGGGAAGGGTAACTTCCTGCTGCCAGAATTTGGCGATGCAGATCGCGGAGGCGCGGCGCCGGATCTCGGAGCAGGCCCACCTCCACGCCTTCATCTCGGTGTCGAACGAGACCGGGGACGGGCCGGTTGTGGCCGTCAAAGACCTCGTCGACGTGCGCGGGATGGTGACGACGGCCGGTGGCGTGCTGCTCCCGGACGTGCCCGCCGCCGAGGATGCGCCGGTCGTCCAGCGGCTGCGGTCCTTCGGGTCGGTGGTCGCCGGCAAGACCAACCTGCACGAGTTCGCGTACGGCGTCACCTCCACCAACCCGCACCACGGCGACGTGCTCAACCCGCACGACCCCACGCGCGTCGCGGGCGGCTCGTCCGGCGGCTCGGCGGTCGCGGTCGCGTGCGGGATGTGCGACTGGGCGATCGGCTCGGACACCGGCGGTTCGATCCGCATCCCGTCGGCGCTGTGCGGCGTGGTCGGGTTCAAGCCCGAGCTCGGCAGCATCGACATCCGCGGCGTCATCCCGCTGAGCAAGTCGCTCGACACCCTGGGGCCGATGGGCCCCGACGTGACGACGGTGGCGCGCGCGTTCAGCCAGATGTCGGGCGAGGAGGTTGCGCTGCCCGACCCGCTGCGCAAGCCGCGACTTGCCGTGCCGGCGGGGTGGGTCGGAGACCTCGATCCAACCGTCGAGGCCGCGTGGCGGGTGGTGTCGGCCGGCTTTCCGGAGATCGAGTTCGTCGACCACCAGCCTCTCTTCCGAAACGGGCTGACGATTCTCATGTACGAGGCGTCCGCGTACCACCGGCGGTGGGCGACCGAGCAGCCCGACAAGTACGGCGCCGACGTGCTGGAGCTCATCCGCCGCGGCTTCGAGGTATCCGAGGCCGCCTACCGAGATGCCCTGGCGGCTGCATCCGAGCTGGGGGCGGCCGCGCGCGCGGCGATGGCGGACATTGACGCCCTGATCCTGCCCGCCACGGCCATCGTCGCTCCGCCCGTGACCGCGGGCATCGAGGTGCGTGAGCCGCTTGCGCGCTTCACCCGTCCGTTCAACACCACGGGCCAGCCCGTGGCGACCGTGCCCGCGCCCTCCGACGGGCTGCCGGTCGGCATCCAGGTGATCGGGCGCAGCAATGCGGGCGCTCTGGCCGCGGCCGCCTTCATCGAAGCCGGCTGGCGGTGAAGGCCAAGGAGCTCTATCCCGCGGTCTTCAGCCGGCACGCGAGCGAGTACGCGCGGCGGCTGGAGGAGATCATGGCCCGGGGCGAGGCGCGAGGCCGGACCCTGGCGATCGAGTCCGCCCACGTGCGCCCGGCGATGCGGGTGCTGGACATCGCGTGCGGACCGGGGACGCTTACCCGTCTGCTGGCGCGCATGGTCGGACCCGAAGGCTCGGTGGTGGGCGTCGACCTGGCGCGAGGCATGATCGCGCTCGCGCGCGAAACCGCGCCGACCAACGTGCGCTTCGAGGTGATGGACATGGAGCACCTCGCGTTCGCCGGCGCATCGTTCGATGCGGCGGTCTGCGGGCACGGGCTGCAGTTCGCGACCGACCTTGGCGCGGCGCTGGGCGAGGCGCGGCGAGTCCTTCGCCCGGGCGCGCGTCTCGCCGCCAGCATCCCGGCCGACGGGATCAAGGAAGAGGTGTGGGCGCTTGTCGACGAGGTGGTCGACCGCTGGCTGCCGCCCGCGCCGGTCGCCGTCGACGGCACCGAGACGCGCGCGGCGGTCCGCGACCGGGCGGCGCTGCGCCGGGCCGCACTGGGCGCAGGTTTCTCACAGGCCCGCGTCGAGCGGGTCGAGGAAGAGGTGATCTGGGCGTCCGCGGAGCAGCTCGTGTCTCGGCTCATGGGGTGGTGGGACTTCGCCTACCGCCTGGAGGGCGTGGAGGCCGAACGGCGCGACGAGTTCGCCGTCGAGGCCGTGGAGGCGGTGCGGCGAAAGCACCCGGGAACCATCACCACTCACGGGCGCACGCTCGTGCTCGTGGCGACCGCGTGAGGTCGCGCGTTCTCATCAACGAACGCGCGATGAGATGCTGACCGTGCCGTCCGCGAGCGCCCTGCTGCGACTGCTGGGATTCATGGTCCCGTGCGCGCTGCTTGCGGCCGGCGTGCAGCCCGTGCTGGGTGCGGCCGCCGGCGGCGTCGAGCCGGGTTGGGCGATGGTCCTCACCGGGCCCGCGGTCGCGGGCGCGCTGGTGCTCCTGTTCGCCGGGCGGCTGGCGGACCGCGGCGACTCGGTCCAGCCGCCTTGGTACTCGGCGTGGGTGCTGCTGCCCGGCGCTTTTCTGCTCGCGGGCGCGGCGGCGATGTGCATCCTCGGCGCGCTGGTGGAGTTCTCGCGGATCGCGGCGGCGATGTGGCTTTTGCTGGCGGTCGGCCTGGTCCTTTGGTCGGGCGCGATGGCCGTCGTCCGGCACGAATCCCGCTGAGCCCGCTAGCCGGACGCGGTCGAGCGCATCGTGCCCGTGCTCTCGCCGCCCATCCGCCGCAGGCAGACGCACACCCACATCCGGTACGGCCGCCACGCCTCCGCCAGCTCCTCCAGCGTCTGCATGTCCGGCTCGCGGTCCAGCCCGTACGCCTCGCGCAGGGCGGCGAGCAGCCGCGGCTCGGTCGCCGGCAGCTCGTCCACCGCTGAGAGCGCGCGCAGGCGCACCAGCTGCGAGCCGAACTCGCCGATCCCGGGCAGCTTCTTGAGCTCGGCGACCGCTTCGTCGCGCGGCAGCGCGCGGAGCACCTCGGTGTCCAGGCGCCCGGCCAGCGCCGCGCGGCCGAGGGCGTTGAGGTATTCGGCCTTGCGGCCGAACAGGCCGCGAAACGTCTTCAGCTCGGCCAGGCGCGACGGGTCGGGAAACGTCCAGAGGTGATGACCGTGGATGTCGACGTCATGGCCCAGCTCGCGGCACAGGCGGTCCTTGAGGCCCTGCGCCTGCCGCATGGCGATGCGGGTCGAGAGGATGCACCACGCGGCCGCCTCGTACGCGTCTGACCAGTTGACGGGACGAAAGCCGGGAAACCGGCGCTGCAGCCGGCCCACCACCGGATCGCGCCGCCCCGCCTCGGGCCAGCCGCGGCCGTCGACGTCCAGGCTCAGGATCCTCGCCACCTGGTGGCGTACGGCGACGACGTCCGCCTCGCCGTAAACGTCGCCCAGCACCTTGCCCGCCGCGTCCTGCAGCAGGCAGACGCCGGCCGGCATCCAGCCGGCATCGGTGAGGAACGCCAGGTGCAGGTGGCCGGGCGCGGACTTGCCCTTCGCCGGCGCCTCGTGCCACGAACCTATGAAGCGCGCGCTCTCCTCGAGCGAGTAGTCGCCCTGGGGCACGAGCTCGAATGACGGCGTGGTGACCGTCGCGCTCACGCGCCCATTATCGGAGGCAACAAAAAAGCCGGCCCTCGAGAGGGCCGGCCAGTGTTTCGCGAAATTTACGCCAGCTTGATGCGGTTCGCGCGCGGGCCCTTCTGGCTCGGCTCGATCTCAAAGCTGACGCGCTCGCCACCGGCGAGGGAGTCGAAGTTCACGCTCGAGTCGAGACCGGTACGGTGGAAGAAGTACTCGCGCCCGTCCTCGGCCGCGATGAACCCGAACCCGCGGTCCTGTACCAGCTTCTTGATGGTGCCTGTCGGCATCTATGTCTCCTCTTCTCGAAAGCTATCCACGTGACGCACGGCCCCTTTCGAGAAGAATCGATCGACCGCGGCGCAGATCGCCCCCTTCGGGCGATGCGCCTAGCCTACCACGGCCTCTGAAACTTGCTTTTCCGCCCTTATATGGCCAGCAGCAGCACTCCGAGCACGGTCGCCGTCGCGCCGGCGAGCTTCAGCGCCGCCGCTTTTCGCTCGCCCAGTCGCCAGACGCCCCAGATCGCCACGGCCACGATCGCCAGCTCGCGCACGGGCGCGATCACCGCGAGCGGCGCAAGGCTCAGCGCGACGAGCACCAGCAGGTATGCGGCCCACATGATCGCGCCGATCAGCGCGCCCCGCCGCCAGGAAACCGAGCCCCGATCGGGGCGCGGCCCTCGCCACCGGGCCGCGATCCGCATCGTGATGAACATTCCGAGGGCCATGAGCACGATCAGCACCCACCCGTACAGCCACGGAGCCGTGAGCCGCACGCCCACCCGGTCCACCGAGGTGTAGCTCGCGATCGCGAGGCCGGTGAGCAGCGCGGGCAGCGTGGCCCTGCCGCTGGTCTGCGGCAGCGTGACGGCGAGGATGCCCGCGAGCAGGAGGAAGACGCCGACGAGCTGCGGTGCGGCGAGCCGCTCGCCCAGCACGCCGAGACCGATGGCGACCGCGAGCAGCGGCGCCGAACCACGGGCGATGGGATAGACGACGGACAGCTCACCGCGCGCGTAGGCGGATGACAGGAGCCACATGTACGCGACCTCGAGCATGCCCGAGATGGCGGCGAACCCGAGCGCGGCCGGGTTGATAGCCGGCCGGATCAGCAGGTAGGCCACGAGGGCGGGCGGCGTCATGATCGCCGCGCCCATCACGGTCGAGCGATAGATCGTGATCAGCGGATCGGCGCTCGTCTTCACGAGCACGTTCCACGTGCCGTGCATCGCCGCCGCGACGAGCGCCAGACCGACCGCCGTGAGGATCACCCCCGGAACTCTAGAGTCCGTGGGACAATCGACCTGGGCCGGGAATGTCAGGCAAGCACTTCGAGCCCCTCGTCGGGCTCGACACGTGGTTCCTCTATGGCGAGAGGCACGAGGCGCCGCTCCACATCGGAGCGACCTACATCTTCGAGGGCACGCCGCGCGTCGGGGGCGCCCGCGGAGCGCTCGGCCTTGCACGCACCATCGAGGAGCGCCTGCACCTGGTTCCCCGCTACCGCCAGAAGCTCATGTGGCGCCCGGCGAACATCGGCAACCCGGTCTGGGTGGACGACCCTGACTTCGACCTCTTTTTTCACGTGCGCCGCGCCGCCCTCCCCGCCCCCGGGGACGACGCAAGGCTGCGCGATTACGTGGCGCGGGTGTTCGCCCGGCCGCTCGACCTGAACAAGCCGCTGTGGGAGATCACCATCATCGAGGGCCTGACGGGCGGCCGCGTGGCGGTGGTCAACAAGGTGCACCACGCCATGGTCGACGGCATCTCCACGGTCGACCTGGCGACACTTCTCCTGGACCCGACGCCGGAGCCGCCGAAGTCGGCGCGCCCGCCTCGCTGGCGGCCGCGGCCCGCGCCGACGCAGAGCGATCTGCTGCGCGACGCGCTCGAAAGCCTCTCACCGTTCGAGGCGGGCAAAAACCTGGTCCGCTTCCGGCCGCAGCAGCTGATCGAGTCGATCGTGGGTTCGCCCTGGACCGGCAGCCTGCAGCTCGCGCTGGCGTGGCTCCGGCCTGGCGCGCCGCTGTTCTTCAACCGCCCCATCGGCCCGCACCGTCGCGTGCATTCGGTGAAGGTGCCGCTGCAGTGGCTCAAGGAAGTCAAGACCTCGTTCGGGGGAACGGTCAACGACGCCGTGCTGGCGGTCATCGGCGAGGCGATGTCGCGGTGGCTCTACGAGCGCGGCGACCAGGTGCCCGAGACCATGCGCGTTTTCGCGCCGGTCAGCGTCCGCGACCAGACTCAGCGCTACAAGCTGGGCAACCTCGTGAGCGCCATGGTCGTCGAGGTGCCCCTCGCGCCGATGATGCCCAGGGACCGCGTCAACCTGGTGACCTCGACCACCGGCGACCTCAAGCGCTCGCGCGAAGCGGTTGCGGCGCACACGTTCACGACCCTCGCGACCTGGGCGCCGGCGACGATCCAGAGCCTGGCCGGGCGATTGATGACGTCGCAGATGCGGTGGTCGCCGCAGTCGGTCATCAACATCGTCGCCACCAACATTCCGGGACCGCAGTTTCCGTTCTACACGGGCGGAGCGGAGCTGCTCGACATCTGGCCGTTCGTGTCGATCTATCACTCGCTCGGCCTGAACGTCGCGATCGTGTCCTACAACGGCAGCGTCTTCTTCGGCCTGCTCGCTGATCGTGAACTCGTGCCCGACCTCGAGGATTTTGCGAAGCACCTGGAATCTTCGGCCGCCGACTTTCGCGAATCGGCGGCCAAGCCCAGGAAGCCGAAGGCGACTCGACCGCGCTCAGCCCGCGCGGCGCGGCCGCGAAAGCAGCCGGCCGAGCACCCTGTAGACCTCGGGGTTGACGACGAGTCCGTTGTGGCCTCCCCAAACGGAGATGGCGGGAATGTCGGGTCGAAGGCAGCTGCGAAAGTTCACCACGTCGTCTGAGCGGGTGTAGATCGACGTCGTCGGCACGGCCGGCGGAAGCCGCAGCTCGTGCGCGAAGCGACCCTCGGCGTGAAAGCTCCGTCCCCAGCGCAGCTCGTTCGCCGTGCGCACGACTCCGACGGCGACGTTGGTGAGGGCGGCGACGTCGAACTGATCCGAGAAGGGAGCGCCCAGCCCGATGACCTGTTCGACGGAATCCGGCTCACGTGACGACAGCACCTTGGCGAGCACGCCGCCGCGGCTGTGGCCGACGATGCTGACACGCGATCCCGACTCCTCCCGGATCTCGGCGAGCCGCGCCCGCAGACCGGCGATGAGCCGCTCGGAGTGCTGGATGTTGAACTGGATCCCGGACAGGTGGGCGTGGTAACCGAGGCGCGAAAGCCAGTTCTCCATGACGCGCAGCGACCAGTCGCCCGAAAGAAACCCGGGGATCAAGAGGACCGGCCGGCCGTCGCCGCGAGGCACGCCGCGGCCACGCAGCACGGGGTCGCGCAGCAGCGCGGTCATCTCGCGCAAGGCGAGCGGGTCCCAGAGCTTCATCGCAACGGATGGATGGTAGGTTGTCAACTCCCCATGAATCGGAGGCTGCGCCGAGATTTCATGGGGACCCCTAGCATGACCACGTTGGAAAGAACGGTTCTCGTCACCGGCGCTGGCACCGGCATCGGCCTGGCCACGATGATCGAGCTGGCGCGGCGGGACTTCAACGCCGTCGGCGCGATTCGCTCGACGGCCAAGGCGCGTGTGGTAACGCGTGCCGCGAAGGGCGCCGGGGTCAAGGTGCGCACGGTCACCCTCGACGTGACCGACCCGAAGCGGTGCGAAGAGGTCATCGACGAGCTCAAGCCATTCGGGCTCGTCAACAACGCCGGCATACCGGCGAGCGGAGCCGTCGAAGACGTGAGTGACGAGGATGCCCGCGTCGCGCTGGAGACGATGGTCCTCGCACCGATGCGCCTCGCGCGGCTCGCGATTCCCCACATGCGCGAGCAGCACGGCGGCCGGATCGTGAACATCTCGTCGATCTACGGCCTGACCACGACGCCCCTCACCGGTTGGTACCAGGCCGCCAAGCACGCGCTCGAAGCGGTGTCGGATGCGCTGCGGGTCGAAGTTGCGTCCGCTGGAATCGCGGTCGTGCTCATCGAGCCGGGTGCGTTTCGATCCAACATCTGGGAGAGCGCCGGCAACGAGCTGCAGCGGCGCCTCGACTCCGACTACTTCGCCGCGTATCGCCGGCTCGAGGACGGCATCAAGGCGAGCCAGCGGCTGATGGGCGACCCGATCGACGTGGCGCGCGTGATCGCCAGCGTCATGACCGCCAAGTCGCCCAAACCGCGCTACCTCGTCGGCTTCGACGCGCGCGCGATCGACGTGTACTCGAAGCTGCTTCCGACCGAGGTTCGCGACCGCCTGGCGAGGTTGACGCTCGGCCTGTAGCCGCCGGCGTTTACGCCGTGTAGACGTTGCCGTCGGACGCGACCCGCACCTTGATCGCGCTCAGCGGCGTGGGCGCGGGACCGGCGACGACGGCGGCGTTCTTCGCCGGGTCGAACTCGGCCCCGTGGCAGGGGCAGACGATCAGCTTCTGGCTCGTGTCGTATCCGACCTGGCAGCCCGCGTGCGTGCACACCGCGTCGAAAGCGACCACGCCGCCGCCCGACAGCTGCACCGCCAGGGCGGGATCGCCGCTGGCCGGGTCGTTGAAGGTGAGGCTGCCCTGCGACTTGAGGTCGGCGAGCGATCCGATCTTCGTCCCGGTCGCGGCCCCGGACGGTGATGCCGCCGGGGTGCCGGCGCCGCTCGCCGCGGGCGACGGCGACGTCGACGCCGCCGGGAACGTCAGCCACTTGCGCGGCACGACCGAAAGCATCCAGACGATCGCCACGGCCGCCGCCCCGCCCTGGAGCAGCATCCGGCGGCGGCCCGGATCGAAGGTGGGTCCGCGGCTCGAGGCGAATCCCAGCTCCTTCACGATTGCCGGCCCGACCGTCAGCACGCCCTGGTCGCCGGCCAGGACGAGGGTGATCCAGGCGACGGTGTAGATGCTGTCCGAACCGAGGAAGTAGGGCTGGATGGTCCAGCTCGCGGTCAGGAAGAGGACGAAGTTCAGGAGCGCCCCGGCGGCCGCAGCCCACCGGGTGGCGATGCCGAGCGTGACCGCGGCGCCGATCACCAGCTCGGCGGCGATCACCGCGATGCCGGTGAGCTGCGGGGCGGGCAGCGCCAGCGAATCGACCAGGAAGCCGATCGGGGAGTGGACGCTGAAGGAGCTCAGCTGGGTCCCGATGTAGGTCGGCGCGCCGGGCTTGAGGAAGCCCGGGTCGGAGATCTTCTGCAGGCCGGCATAGAGAAAGGTGAGGCCGAGGAACAGGCGCAGCGGCAGGATCGCGTAGGCCAGGAGGCGGCGATCGGGCGCCGGCGCCGCCGCGGAGCGTTCCGGCAGCGGCTGCGGCCCCGCGGCCTGTTTCGGCTGCGGCTGAGGTCGGGCTGCCTGCTGACGCGCGGAGCGCTTGGCCACCACGGGGAACGTACACGGACTGAAGAGGCCAGGTTCCAGGCGGGCCCTAACATACAGTATGTTAATGCTCATGGAAGACCGCGCCGCCCGGTCGGCGGGCACCCGCCGGCGCATCCTGGCCGCCGCCCGGGAGCTGGTCCGGACCGGCGCCGAACCGCCGACCATGGGCGCCGTCGCGGCCAGGGCCGGCGTGGCGAGGCTCACGGTCTACCAGCACTTCCACTCCCACGGCGGGCTGTTGGAGGCCGTCGTCGCCTCCGCCCGACCGGCAGGCGAACCCGCCGGCGAAGCCCCCTCCCTGCGGATGGCCATCGAGTCGGCCTGCCATCGCTGGGCCGCCGACCCGATCCTGTTCCGCCGCCTGCCCCCCACCGCCGCAAGCGATCCCGACGCCGCGCGCGACCTGGCGTCGCGGCTCGCGGCCGAGGACCGGCTGCGCCCGGGATGCTCGCTGCGCGAGGCCGAGGACGTGATCGCGCTCGTCACCTCGTTTCCGGCCTTCGACCGCCTGCATCACGATGGCCGGCGCTCCCCCGCCGCGGTGGCCGAGATCCTCGGCCGGATGGCCGCTTCGGTCCTCGCATCTGGCTATTCCCCCACGAACTCAGAGCCTTCGGCGTGAGTTCGTGGGGACCCCTTACGATTGACGCAGTGCGGCATAAGGTCGTCGACATCGGCGGACCGGTCCACTATCTCGACTTCGGGGGCGATGGCAGCCCCCTGCTGATGGTCCACGGCCTGGGCGGCAGCGCCCTGAACTGGATGGCCGTCGGTCCCGCGTTCGCCGAGCGCTACCACGCGGTGGCGATCGACCTCGTGGGCTTCGGCCAGACTCCGCTCTTCAAGCGCTCCGCCGCCGTCGGGGCGAACGCCGACCTCGTGCGCCGGTTCATCGACGAGGTCCTGGACGAGCCGGTGACGCTCATGGGCAACTCCATGGGCGGCCACATCTCGGTCCTGGTCGCCGGCGCGCACCCCGAACGCGTCGCGCGCGTGGTGCTCGTCGATCCCGCCGTGCCCGGCGTGCACGTGCGCCGCCCGGAGCCGGCGATGCTCGGAGTGATTGCGGCGGTATCCGTGCCGGGGCTCGCCGAGACGCTGCTCGACCGGCGCGCGAAGATGCTCGGCCCGGAGGGACTCGTCCAGCAGACGCTGGCCCTGGTCTGCGCCGACCCGAGTCGCCTGAGCGCTGACCTGGTGCAGGCTCACGTCCAACTCACGCGCGAGCGCGCCAGCCTCGGCGGCCAGAACAATCGCGCTCTGCTTCAGGCCACGCGATCGATCGGCCTGCGCATGGCCGACCCGCGGTTCTGGGTCAAGGCACGGCAGGTCAAAGCCCCGACGCTCGTCATCCACGGCGAGCTCGACCGCGTGATCCCGCTGGCCGCGGCCCGAGAGCTCGTGCGCCGCGTTCCCGCGTGGACGCTGAAGGTCATCGAGGGCGTCGGTCACGTGCCGATGATGGAAACGCCGGAGGCGTTTATTCGGGCCGCAAACGGCTGGCTCGAGGATAGAATCGCTCCCGCCGGCGCATCGATCCCTTAACGAAAAAGCAACAGGCGCAAAACCTTGGCCACAGCATCCGATCCACGCGCACGACGGCGAACCCGCTGGGAGGAGATCGCGGCGTCGGTCCTCCCAGACCTTCGCCATCTCGGTCGCTGGGATCCCATTCCTCCGATGTGGCTCGAGGGCAGGATGTACCTCGAGTACCTGCGCCTCATCCGCGACCCCGTCTTCCGCGGCATCGAGGTCCCGCCCGGGCTCGGCCGCCCGGTGATGCTCATCCCGGGCTTCCTCGCCGGAGACTGGACGCTGCGCACTCCATACCAGTGGCTGAGGCGGGTCGGCTACCGGCCGCGGATGGCGGGCGTGACCTTCAACGTCATGTACTCCGAGGTCATGCTGCGCCCCCTGATGGACACGCTCGTGGCGCTGCAAAAGCGGACCGCGGCGCGCGTCTCCCTCGTCGGCCACAGTCGCGGCGGCGTGCTGGCGAAGGTGCTGGCGCACCGCAAGCCGGAGCTCGTCGAGCAGGTCATCACGCTCGGCTCGCCGCTGCACGATCCCTTCGACGTGCACCCGCTGACCATGGCGGGCGTGCGCGCGGCGCACGTGTACAACGTCGTGCGCTACGGCCATCCCGCGTCGGTAGAGAAGCGATTCCTCCGCGACCTCGCGGCACCGCCGAAGGTGCCGACGACGTCGCTCTATTCGCGCTCCGACGGCGTCGTCAACTGGAAGGCGTGCCTGCGCAGCGACATCAACGCGATCGAGGTCCACGGCAGCCACGTCGGCCTCGCGCTGAACCCTGAGGTGTACCGCATCCTCTCCCACCTCCTGCCGGCGCCCTGGAGGCATCAGTAGCCGCTCGGTAAGATTGGCCTCGTAACGCGGGAGCCACTCGGCTGAGAGGGCGCGAAAGCGCCGACCGCATGAACCTGAACTGGGTAATGCCAGCGGAGGGAGTGCAGTGAGCGACATTTCGGTTCCGGTTTCTGCGACCGACGCGTTCGGTCAGGTCGAGACCCACGGCATCGAGCCGATCCCCGCCGCCGAGCGCCACGGCGCGCCGCGCGAGCTCGCGTTCCTCTGGGCCGGCGCATTCGTCAACTACGCAAGCCTCTTCACGGCCAGCCTGCTGACGACCTACTACGGGCTCGGCGTGTGGGACGGGCTCGCCGCCACCGTGCTCGGCACCGTCGCCGCCGCCGCCATCCTGGGCCTGCTCAGCAACACCGGTCCGCGTTCGGGCCTGCCGCAGATCGTGTTCACTCGGGCGATCTTCGGCACGCGTGGGTCCTACGCCGGCGCGGCGCTCACGCTGTTCCTGGCGGTCGGTTGGTTCGCGGTCGACTGCGTGATCGCGGCGCAGGCGGGCGCGCAGCTGTTCGGCGGCGCGGGCGCGGGGCTGACGTTTGCGCTCGTGATCCTCATCGCCGGCGTCAGCGTGGCGGTCGCGATCTTCGGCCACCAGACGATCAAGGTGCTCGAGACGTGGGGCGCCGTCACCTTCGCCGTGCTGTCGGCAGCGCTCTTCCTCTTCCTCGCGCCCCAGTTTCACTGGAACCAGGGCCCCGCGGCGACAGGCGGCGCATATCCGGCGGCGCTGGTGCTGGGGTTCATGACGTGCTTTGCGCTCGTCGCGTCCTGGTATCCGTTCGCGAGCGACTACTCGCGCTACCTGCCGGCCTCCAGCTCGACGCGCGCGGTCACGCTGTGGCCGGTGCTCGGGGTCGCGGCGCCGATGATCCTGCTCGGCCTCTTCGGCCTCCTGCTCCCGACCATCGACTCCAAGCTCGCCTCGCAGCAGGGCGTCCTCGCGGTGATCAGCGCGCACGCGCCCGCGTGGGTGGCGGTGCCGTTCTTCATCTTCGTCGTGGTCGGTGAGATCTGGGCGAACTACCTCGACGTCTACACCGCCGGCCTCGTCCTGCTGGCGATGGGAGTGCGCATCGAGCGGTGGAAGAGCGCGCTCGGGTGCGGGCTGCTCGGCACGGCGCTCGCGGCCTACGCGGTGCTGGTCAGCGACTTCCACGCCGCGTACGAGGACTTCCTGATCCTCACCTACCTCTGGGCGCCGGCGTGGGCCGCGGTCGTGCTGCTGAGCGTCTTCGTCTTCGAGCGCAGCCCGCGGCCCGCCGCCGCCATCGGTGCCTGGCTCGCGGGCACGATCGTGAGCCTGGTCTTCGTGAACTACGAGAACCTCTTCGGCAACGTGATGCCCGGGGCCTCGTTCTTCAACGACCGCCTCATCGCCGGGCTGCACGGCGCCGACCTCAGCGGCCTCATCAGCATCGCCGTTGCGACGATCGTCTACTTCGGCGCGCGCCGCGCGCAGCGGGCATGAAGCTACCGGTCGCCCTCACCATCGCCGGCTCGGACTCGGGCGGCGGCGCGGGCATCCAGGCGGACCTCAAGACATTCGCAGCGCTCGGCGTGCACGGCACGTCCGCGGTCACGGCGATCACGGCCCAGAACACACTGGGCGTCACCGACATCTTCGAGCTCGACCCAGGGCTCATCCGCGCGCAGATCGACGCCGTGCGCGGCGACCTCGGGGTCGACGCGGCGAAGACGGGCATGCTCTCGTCGAGCGCCATCATCGAAGCCGTCGCGTCCGCGCTCGAGGCCCACCGCATCACCAGGCTCGTGGTCGACCCGGTGATGGTGGCGAAGGGCGGCGCGAAGCTCCTGCGCGAGGATGCCGTGGAGGCGCTGCGCCGGCGGCTGCTCCCGCTGGCGATGGTGCTGACGCCCAACCTGCCCGAGGCGGAGGTCCTGCTCGGCCACCGGATCGAGGGCCTCGATGCCCGGCGCGACGCCGCGCGCGAGCTCCTCGAGCTCGGCCCGCGCGCGGTGGTGCTCAAGGGTGGGCACGCGGAGGGCGACGCGGTCGACGTCTATTGGGACGGGAGCGAGCTCGTCGAGCTCACCGCCAAGCGGGTGGACACCCAGAACACCCACGGCAGCGGCTGCGCCTTCTCGGCGGCGATCGCAGCGCGCCTGGCGGCCGGCCGCACGCCGATCGACTCCGTCCGCGACGCCAAGCAGTTCATCACCAGCGCCATCGAGTTCGCGCTCGAAGTCGGCCAGGGCCACGGGCCCGTCAACCCGATGTTCGGTCTTTCGCGGTAGTGATCCACTAGCGATACCAGGTCGGCAGACCGCCGTTTAAGCTGAACGGGCATGCCACGGACCAGGAAGGCCAAGCAGGATCCGGCGTCGCCCGACGAGGACGAGGGCGCCCAGCGCCCCTCGCAGCTCGAGGCGATCCGGGCGGCGATGGCCGCCCCGCCCAGGGGCGCGGGCGAGGACGTCCCCGAGCTGGCCGCGCCTGACGAGGCCCCGGAGCTCGAGGCGCACGTCGAGGAGCCGCCTGCGGCGGCCGAGCCTGAACCCGAGGGCGATGCCGAACCCGTGGCGGAGCCTGTGGCCGAACCCGCGTCCGCACCCGCGTCCGCACCCCCGTCCGCACCCGAAGTTGCGGCGGCCGAAGCCGAGCCCGTCGTCTCGCCCTGGGTGCCGCCGCCGCCACAGGCGCCGGCGTCCGCCGGCGCGGCCGCGGCGACGCGGAGCCGGCCAGGCTCGAGCGGACTGGCGCTCGGCATCGTCCTGGTCGTGGTCGGCGTCTTCTTCCTCTTCATGCGGATCTTCGACGTCGACCTCAGCAGCTACGGCTGGCCGCTGTACGTCATCATCCCCGGCCTGACGCTTCTGGTCGTGGGCTTCATCAGCCTCGGCACCGGGGCGCTGGTGCCGGGCGGGATCATCACGATGACGGGGCTCGTCCTCGCCTATCAGAACGCGACCAACGATTGGCCGAGCTGGTCCTATGCCTGGGCGCTCGTGCTGCCGGGCGGCGTCGGCATCGGCATCTTCCTCCAGGGCTTGCGTGATCGCGACCGGCGCCAGATGAAGATTGGCCGAACGCTGATGTTCTGGGCGCTGATGAGCTTCCTGATCGGATTTGTGCTCTTCGAGTCGATCCTCAACGTCAGCGGCATCGACTACGGGATCGTCGGCAGGGCGGCGCTGCCCGTGCTGCTGATCGTCATCGGCGTCACGCTGCTCGCCCGCAGCTGGCAGCGCAGCCGCAGCGGCTGACGCCTAGCGCGCTTCCAGCGAGCGCACCTTCGCCGCGAGGTCGTCGCGGGTGATCTGGTACTCGGTGCTCATGCGGTGCAGCCGGAAACCGAGCGCGTTGTTGATGCCGAGCATCGCCGCGTTCGACGCCGCGTTCCAGGTCGACACGTAGCGCGCCTCCGGATGCAGCCGCCGGACGTGCTGGAGCATCGTCGCCTTCGTCCACTTGCCAAGCCCGCGGCCGCGAGCGCTCGGGTCGACGCCCGTGAACTGCTGGTGCACCACCGCCGGCGTGTGCGCGGCCCACTTCACGTCGGTCATGGCCGAGATCGTGCCGTCGGGCTCGCGCGTGATCACAGTGTGCAGGGATTCGCCGGCACGGTCGATGGCGTCGTACCACTCGGCCAGCACCGGTGGCGTGATCACGATCTCGCCGATGTCGAGATCTTCGGTGGGCACCAGGTTCAGCAGGCGCGAGGCCTGCTTCGAGTAGTCCTCCCATTCGGATTCGGGCATGCGGCCGTCGACTATCTCGAGCGTCGTGTCGGGGTTGCGCGCCGCACCCTCCGCGGCCCAGCGCGCCACCATGTCCCAGTCGACTCCGTCCAGCTGCAGCCGGCTCTCGCGGTCGGTGAGCTTGGGCTGAGCGCCCACCGTTCTCAGGAACGCGTGCCCCGACTCCTCCTCCGAGCCCAGCGTCAGCAGCGTGCAGCCGTGGCGCTCCATCAGCCTCAGCGCGATCGGGAGCCACATGCTGCCGATGCCCTTGCGCCGGTGGCCGGCGGCCACGGCCCACGAGGCTCCCATCAGGTGGCGGTTCTTCTCATAACCGGGCGCGCTCGGTGCGGCCGTGCCGCACCCGAACCAGCTCAGCATCTCGCCGTCGCGCGAGATCTCGTAGCGGTGGACGATCTCGAAGTCGCGCGGCCGGCGCATCCGCGCCTCTTCGATCTCGTCGGGCACGAGCGGGTCGTCAGGCCGGCTCTCGACCTGGCGCGCGCGGCGGAACGCGTGGTAGCGCGCCCAGAAGTCGGGCGGTGCGGAATTGGCATCGACCTCTCGAGGTAACAGGTCCTTGACCATGGCGGACAGAGATCGTCCCACAGCGCCGGACGGCAGGCGGTTCAAGGTCGGCGTGACGATCCATCCGCAGCAGTGCACCATCACCGAGCTGCGAGACGCATGGCGCCGCGTCGACGAGCTCGGCGTCGACAGCATCTGGTTCTGGGACCACTTCTACCCGCTGTACGGCAATCCGGAAGGCAACCAGTTCGAGTGCTGGTCGCTGCTGGCGGCGGTCGCGATGGACACTCGCGCACCGCAGATCGGGCCGATGGTGAGCGCGATCGGCTACCGCAACCCCGACCTCATCGCCTACATGGCGGGCACCATCGACCAGCTGTCAGGCGGACGGTTCGTCCTCGGCCTCGGCGCCGGCTGGTTCGAGCGCGACTACGCGGAGTACGGCTACGAGTTCGGCGAGGTGGCCGACCGCCTGCGCACGCTGAGCCAGGCGCTGCCCCGCATCAAAGCGCGGATCGCGAAGCTCAAGCCCGGGCCGGCGGGCCGCCTCCCCATCCTCATCGGCGGCGGCGGCGAGAAGGTGATGCTTCGCCTGGTGGCCGAGCACGCGCAGATGTGGAACGCGGTCGGCTCGCCCGAGGAATACGCGCGCAAGAACCGGATCCTCGACGAGCGCTGCCGCGAGATCGGGCGCGATCCCGCCGAGATCGAGCGAACCGCGAACGTCACCGTGAGTGGGCCGAAGGAGATCGACCGGTGGCTTGACGCGGGCCTCCAGCACTTCGTGCTGCGCCTCGCCAAGCCGTTCGACACCAAGCCGCTCGAGCGGCTGCTCAAGGCCTCGCGGGCCTGAAGGGGAGGTTCTCCGCCTCGAGCGCGCGCTTCTGCCATTCCCGCATCGAGCGCACGAGGACGGTGGTGGGGACTCCGAACGCGTTGCGGATCACGCCGTCGTAGTAGGAGAAGCCGATGAGCCTGTGCAGCACGGTCTGGTGCGTGGGCGTGAGCGCGCGGTTCAGGCGGTAGAGGATCACGTTGGGGCGGAGTCGCGGGTCCTGCCACTCGTCCTCGTCCGGCATCTTGGCGCCGCCGAACCCGCCGATGCGCGCCCCCACCAGCTCGGTCACGTGCACCCAGCGCACCTGCCTGGCGCCGCTTCCGACGCCGACGCGAAAGCCGTCCTGGGTGAACGTGAGCTGCTCGCCGATGTTCTGCATGGCCGTGAAATAAAAGGCGTTTAGGGCGACCATCAGGACGACGACGAACGGCGCGACCCAGGGGTAGTCGTGGACCGCGAACACGGCGAGGCCGAGCGCCGGGACGAAGGCGATCCAGCCGGCGGTGCGCAGGCGCAGCAGCGCCGCGGGCAGGGCGGGAGCGCTCAGCACGACCTCCCGGCCGGCGGTCGGGGCAAGCTCGGCGTCGTCGATCTTGCGGTGCCGCCAGGCCTCGCGAACCCGGATCGCGGTGGCCGTGGTGATGCCGACTCCAATCACGTAAACGCTGAAAAGGGCGATCGTGACGACCAGCACCACCCCGTTCGGGCTCACGGGCGGATTCTAATTGGCACAAGTGGAGGCGACGGCTTTTGTGGCCCAGCCACTAACTCATTTTGTGGAAGCCGCCTAGCATCACTGGCACCACACCCTCTTCGCGGCGCGAGCCTCGGTCTGAAATGGGCCGGGGCTCGCTCTTTTCCGGCCGGTGAAATTGATCCGAGTGCCGGCTCCCGGACGATCGGTGGCGCGAGTGCGTGGTCGAGTGCCGGCTCCCGGACGGAAATCGGGCGACTAGGCCGCCTTGACTGCGCTCACCAGCTTGGTCAGCGAGTCCTTCGCGTCACCGAAGAACATGATCGTCTTCGGGTCATAGAGCAGGTCGTTGTCGATGCCGGCGAACCCCGGCCGCATCGACCTCTTCATGAACACGATGTTCTTGGCCTGGTCGGCATTGAGGATCGGCATGCCGTAGATCGGGCTCCCGGGCGACGAGCGCGCGGCGGGGTTCACCACGTCGTTCGCGCCCACCACGAGCGCGACGTCGGCGTCCTTGAACTCGCCGTTGATCTCGTCCATCTCCTTGAGCTGCTCGTAGGGGACGTTGGCCTCGGCCAGCAGCACGTTCATGTGGCCTGGCATGCGGCCGGCGACGGGATGGATGGCGTAGTTCACCTCGACGCCTCGCTTCTCCAGCAGCTCCGCCAGCTCGCGCACCGCGTGCTGCGCCTGCGCGACCGCGAGGCCGTAACCCGGCACGATGATCACGCGCCGCGAGTAGGCGAGCAGGGTAGCTAGGTCCTCGGCCGACCCGGCCCGCACCGACCGCGTCTCCTTGCCGCCGGCGGCCGCGGTGCCGGTCTTCACCTGGCCGAAGGCGCCGAACAGGACGTTGCCCAGGGAACGGCCCATGGCGTCGCTCATCAGCTTGGTGAGCAGCGAACCGGACGCACCGACCAGCGTCCCCGCGACGATGAGGGCGAAGTTGTTGAGCGTGAACCCGCTCGCGGCGACCGCGAGACCCGTGAACGCGTTGAGCAGCGAGATCACGACCGGCATGTCGGCGCCGCCGATCGGCAGCACGAACGCCACCCCGAGCACGAGCGCCAGCACCATCAGCGAGATGAAAGAGAGCGGCACCGACGCGACCGCAAGCACGGCGATGACGAATCCGAGGATCGCGACGGCGAGCAGGCCGTTCACCACCTGCTGGCCGGGATACGTGATCGGGGTTCCGGTCATCAGCTCCTGCAGCTTCGCGAACGCGACCATCGAGCCCGCGAACGAGACCGAGCCGATGACGATGCTGAACACGCTCGGGAAGGCCTCGGAGAAGGCCGGGTGAGCGCCGAACTTGAACAGCTCCGACACGGCCACGATCGCCGCCGCCCCGCCGCCCACGCCGTTGAACAGCGCGACCATCTGGGGGATCGCGGTCATCTTCACCATGCGCGCGCCGACTGAGCCGACGATCCCGCCGATCACCACGCCGATGCCGATGATGACCAGCCCCGCGGTCGTGAAGTGGAGAAGAGGAATGGTCGCGCCGATCGCGATCACCATGCCCGCGGCCGCGGTGAAGTTTCCGTTGCGCGCGCCCTTGGGCGAGCTCAGCTGCTTCAGGCCGAGGATGAACAGCACGGCCGCGACGAGATACGCCAACTCGATCGCGATCGTCACTTGGGCTGAGCGGCCTTCGGCGCCTGGCGGCCTTTGAACATCTCGAGCATGCGGTCTGTGACCACGAAACCACCGACGACGTTGGTCGTCGCGAGGATGACCGCGACCAGGCCGAGCGCGATCGTCAGCGGCGAGTTCGCGCCCGCGGCGATGACGATCGCGCCGACGAGGATGATGCCGTGGATGGCGTTGGTGCCCGACATCAGCGGCGTGTGCAGGATGGTCGGCACCTTGGAGATCACCTCGATGCCGACGAAGACGGCCAGCACGAAGAACGTGAACTCGTTGAGGAGCCCCGCGCTCATGACGCCGCGGCCAGGAGCTGCTTGGCGCGCTCGCTGACGATCTCGCCGGCGTGCGTGACGCACGCGCCCTTGGTGATCTCGTCCTCGAAGTCGAGGTTGATGGCCCCGTCCTTGACCAGGTGCAGCAGCAGGTTGGCCACGTTGCGCGCGTAGAGCTGGCTGGCGTGCAGCGGCATGGTCGACGGCACGTTGCGGATGCCGACGATGGTGACGCCATTGACGTCGATCTCCTCGCCGGGCTTCGTGAGCTCGACGTTGCCGCCCGACTCCGCCGCGAGGTCGACGACCACCGAACCCGGCCGCATGCCCTTGACCATGTCGGCGGTGACCAGCAGCGGCGCCCGGCGGCCGGGCACGGCCGCGGTCGTGATGACCACGTCGGACTTCGCGATGTGCTCGCCGATCAGCTCGCGCTGCTTGCGCAGGAAGTCCTCCGACTGTTCGCGGGCGTAGCCGCCCTCGCCCTCCTGGGCTTCGAGCGGCAGCTCGATGAAGGTGGCGCCCAGCGACTGGACCTCCTCTTTGACGGCCGGCCGAACGTCGTAAGCCGAGACGACCGCGCCCAGGCGGCGCGCCGTGGCGATCGCCTGCAAGCCGGCCACACCGGCGCCCATCACCAGCACCCGCGCCGGGGCGACGGTGCCCGCGGCGGTCATCATCATCGGGAAGAACTTGCCAAGCCGCTCGGCGGCCATGAGCACCGACTTGTAGCCGGCCGCCGAGGCCTGCGACGAGAGGGCGTCCATCGACTGAGCGCGCGAGATGCGCGGCACCAGCTCCAGGCTGAAAGCGGTCACGCCCTGGGCGGCAAGCGCCCGCACGATGTCGGACTGTGTGGACGGCTGAAGGAAGCTGATCAAGACCGCCCCGCGATTCAGCAGCTTGACCTCGGAGAGGTCCGGCGGCTGGACCTTCAGCACGGCGCCGGCGTCCTTCAGGAGCTCGGCCAGCGCCGGGACCACCTTGACGCCCACCGCCTCGTAGGCGGCGTCCGGGAGGTAGGCCGCGGCGCCGGCGCCGGCCTGGACGGCCACCTCCAGCCCGGCTGGGATCAGCTTGGTCGCGGTGTCGGGGACGAGGGCGACGCGCCGCTCACCGGCGGCGGTCTCCTTCGGGATGGCAACTTTCAACGCGTACGGACTGTAGCGGAATCATCGGCCAGGCCATGGCGGTCGAAAGCCCTGTCCCGTGGGGGTATCACGGCACTTCCAGGATGCCTGGGCGGAACCTCCGAATTCGTGGGTACTAACCCGCGTACACTTTTCGATCCGCCGACCCATTCCATGACCGAACCCATCATCAACGACCTCACCATCCAGGCCGCGACCGTCAACGGATCCGGAAGCCAGACGGCGAACCTGGTGCTTACCCGGGCGATCTTCAAGATGGGCATCCCGGTCGCCCCGAAGAACGTCTTCCCCTCCAACATCGAGGGCCTGCCGACCTGGTACCAGCTGCGCGTCACCCCCGAGGGCCACATGGCGCGCTCCGACCGCGTCGACATCCTCGTCGCCTTCAACGCCGCCACCTGGCGCGACGACCTGAAGACGGTGCGGACGGGCGGCGTCGTGATCCACGAGGAGACGTACTCCACCGCCGACGCTCGGACTGACGTCGTCTACTACTCGGTCCCGTTCACCAAGCTCGCCAAGGCGAAGATCCCGAGCGAGACGCTGCGCAAGCAGCTCGCGAACATGATCTACGTGGGCGTCGTGGCCGGAGTGCTGGGCATCCCCTGGGAGGCCGTCGAGCACGGGGTCAGGCGCCAGTTCCTCTCCAAGCCGAAGGCCGTGCAGGTCAACCTGGACGCGATCAAGGTCGGCCTGGACTACTGGCAGGACAACTTCTCGAAGCGAGACCCGTACCGGCTCGAGCCCATGACCGGCAAGGTCGAGGGCAAGGTGCTCGTCGAGGGCAACCAGGCGGCCGCGCTCGGCGCGCTGATGGGCGGGGTCACGGTCGCCGCGTGGTACCCGATCACCCCGTCGTCCTCGCTGTGCGAGTACCTCATCGCCTACGCGGACCGCTTTCGCGCCGACCCGAGCACGGGCGAGAAGCGCATCGCCGTGGTGCAGGCGGAGGACGAGCTCGCCGCCGTCGGCATGGCCATCGGCGCCGCATGGGCGGGTGCGAGGGCGATGACGTCGACCTCCGGCCCCGGCATCTCGCTGATGGCGGAATTCGCGGGTCTCGCCTACTACGCCGAGGTCCCGGTCGTGATCTTCGACATCCAGCGCATCGGCCCGTCGACCGGTCTGCCGACCCGCACGTCGCAGGGCGACGTCGCGTTCGCCTACACGCTGAGCCACGGCGACACCAAGCACCTGGTCCTGCTCCCCGGCACCGTCGAGGAGTGCTACGAGTTCGGCCGCGACGCCTTCGACTACGCCGACCGGTTCCAGACGCCGGTGTTCGTGCTGTCGGACCTCGACCTCGGCATGAACCTGTGGATGACGCCCGAGTTCAAGTACCCGGAGAAGCCGTTCGACCGCGGCAAGGTGCTTTCGAAGGACGACCTCGAGCGCCTGGCGGGCGAGTGGGGCCGCTACCAGGACGTGGACGGCGACGGCATCGCGTACCGCACGCTGCCGGGGACGGATCACCCGGCGGCCGGCTACTTCACGCGCGGCTCGGGACACGACGAGCATGCGCGCTACACCGAGCGCGCCGACGCGTACGTGCACAACATGGACCGCCTGAACCGCAAGTTCGAGACCGCGCGCAAGGCTTTGCCGGCGCCGGTCGTGGACGAGTCCCCGAAGTCGGCCATCGGGCTCATCGCCTACGGCTCTTCGCATGTCGCGGTCGTCGAGGCCCCGCAGGCGCTCGAGGACGCGGGGCGCCCGCTCGACTACATGCGCATCCGCGCGCTGCCGCTGTCGTCCGAGGTCGCGGAGTTCGTCCGCCGGCACGAGCGCGTCTACGTCGTCGAGCAGAACCGCGACGGGCAGATGTACGACCTCATCCGGCTGGCGCTTCCGTCCGAGCTGACCGCGCGCCTGTTCTCGATCCGCCACTACGACGGCCAGCCGATCCCGGCCGGCGCCATCATTGAGCCCCTGCTCGAGATGGAGAAAGTTCCCGTATGAGCGTGACCCTGAACCACGCCGGACTCACCCGCGACGCCTACAAGGGCGCCGCGACCACGCTGTGCGCCGGCTGCGGCCACAACTCCATCACCAACCACATGATCAAGGCGCTCTACGAGCTCGGCGTCGAGCCGCACCTGCTCGCCAAGATGTCGGGCATCGGCTGCTCGTCGAAGACGCCCGCCTACTTCGTCGAGTCGGCGCACGGCTTCAACGGCGTGCACGGCCGCATGCCGGCCCTGACCACCGGCGCACAGCTCGCGAACCGCCAGCTGATCATGCTCGGCGTGTCCGGCGACGGCGACACCGCGTCGATCGGGCTCGGGCAGTTCATGCACATGATCCGCCGCAACATCGACGCCACCTACATCATCGAAGACAACGGCACTTACGGTCTGACCAAGGGCCAGTTCTCGGCCACGGCGGATCTCGGGTCCGTGCAGAAGAAGGGCGCGGTGAACACCTTCCAGCCCATCGACCCGTGCGCCGTCGCGTTGACATTGGGCTGCTCCTTCGTCGCCCGCTCGTTCAGCGGTGACGGCAAGCAGGTCGTGCCGCTGATCAAGGCGGCGCTCGCCCACCGCGGCACCGCGGTCCTCGACATCGTCTCGCCGTGCGTGACCTTCAACGACCATGACGGCTCGACCAAGAGCTACAGCTGGGTGAAGGACCACGAAGAGTCCATCGCGGACGTGTCGTTCATACCGTTCTTCGAAGAGGTGCAGGTCGACTACGAGCCGGGGACGGTGCGCGACGTGCAGCTGCACGACGGCTCGCACATCCTGCTCAAGAAGCTGGGCGAGGACCACGACCCGACGGACCGCCGCGCGGCCCAGCGCGTCATCGAAGAGGGACGTGCGCACGGCCACCTGGTGACAGGCCTGTTGTACGTCGACCCGGACAGCGTCGACTTCGCGACGGCGGAGAAGGTCCCGGCCGCGCCGCTGAAGGACCTCGGCGAGGACGACCTGCGGCTGACGCGCGAGCAGTTCGCGCAGTTCATGTCGGAGTTCGCCTGATTCCAGGGGCCCCCGAAAAGTCGAAGACTTTTCGGGGTAAGACTCCCACCGCGGTCCGGCCTCGCAAGGCGCCGAAGACGGCGACGCCCGCCGAGCTGGCTCGCGGCGCCCGGCTCGTCGCAGGGCAGGACCCGGCGATGGCGAGGCTGATCAAGCGCGCCGGCGCGGTGACGCTGCGCGATCCGCTCGAGAACCCGTTCGCGGCGCTGGTGCGCTCGATCATGTACCAGCAGCTCGCGGGGAAGGCGGCGGCCGCGATCCACAACCGGTTCCTCGCCCTGTTTGCCGAGGGCCTCTCGCCAGCCGCCGTGCTCGCGCTCACCGATGGCACCATGCGCTCGGCGGGCGTCAGCGGCGCCAAGCAGGCGGCGATCACGGACCTCGCCGCGAAGGTCGCCGACGGCACGGTGCCGCTCCACGACGCCGATTCGCTGACCGACGACGAGCTGGTCGCGCG
>DATGEO010000169.1:0-19075 GCA_035310015.1 Candidatus Dormiibacterota bacterium | reverse complement strand
GCCGAGGTCGTACGCCAGGACGTGACGATCGAGAACGGGAAGGTGGCGAACTACCGCGTCCGGGTGAACGTCTCGTTCAAGTACGAGGGATCCGAGAAGTAAGCATCCTTCGCCCTCCCCTCTCCCGCTTGCGGGAGAGGGTTAGGGTGAGGGCTCTTCAGGGGGCGGTCGCCGCCTGGACCTGGCAGCCCGCGGTCTTCATCTCCTCGAGCGCCTGCTGGCCCGTCTCCGGGTTGACGGCGGCGCAGAGGTTGACAAGGACCCGCACCTGGAAGTCATGCTTCCGCGCGTCGAGCGCCGTGGCCCGCACGCAGTAGTCGGTGGCGATGCCGCAGATGTCGATGTGGTCGATCCGCTGCTCTCGCAGCACGTCGTACAGCGGATGACCGCGCGGGTCGAATCCCTCGAAGCCCGAATAGGCCGCCGCGTGCTGACCCTTCCTGACGACCGCCTGGACGAGCTTCTCCCGGACCAGGTTTGAGATCGGGCCGCAGAACGCCGCGCCCGGCGTGCCCGCCACGCAGTGCGCCGGCCAGCTGTTCTGGAAGTCAGGGTGATCGGAGAAGTGGTCCCCGGGGTCTTCGTGATAGTCCTGGGTCGCGACCACGAACTGGTATTCGCCCTTGAAGTGCCGGATGTGGCGGGAGATCATCGCGGCCACCTGCTGGCCGCCCTGCACGGCGAGGCTCCCACCCTCCACGAAATCGTTCTGGACGTCGACGACCAGCAGCGCGTTCCTCATGCCGGACGCTTCACCTCCGTTCGATCCGCGGGCCCTTAGACTGCCCTTATGGCAAGCGTGATCGTAGCGGGTGCGCGCACGCCTATCGGCAAGTTCGGCGGAGCCTTCAAGGACGTGCCGGCCGTCACCCTCGGCGGGCGCGCCATCGAGGCCGCCCTCGAGCGGTCAGGCGTCGAGGGCAAAGACGTCGACTACGTGATCATGGGCCAGGTCCTGCAGGCCGGCGCCGGCCAGATCACCGCCCGCCAGGCCGCGATCGAGGCCGGCATCCCGCAGGAGGTGCCCGCGATCACCATCAACAAGGTCTGTCTTTCCGGCCTCAACGCGATCGCGCTCGCCGACCAGCTGATCCGCGCGGGCGAGGTCGAAGTCGTCGTCGCCGGCGGGATGGAGTCGATGTCGGAAGCGCCCTACCTCGTGCCGAAGGCGCGCTTCGGTGCGCGCATGGGCAACACCGAGATGATCGACTCGATGGTGCACGACGGCCTCTGGTCGACCTTCACCAAGCAGCACATGGGCGAGAGCTCGGACGAGGTCAACCGCGAGCTGGAGATCAGCCGCGAGGAGCAGGACGAGTGGGCCGCCCGCTCCCACCGGCGTGCCCAGCACGGGTGGGACAGTGGCGCGCTGGCGGAGGAGGTCGTCGCCGTGACTCTGCCGCAGCGCCGCGGCGAGCCGGTGCGCGTCGAGCGCGACGAAGGCATCCGGGCCGACGCGACCGCGCAGTCGCTGGCCAAGCTCGCGCCCGCATTCCAGAAGGACGGGACGATCACCGCCGGCAACGCATCGCAGATCTCCGACGGCGCGGCGGCGGTGGTTGTGATGTCGAAGGAGCGCGCGCAGAAGCTGGGTCTCGAGCCCCTGGCCGAGATCGTCGCCCACGGCATGAGCGCGGAGCGCTACGCGTGGCTGCACACGGTGCCGGCGCTCGCGCTCGCGAACGCGTTGAAGAAGGCCGGGCTCGAAGCCTCCGACCTCGACCTGGTCGAGATCAACGAGGCTTTTGCCGCGGTCGCCCTCAACGCTTCCCGCATGCTCCAGCTCGACGAGGACCGCGTCAATGTCAACGGCGGCGCGGTGGCGCTGGGCCATCCGATCGGCGCGTCGGGTGCCCGCCTCGTGCTGACGCTGGCCTCGGAGCTCAAGCGCCGCGGTCTCACGGTCGGCGCGGCGGCGCTGTGCGGCGGCGGCGGCCAGGGCGATGCACTCGTGATCCGCCGCCCCAACGGCGCGGCGTGACGAAGGTCGCGCCTTACGGTTCGTGGGCCTCGCCCGTCTCGGTCGACCTTCTGCTCAAGGGCCAGCTCATCCTCGCGATGTGCCGCTGGGACGGCGACGACCTCTACTGGGTCGAACGCCGTCCACTCGAAGGCGGGCGCATGGTCGTCGTCCGCTACGGAGCGGACCGGCGCGTCGTCGACGTCACGCCGCCGGGCTTCAACGCGCGGACGCGCGTCCATGAATACGGCGGCGGCGAGCACGCGGTGCACAACGGCACCGTCTGGTTCACGAACTACGACGACCAGCGCGTCTACCGCCAGGACCCGGATGCCGAGCCAAGGCCGATCACGCCGGATGCCGACATTCGCCATGCCGACTTCGAGGTGGACGCGCGGCGCGGCCTCCTCTACGCGGTGCGCGAGGACCACACCACCGGCGCGCCCGAGGCGGTCAACTCTCTCGTCGCGCTCGACTGGGACGGCAAGCGGGACGCGATTCCGGTCGCCTCGGGGTACGACTTCTACTCGTCTCCGCGGCTGAGCCCCGACGGCAAGAGGCTCGCGTGGCTTGCCTGGAGACATCCCCACATGCCCTGGGTCTCGACCGAGCTGTGGGTCGGCGAGCTCGACGCGCAGGGCGCGGTCCGCTCATCGCGTCGGGTGGCCGGCGGACACGAAGAGTCGATCTGCCAGCCCGAATGGGGACCCCAAGGCGAGCTCTACTTCGTGTCCGACCGCAGCGACTGGTGGAACATCTATCACGCCCGCGGCGAGGGCGACGAGCCTGTCCACCGCATGGACGCCGAGTTCGCGGTGCCGCAGTGGGTGTTCGGTTTGACGCATTACGCGGTGCGTGACGAACGCGAGATCGTGTGCCTCTACTCGCAGGGGAGCAACACGCGGCTCGGGCGGCTCGATCTCGCGACCGGCAACCTCTCGCGCGTGCAGCTGCTGTACTCGCAGCTGCGCAGCATCGCGGTCAACGGTCCGCGCGTCGCCATGATCGCCGCGTCGCCGACTCTCTCAGAGCGCATCCTGGTCGTGGACCTCGAGTCGGGAGCGGAGGAAGTAGTCCGTGCGTCGAGCGAGGTGCACGTCGACGCCGCCTACTTCAGCATCCCGCGGCTGGTCGAGTTTCCGACGGAGCACGGCCTGACCGCGCATGCGATCCATTACCCGCCGAAGAACCGCGACTTCGAAGCGCCTCCGGACGAGAAGCCGCCGCTCGTGGTCCACATTCATGGCGGGCCGACCAGCTCCAGGCAGCCGCTGTTCGACCTCGAGGTGCAGTACTGGACGAGCCGTGGGTTCGCGTTCGTCGACGTCAACTACGGCGGGTCGACGGGATACGGCCGCGCCTATCGCAACCGGCTGCACGGAATGTGGGGCGAGGTCGACGTCGCCGACGCGATCAACGCCGCGCGGTACCTCGTGAACGAGGGGCTCGCCGACGCGCGCAAGGTCGCAATCACGGGCGGTTCGGCGGGCGGTTTCACGACCCTGCTCGCGCTCACCAAGCACGACTTCTTCAGCGCCGGCGCGTCCCATTTCGGCGTCGGCGACCTCGTGACCTTCATCAAGGACACGCACAAGTTCGAGTCGCGCTACCTCGACTGGCTGGTCGGACCGTACCCCGAGCGCGCGGACCTGTACCGCGAGCGCTCGGCCGTGAACTACGCGGACGGCCTGAGCTGCCCCGTCATCCTGTTCCAGGGCCTCGAGGACAAGGTCGTGCCGCCGAGCCAGGCCGAGGCGTTCGTAGCGGCGTGCCGCCAGAAGAAGCTTCCGTATGCCTACATCGCCTTCGAGGGCGAGCAGCACGGGTTCCGCCGCGCCCCGAACATCCGGCGGTCGATCGAGGCCGAGCTCTACTTCTACTCCCAGATCTTCGGCTTCGCGCCGGCCGACGAGATGGAGCCTGTGGTCATCGAGAACTTTGGTGTCGGCGAGAGGAGTTGAACCTCCAAGCCCTTTCGGGCACCAGATCCTAAATCTGGCGCGTCTGCCGTTCCGCCACGCCGACAATCGAAAATTTGACTCGGTGGCCTAAAGTTACGGTCTCGACGGCACTCGGCGTCTGCGCACAGACGTTCGAGCGGGAACTATGGCTGTGAATACGAACGGGCATCGCTACGGGGGTTACAAGGTCCTGCGCGAGGTAGACCAGGACAGTCTCGGCACGCTCTACGAGGCCGAGCATCCTCGCCTGCACCGCAAGGTCGCGCTGCGCACCGTGGGCACCGGCGCGGCTCGGGACGTCAGCTACTCGCGGCGGTTCCTGCTCGAGCTGCGGTCCTACGTCGCACTGGAGCACCCGGCCATTCCGCGCCTGTATGAGCTCGCGTACGCCGGCGACTGCCCCTACCTCGTGACCGAGATCATCCCCGGCAAGACGCTCGACGACGTCCTCACCGATGGGGCCGAGCACGATCCCCTCGGAGTCATCGAGCTGCTCGAGCCGATCGCGTCGGCCCTCGACTACGCGCATTCCCGCGCGACCATTCACCGCGATGTCAAGCCCGCCAACATCCTGCTCGCGGACGACGGCCGCACGATGCTCACGGGCTTCGGGCTGGGCACGATCGCGTCGTTCAGCAACGGGCCGGGCGCCGCCGGGCCCATGGCGCCGGACTACGTTGCACCCGAGCGGCTGGTCGGCCGGGAGGTCGACGCGCGCGCCGACGTCTACTCGCTCGCGGCGGTGATCTTCCACGCCGTGACGGGCCAGAGGCCGTTCACGTCACGCAGCTGGATCGAGACCTTGAGCCGTCGCCTCTACGAGCCGCCGCCGTCCGCGCGCGACGTCGTCGCCGACCTCCCGGAGGAGTTCTCGCGCACGCTGCAGCTGGCCATGGACCGCGACCCGGCGCGCCGCCCGGCCACCGCCGGCGAGCTGCTGGCGAGCTTGCGTGCCTCGCTCAATCCTCCCCAAGAGGAGGAGGTGGTGGAGCGGAAGGAGCACTGGCTGCACCCGCACATGCATCGGGGCAGCATGGTCGTGAGCGGCCTTCTTGCGCTGGTGGTCGTGGTGGCCGGCGGGGCGTGGCTGCTGGACGGCGAAGGCCTGTCGCTGCTGGTAAAACTCACGCACGCGCTAGGTCACTAAACCTCCCCGCGTGCGGGGAGGTGACGCCGCGCGCGCGGCTGCGCCCTAACTTCTCCCGTCGATCATGACGACGCCCTGGCACGTGAACAGGCGGTCGATGTGAAACCCGACCCCTATGTTCGCCGGGTCCTGCCCCAGCGCCGATCCGATCTGCTGGGCGGCCTGCTGCGCCGGGATGTTCACCCCGAACGCCGTCGCCGCCACCGGGATCAGCCCGAGGTTCCCGCCGTGGGCATACAGGAGCACTGTGCCCGTCAGCGGCACACCGTTGTAGCTCGCGCCGCCCTGCAGGATCGCGCCGGCGATGAACTGGCCGAGGACGTTGATGCTCAGGTTGCTCAGGCCCTGCACCTGCACCGATGCAGCGAGCGCCGGGCCGGTGAACGACTTCCGCACCGCCCCGTTCTGCGAGATGTCCGACGTCTGGCACGGCTCGACCGCCGCGACGCTGACGTACGGCACCTCGCCGTCGGGGTTCAGACCGCTGATGCCGATGGCGTCGATCTTGTAGATCCCGGGCGGGGGGTCGGGAACCGTGATGACGATGGGCGAGGGCCCGGTGCTGCTGTAGTCGTGTCCGTCGGGCGCCTCGATCTGCAGCTTCATCAGGCTGCCCGGGTACGCCAGAGCCGCCTTGATGTCGCTGCCGCCGGCGAAGCTGTACGTGAACTGCTGCTCTTCGCCGTTGTGCAGCAGCCCGCCCGTGTAGTCCTGCTCGGTGCCCGGAGTGGTGTCGGTCTCGACCTGCTGATCGGCCTTCAGGTCCTCGCTGAACGGGTCGTTCGGGTCGGGCTGGATCGGTCCGGGCGTGCCGATGGTGCCGTCGGGCGCGATGGTCACCTGCTGGCCGGCGTTGATGTGCACGTGGCCGCTCTTGCCGTCCACGTCGAGGCCGCCTTCGAACAGCTTGATCACGACCGAGGCGTCGGCGTGGACCAGGACCTCGAACTTCGTTCCTCTCACCGAGGCGGTCGTGGTGTTGCCGACGACCTGGAACGTCGCACCGCCCACCAGGTGCTGAACCTCGCTGAGGGTGCGCCCGGCCTTCTCGAGGATGGAGATGTCGTGGACGTTGCCGTCCTTGGCGAAGTGGGAGTTGGTGAGGCTGATCTCGGTGTTGGTCGCCAGCCGCATCAGCGTCCCGTCCGGGAACCTGATCTCGCCGCGGCCCTTGGCGTCCGTCTTCACCGAGTCGCCCGGCTCGACGACGGCGCCCGACGTCGCCGGTGCATAGCCTCCGCCGGCGCGCTCGATGGAGATGCTGGGCACGAAGACCGTCAGCGTGGCGCCCACGTTGGTGGCCGCCGAGGCGGCGACGCTGAGGCCTACCAGCAGCCCGACGACGATGAGCACGATCACCACCAAGACGACGATGAGCCGGAGACCGCCCCGGCCCCTCTTTTTTGCCGGGGCTGCTGCTGCCATACGCGCAGCCGAAACCTTAGCAGCCGCGCCGCGAGATCAAGCGGGATATCGCCAAGGTGGTCGGTTCATGTCCCGCCGGGCCCTGGTTCGGTTCGCCTGCATCCGCGTGCCCGCCCTGAAGGAGACCTTCACCGCTGGAATGGCCGCCGGCGCGAGGAGCGGAGGGACCTAGTGATGACCCTCGATGACCATCATGTCGCCGTCGGGCCCGACGCATGAGTACACGCGGTCGACAATGTAGTTCTGCGGGATCGACGTCACCGCGGCTCCGGCAGCGTTGAGCCGCGACACGAACTGGGTCGTGATGTCGATGCCGTGCACCTTGACCGAAGTGAACACGTACCCGAGGTTGGGCGTCGCGGCGTAGAAGTCGATCATCCACGAGACGTCAATTCCATTGCCGCTGTACGCGTAATAGATCGTGGCCGAGGTGGAGGACGTGCCCTGCACCTGGATGGTGATCCCGGTGATGCCCGACTGACCCAGGCTGTGCGCAAGCTCGTTGTTGCTGAGCACCTGGCGCACGGTGGCGCCATCGTCGAAGGTTTGTCCGGCGCAACCGACGTCGGATGAGAACGCGACCGCGAACGGCTCGGGAACGGGGACGTTCACCGCGTTGACGAGGGCAGTCCAGCGGCCGGCCGGCCCTGCCGCTTTGAGCACCGAGCCAGACGGCCCGAACGATGAGTGCTGCGAGCCGTTGGGGTCGGTGAGCGCGATCGCCATTTGGCCGCCGGGCCAGCAGAGCGCCACGCTGACCGAGCCGCCGGGCGAGTTGTAGAAGACATCGGCGCTCTGGCCCGTGGACAGGGGTCCGCCGGTCGTGGTCTGCACGGTCCCGGCGTCCGGGCCCCGAGATACGGCGTCGGCGCACTGAACCTCGAGCTGGTACGGATCGTTGCGGTCTGGTCGGATGCTTTGCGGATTCCCGACCCTGCCGTCGGGGTCGACGGTGACCTGGTGCCCGGCGCGGAGCGTCACCGTCGTCTGGCCGGCGACCACGACGGACCCGTCGAAGACCTTGAAGAGGTTGCTGAAGTCGGAGTTGACGACCACCTCGAACTGGGTGCCACGGACCTCGGCGCTCACCGAGTGGCCGGAGACTTTGAAGGTCGCGCCGCCCGTGAGCTTCTGGACCACGCTGAACGTTCTGCCGATCTTCTCGGCCAGCGTCGCCGACTTCAACGAGCCCGCGGTGTTCAGCTGCGCGCTGGTGATCGTGACCGTGGTGTCCGGGGCGACCCGGGTGAGCGAGCCATCCGGGAACTGGATCGTGGCGCGACCGGTGTGGCCGGTGCGCACAGAGCTGCCGGCGTCGAGCGACTGGCCGGAATTCGCGGGCGCGTAACCGCTGTCGTTGTGGCCGACCTCCACCGGGTCGGTGGCGACCAGCAGCGCGGCCGGCGATGCGACCCCGGCCTGGGCCTGGGCGACGAAGAAGAAGTAGCCGCCGCCGAGCAGCAGGATGATCACGAGCGCGATCACGCCCAGGCAGCCGAGGCAGCTGACGCTGCAGCCGGCGCAGCCGGACTTTTTGCCGGGTGGCGGAGGTGCGGCCGGTGCGGGCTGAGCGCCAGGCGGCTCCATCGCCATTGCCGCCGAACTTTAAGTCAGGAGGTCGGGGTTTGGAAGTCGATGACGAGCCGTGCCGGGTCGGTGAGGCTGAACACGCGCATGCAAGCGGCGGAGCCGAGCCCGAGCCCCCAGGACACGCTGCCTTCGAAATCCTGGATCAGCCGCGCCTCCTTCAGCACTACGAAGTCGGAGTGCGGAAAGTCGCTGGGGCCGCTGTAGGTTGCGCTCTCGCTCGTGGAGTGCAGGACGATCAGCACGCCGTACGTGCCGCTGAGCGTGATGGTCTGGCCGCTCCCGCCCTGGGTGAAGACCGGCTTGGCCTGGCGCTTGACGCTGTACTGGGGCACGTTGCTGTCGAACTGCAGGACGAAGCGATCGAAGCCGGGCTGCTCGCCGACGCGAACCGCGGTCACGCCGACGCCGCCCGCCGAGCCACCGGTCGCGTCCTTGCAGGCGAACGCCGGCAGGTTGTTCCCCGGAGGCGTCGGCGGCGTGACGGGGGGAGGCGCGATCACGGGACCCGTCCGGCCCGACGTGGCGGCATCGGACGAGACCGACGCCGTGGGCGAGGTGGAGGCGGTGCAGGCGGCTGCGAGCAGGAGGCTGCAGCACGTCGCGACGGCGGTTCGAAGCACCGGGGAATGATAATCAGCGAGACCCAAACAAAAGGTCGCCGAGGTGGCGGAATGGCAGACGCGTCGGTCTCAAAAACCGATGTCCGCAAGGACGTGCGAGTTCGACTCTCGCTCTCGGCACCACACATGCCAAACGACCGGCTCCGGGGGGCACCTACACGTTCAGGCGAACAGGCATCGGTGCGTTAGTGAAATCCCTCGACGAACTGCTCGTCGCTCTCCCGAACTACGACGCGCTGCGGGACCAGGAATACTTCCTATGAGCGGGCATCCGGCTCCGGTGAGTGCAGACTCATGACCCTCCCGCAGGGCGCACGCCCGCCCGATCTTAGCCACGTGCTCGCCGAGTGGGGCCGATTTAGGACCGTATAGTTGAGCGTCCCGTGACCAACATTCGCCATGACGTCCGCAACGTGGCGATCATCGCCCACGTCGACCACGGCAAGACAACCCTGGTCGACGCGCTCCTGAAGCAGAGCCACACCTTCCGGGAGAACCAGCAGGTGGGGACGCTGATCATGGACTCGAACGATCTCGAGCGCGAGAAGGGCATCACCATCCTCGCCAAGAACACGTCGATCCGCCATGGCGAGGTGACCATCAACATCATCGACACCCCGGGGCACGCCGACTTCGGCGGCGAGGTGGAGCGGGTGCTGAACATGGCCGACGGCTGCCTGCTCCTGGTCGACGCCGCCGAGGGTCCGATGCCGCAGACGCGCTTCGTCCTGCGCAAGGCCTTCGAGGTCGGGCTGCGCATCGTGGTGGTGATCAACAAGGTGGACCGCGCCAACGCGGAGCCGAAAGCGGCGCTCGAAAAGGTGCATGACCTGTTCCTCGAGCTCGCGGACGACGCCGACCAGCTCGAGGCCCCTGTGCTCTACGCCATCGCCAAGGAGGGCCGGGCCGGTTCGGAGCCGGATGAACTCGCTCCCGACCTCGAGCCGCTCTTCCAGGCCATCATCGAGACGATTCCCGCACCGGTGGTCGAGCCCGGCGGCTTCCAGATGCTGGTGGCGAACCGCGCATACGACGACTACACGGGGACGATGGCCATCGGGCGCATCTCCCGGGGCTCGATCGCGCCGGGCGAGCCGGTCGCCGTCCTCGATGCGCATGGCGGCGCTCGCCGGACCAGGGTGGCGCAGGTCCTGGTCTATCGAGGGCTCGACCGCGTCGCCATCGATCGCGCCGCCGCGGGCGACATCGTGCTGCTCACCGGCCTCGAGGAGATCGCCATCGGCGACACCATCGCCGATCCCGAATCACCGGACCCGCTGCCCCGCATCGCGATCGACGAGCCGACCGTGCGCATGACCTTCGGCGTCAACACCTCGCCCTTCGCCGGGCGCGAGGGACAGTTCTCGACCACCCGTCAGCTGCGTGCTCGCCTCTACCGCGAGCTCGACACCAACCTCGGGCTCCACGTCGAGGACACCGACGCGGCGGAGCGGTTCCAGGTCAGCGGCCGCGGTGAGCTGCACCTCGCGGTGCTCATCGAGACGATGCGCCGCGAGGGCTATGAGTTCGAGGTCTCGCGGCCGGAGGCCATCGTGAAGGTCATCGACGGCCGGCGCATGGAACCGGTCGAGCGCCTGACCGTCGACGTGCGCGAGGAGCACCTCGGCGCGGTCACGGAAGCGCTGGGCAAGCGGCGTGGAGAGATGATCGAGATCGCGTACGACCGCAAGGGCGGCGTGCGCCTCGAGTACCTCATCCCGACGCGCGGCCTGATCGGTTTCCGCAACAGCTTCCTGACCCTCACCGCGGGCACGGGCCTCATGGGCTCGATCGGCATCGGCTACCGGCCGTGGGCCGGCGAGTTTCGCGAGCAGCGCAACGGCGCGCTGACAGCGTCGTCCGCCGGCACCGCCCTGACCTACGGCCTGGCGGGCGCGCAGGAACGCGGCACGACCTTCATCGAACCAGGCGAAGCCGTTTACGAGGGCATGGTCGTCGGCGTCCAGAAGCGGCCCGGCGACATTCGCGTCAACGTGTGCCGGGAAAAGAAGCAGTCCAACGTGCGGTCGTCGACGTCGGACATCGCGGTCCGGCTCACGCCGGCAAGCCGCCAGAGCCTGGAGCAGTCGCTCGACTTCCTGGTCGACGACGAGCTGCTGGAGGTCACGCCGAAGCATCTGCGGCTCCGCAAGCGCCACCTCACCGAGGTCGATCAGTCGCGCGCCCGCCGGGCGGCGGAGACCACCGGGATCGGCCGCTGAACGAGCGGTGAGGGGCCGGGCGAGCCGGCCCCCCCGGCGGGTTGTCAGGCGCCTGTGCAGGCGTCCGAGAAAGCGCTCGTGATCACCTCGGTGGTGCTGTAGGAGTTCACGGCGGCGTATGCGGTTTCGACGTCCGAGAGCAGGGAAATCGTTCCGGAAACGCTGGCGAACGTGTTGAGCGCGCTGCCCACGCTGTGCGCAACGGCTCCCTGGCAGGTCGCGTTGGTGGTCACGTCAAATGAGGTGACCGCGCCGTTCGATGTCCAGGTCAAATTGGCGGTGATCCCTTCGCCGCCTCCGCCGCCGCCCCCGCCTGCGTCAGGCGCGGGACCCGACAGGCCGGGACGCCCGCCGGCATCGGCGGGAATCAGAAAGCCTGGGCACGGCGTTTCGATGCTGGGATCGACAGCCAGCGTCGCGGTCGACAGGTTGCTCGCGACGGAGAACGCGGAGTCCGGTATGACAAAGCAGCCGCTGAAGTACGTGAATCCCCCAACGGGGCTTTCGCCGAAGTAGTTCAACACCGTCTCCGGCCCGTACATCACGGGCGCCCCGCTGACGCCCCGCAGCTTGAAGGTCTGCATGCCGCGGTCGACGTAGAGGAAAAGGAACGTGCCGTTGCCGTCGCTCAGCTCGGCGCTGGCGCTGACGTCCTGGAACTTGGTGGTGCCGGGACTGCCGAAGCCGCCGCCTCCGCCGGCCGCGAGAACGGCACCGCCGAGGGCAAAGGCCGTGAGGGCGGCGACGACGCCGGAAAGGACGAGTCGTCTAGGCATGAGGAGCCTCCTGCTGGGCAAACACGAGTGGTCGGGACATGCAGGAGAAGGTCGGAGCGAAGACGTATCGAGTTCAGTCTCAGGTGCGTCTCAAACTCAGGCGGCGGGCGCCGGGACGGCCAGGAATAGGCCCGCCGGCTTCTCGGTATACTCAATGCAGCCGGCGAAGCGCCGGCGCTCACGAGCAGGCTCCGGTTTCTCGAACAGGCCCGCCAGTTGAGTAGGCCTTTAGTTCGAGAGACATAGGAGATGGAAATGCCTACAGGCACCATCAAGAAACTGGTCGCGGACCGCGGCTTCGGCTTCGTGTCCGGCGAGGACGGGAAGGATTACTTCTTCCACCGCAGCGGTACCGAGGTCAACTTCGACTCGCTTCAGGGCGGGGAGAAGGTCAGCTTCGAGATCGAGCAGAGCCCGAAGGGGCCGCGCGCGCGGGCCGTCCGCACGGTCTAACCACCGACCAGAGAGCCCCGAGCTTCGGCTCGGGGCTTTTTTATTTCCCGGCAATTGCGCACAAATGCGGTCTCGGGAAGGCGGCAGGCGCGCCTTTGTGCGCAAAAGCGGGGTCAGCCGCCGAGGTACGCCATCCGCACCGCCGGGTTGTGGAGCAGGTCCTGGCCCGAGCCCGTGAGCTGGATCTGGCCGGTTTCCAGCACGTAGGCGCGGTCGGCTATCTCGAGCGCCCGCAGCGCGTTCTGCTCGACCAGCAGGATGGTGGTACCGCCGCGGTGGATCTCGTCGATGGCGGCGAAGACCTCGTCGACCATCTGCGGTGCGAGCCCCAGCGACGGCTCGTCGAGCAGGAGCAGGCGCGGCTTGGCGAGCAGCCCGCGGGCGATCGCGAGCAGCTGGCGCTCACCGCCCGACAGCGTGTTCGCACGCAGACCCCGCCGCTGGCCGAGGATGGGGAAGCGGCCCATCATCGCCTCGATCTCTTTCGCCGCCGCGGCCCGATCGCGGCGCGTCCACGTGGCCAGCTCGAGGTTTTCGAGCACGGTCTGCCGGCCCAGGATCTCGCGGCCTTCCGGCACCTGGACGAGGCCTCGCCTGACGATCGAGGACGGCTTGGCGTTGATCAGGTCCAGCCCGTCGAAGATCGCGGTTCCGCTCGCAATCGGGACGAGGCCGGAAAGCGCGTTGAGGATCGTCGACTTGCCCGCGCCGTTGGCGCCGATGAGGGCGACCACCTCGCCCTCGGCGACGCGCAGCGAGACGCCGCGCACGGCGTTGATCGCGCCATAGCTGACCCAGACGTCCTGGACGTCGAGGATCGCCTCCTCGGGCTCGGCGGCCCGCCGCAACGCCGGCCGCGCGCGCTCGAGGTCACGCAGCTCGGTCGTGCCGGGTGCCCTCGCCGCCTCCTTCTCGGCGCCGCTGCCGAGATAGGCGTCGATGACCACAGTGTCGGTCGACACCTCCTGCGGCACGCCGTCGGCGATCTTGCGCCCGAAGTTGAGGACGCTCACGCGCTGGCACACGCCCATCACCAGTCGCATGTCATGGTCGATGAGGAGGATGGTCAGGCCATCGGCGTTGAGACGCTCGATGAGCTCGCGGATCCCCTGCTTCTCCGACGGGTTCATGCCCGCGGCCGGCTCGTCGAGGATCAGCAGGCGCGGGCGCAGCGCAAGCGCTCGGGCGATCTCCAGGCGGCGCTGGTCGCCATAGGGCAGCTGGCCCGCGGGCCGGCGCCCGGCCTCGCTGGGATCCAGCCCGACCGTCTCCATCAACTTGTGTGCGTCGTTGACGACCGACCGCTCGTCGCGCCGGAAGATGGGCAGCGTGGCCAGCTGCGCGAGCGTGTCGTCGTGCAGGCGCGTGTGCATGCCGATCATCACGTTCTCGAGCGCGGTGAGGTCGCCGAAGAGCCGGATGTTCTGGAACGTGCGCGCGACGCCCAGCGCGGCGATGCGGTGCGGCGGGCGCCCGGTCAGCTTGTCGTTCTCGAGCCATGCCGTCCCGCCCTGCGTGCGCACGTATCCCGTGACGACGTTGACCAGCGTGGTCTTGCCTGCTCCGTTCGGGCCGATCAGCCCGTGGATCGACCCCTTCTCGACCTCCAGCGACACCCCGTCGACGGCATGGACGCCGCCGAAATGCCGCCGGAGGTCATCCAGGCGCAGAAGCACTGCTTCGTGACTTCGGCCACCACCGCGGGCGGATGATCGCAAGCCCGCCGCGGCCGACTATGCCCTGTGGCCGGAAGATGATGACGAGGATCAGGATCGCGCCCGCGATCACGTCGCGGTAGTCGAAGTTCGGCACGCGCACGATCTCCGGCAGGGTGGTCAGGAAGAGCGCGCCCACGACCGGTCCCAGCACGTTGCCCGAGCCGCCCAGCACCGCGAAGGTCAGCACCTGGACCGTGCGCGCGACTCCGTACTCCGTCGGGTCGACGAAGAAGTTGAGGTGCGACTCGAGGCCGCCGGCGTAGCCGGCCAGCATCGCGCTGAGGACGAAGGCGATCATCTTGTAGCGCGCCACCGGGATGCCCTGGCTGAGCGCCGCGAGCTCGTCCTGGCGGATCGCGTCCCACGCGTGGCCCAGCCGCCCCTGCGTCAGGCGCCAGAGCAGGAAGACGATCACGGCGAGCGAGGCGAGCACGATGTTGATTCCGCCCAGCGGGTCGGCGTCCGGGTTCTTCAGGCCGAGCCCTTCACCGGTGATGGGCACGTTGAGGATCACGCCCAGGCTCAGCGCCTCGATGAAGCCGATCGTGGCGATGGCGAGGAAGACGCCGCGCAGGCGCAGCACGGGCAGGCCGACCACCACTCCGACGACGCCCGCAAGCAGGATGCCCACGATCAGGTTGAGGGCGAACGGTGTGCTCCAGTAGTTGCCCATCAGCACCGACGTGTAGGCGCCGATGGCCATGAATCCGGGCGCGGCCAGTGAGAGCTGGCCCGAATAGAGGACGACGAACATCGAGGACGCGAGGATGCTGTTGATGCCGATCTCCGCGATCAGCAGGGTGTGCGTCTGATAGAAGGCGACGGGATCGGTGACCAGCTGCAGGATGAAGTCCATCGTCTACAGGCGCTCGTGGACCTGCGCGCCGAACAGTCCCTGCGGGCGCAGCACCAGCATCAGGAAGAGCGCGGCGAACGCGACCCCGGCCCGAACGTTGCTGCCGAACACGACCAGCGCCAGCACCTCGATGGCGCCGAGCAGATAGCCGCCCGCGACCGCGCCGGGAATGCTGCCCATACCGCCGAGCACGATCACCGCGAGGCCGCGGATCTCGAGGTTGTCACGGCCGATGTAGGGGCTGATGTCGGAGATGGCGAGGCCGAAGAGGATGCCGGCCGCGCCGCCGAGGGCCGAGGACAGCACGACCGTCAGCGTGATCATGCGGTCGACGTCGAGGCCCATCAGGCTCGCCGCGCGCGGGTTCTCGGCCACCGCGCGCAGGCCTCGTCCGAACTGGGTGAAGCGGATGAAGTAGCCGAGCACGAGCATGAGGGCGACCGTCACCGGCACGATGGCGACCTTTGTCGCCTCGAGCGTCAGGCCGCCGACGTGCCAGGTCGGGTTGGGCACGGTGCCGCTCGGGAAGCTCACGGAGTTCGCGCCGTCGACCCACAGCCAGGAAAAGATGCTGCCCTGCCGCCCCTGCTCGACGGCGGCGACGATGATCAAGGCCAGGCCGATAGTGGAGATCAGCGCCGCGATCGGCGGTGCGCGCCGGCGGCGCAGCGGCCGCAGGCAGATGTACTCGATCACCAGCCCCATCACCGCGCACGAGGCGATGCCGAGCACGCACGCGACGGCGAAGGACTGGTGGTAGTTGACGACCAGTGAGTACGTGATCGCGGCGCCGAGCATGAAGACGGCGCTGTGGGCGAGGTTCAGGATGTCGAGAACGCCGAAGACCAGCGTATAGCCGACCGCAAACAGGGCGTAGATCGACCCGATGAAGATCGCGTTGAGGACCTGCTGGCCCATCGCGCGTCTATCTTGCGGCCGCGGAGGCGGCTAGCTCGGCTTGATCTCGTGCACCAGCGTGAAGCCGCCGGCGCCGTCCATCTGGATGATCCACACCGTCTGCTTCACGTCGTGGGTGGACGTGAACTGGAACGGCCCGAGCGGCGTGTCGATGTTCACGGTCTCCAGCGCCGCGCGCAGCTTGTCCCGGTCGCCGGCCAGGTCGGTGAAGGTGAGGTTCGCCCGCTTGGCGGCGTCGGCGATGATCTTGATGCCCGTGTAGCCCTGGGCCGCGAACTGGTCGGGGTCCTTGCTGTAAGCGGCGCGATACGCGTTCACGAAGTCCGCGTTGGACGCGAACGTGTTGCCGATGTACCAGGCGCTCGCGCTGCGCGCGCCTTTGCCCGCCGCACCGGCCTGCTTGGAGACGGTTGCGGTGTTGAACCCGTTGCCTCCGAGGAACTGGCCGGTCCAACCCTCGTTGCGGGCCTCGGTCATGATCTTGGCGGGGATGGCGCCGAGGGAGGTGATGAAGATCACGTCCGGCTTGAGCTGAACCGCCTGGGTCACGTAGGGCGAGAGGTCGGCCTCGGTCTTGCTGAACTTGATCACCTTCAGCAGCTGGATGCCGTACTGGTCGACCGTTTTCTGGACGATCGTGCCGCCGTCGCTCGAGAACTTGTCGTCCTGCGCGACCAGCAGGACGCCGGTCTTGGGATGCGCGTCCTGGGCGTAGGCCATGATGTTGTCCGGGATCGCCGTCTGCTCTCCCAGGCTGTCGCGGAAGACGTACTTGCACGGCGTCTCATCCGGGTAGTTGCAGTCGGGAACGATGTGGATGCCGGTCGTGCTGACGGCCAGGATGGGCGTCTTCAGGCTCTCGGCCAGCGGATGCACACCCACCGCGGAGTTGGAGAGCGTCGGGCCGAGGAGGGCGAGGTCCTGGTCCTGCTGGATCATGGTCTGGGCCAGCTGCGCCGACTGCGCTTTGAGCGAAGCGTCGTCGTTGACCGTCAGGTCGATCATCGCGCCGTTGACGCCGCCCGACTTGTTGATCTGGTCGACCGCCAGCTTCATGCCGTCGCGGCTCTGGGGTCCGTACACGCCGCCCGCGCCCGTGATGGACAGGATTGCGCCGAGCTTGATCGTCTTGCCGGCGTAGGCGTTGCCTCCTCCGCCAGAGGAGCTTGTCGTGCCGCACGCCGCGAGCACCAGGGCGGCCAGGAAAACGAGGATGACTCGTTCCCGCTTCATCGATTTACAACCCCCAATTTACCGGAGACGCTTAGAGCCCCCTTTGGCGCTGCTTAACTTACCAAACGGCGTTCACGCATTCAGGCGTTTCACCAGGGCTGGGATGTTCAGCCGGGGGTGCGGGTACTGCGGGTTGAGCTGCTCGAGGGTTTCGATCAGCAGGCGGGCCACCGCCCAGTTGCGATAGTCCTTGTCGTCCGCGGGCACGACGTACCACGGCGCCCAGGCGGTGGAGCACTCCGTGATGGCGATGCTGTAGGCGCTCATGTAGTCATCCCAGTAAGCCCGCTCGTCGACGTCGTGGGGGTTGAACTTCCAGTTCTTGTCCGGGTCCTCGAGGCGCTGCAGCAGGCGCCGCCGCTGCTCGTCGTAGGAGATGTGCAGGCAGACCTTGACGATCGCCGTGCCGGCCTTGACCAGCTCCTGCTCGAACTTGTTGATGAGCCCGTAGCGCTGCTGGATCACCGCCGGCCTGGCCAGGTCATGGACCCTCGCGATCAGGACGTCTTCGTAGTGCGAGCGATTGAAGATGCCCACCTCACCCGGCTCGGGCAGCCGCCTCCGAATCCGCCAGAGAAAACCGTGGCGCTTCTCCTCGGGGGTGGGAGCCTTGAACGGCGTGATCTGGACGCCCTGCGGGTTGAGGCCGCCGATGACGTGCGTGATCGTGCCGTCCTTGCCGCTGGTGTCCATGCCCTGCAGCACCAGCAGCAGGGATCGCTTGTGCTCGGCGTACAGGCGCTCCTGGAGATCGAAGAGCTCCAGGCGGTGCCGGTCCAGGTCCCGGCGCGCGCGCTTGGGGCTTTTCAGCCCCGGGGTCGAAGCCGTATCGACGTCCGCCATCCGGAACCGGCCGTCCTGGGGTTGCGCCTTCAGGAGGTTGCGGAGCTGCTTCTTGGGCACGAACGTCACCCTAACGCGGGAGACGCCTTACGTGAGCTCCTTCGGAACGACGGCCAGCGTCACCACGTGCTCCGCGCGCACGACCTTCAGCTCGAGGCGTGCCCCGATCCGCCCTTCGACCATGAGCCGCTGCAGGTCTCCGGCCCTGGTGACCGGCGTGCCTTCGACCTCGACGATCACGTCGCCGCTCCGCAGCTCCGCGGCCTGAGCCGGGCTGCCCGCGACGACCTCCTGCACCTCGACGCCGGCCTTGTGGCCGAACCTCTGCGCGAGCGCCGGCGAGAGCGCGCGCGTCCCGCCCGCGATCCCGATGAAGGCCCGCCGCACGCGCCCGTTGCGCATCAGGGCGGAGAGGATCGCCTGGGTCGTCCTGTTCATGGGCACCGCGAGGCCGAGCCCCATGCCGGCGACCGCGGTGTTGACGCCGACCAGCCGGCCCTGCCAGTCGGCGAGGGCACCGCCGGAGTTACCGGGGTTGAGCGCGGCGTCGGTCTGGATGACGTCTTCGATGAACCGGCGGTGCCCGTTGCCATCGGCGGTCGCCAGCGAGCGGCCTAACCCGCTGACGACCCCCGAGGTGACGGACCCGCTGAACCCCATGGGGTTGCCGATGGCGACGACGAGCTGGCCCACGCGAAGCGTGTCCGCGTCGCCGACCTGCACCGGCTCGAGCGTCGCCGCGCGGGCGCGGGTGATGGCGAGGTCGGACAGGGGGTCGGCGCCAACGACGTCGAGGTCGTGCTCGGTGCCGTCCAGGAATGCGGCCGACGCCTTGCGCGCCCCCGCCACCACGTGGGCGGAGGTGACGAGGTAGCCGTCGGGCGTGATCACGACCCCGGAGCCCGCGCCCGCCTGGCCGTAGCCGCCGCCGCGCTGGATGCGAACGCTGGCGACCGCGGGCAGCACGCGCTCGGCCACGGCCGTGACCGTCGCCGAATATGCGTCCAGCGCCTCCCGCTCGGTGGCCGGGGTTCCCGCCATGGTGCTTACATAATTACCACGTAACGAGGAGCCTAAACGCGCCGAGTGCCGGCGCCCGGACCCCCACCCAGGCGCCGACGCGTCCGAGGGCCGGCACTCGAGGTTCCTGCGCGCTTCGCGGCCGCCCCCCGCAGGGCCTCGAACTCGACGTTGAAGGCGTCGATGATGCGCTCCGGGTCCGGAACCAGGCGGGCGTCGGTCGCCACCCCCAGCATCACGCCGCCGGCGTAGCTGATGATGCTGATCCCCAGCCCGAGGCGGCCGGACTGGGGAACCCAGAACATGATCCGGTCGATCTTCCGGCCCGCCATG
>DATGEO010000168.1:0-27691 GCA_035310015.1 Candidatus Dormiibacterota bacterium | reverse complement strand
CGAGAAGCTCACGTACAGCTTCGGCTCGACCGTCTTGTGGCCCATCATGGCCGGCACCTCCTACTGGAACGTTGGCTGCGATGAAGGCGTTAGCGAAATTCTCGCCCAGAGTCAGGAGTTCGGCAACAGGCCCTCTTGGCTGTCACGGCGCTGAAAAATGGCGGGGATGGATGGGAATCGAACCCACCAGAGACGCGTCATCGGCGCCTCTCGATCAGTTTTGAAGACCGCGGGCGGCACCAGCCGCCGAACATCCCCAGCTCGCGGCTAGGTTAACGCAGCGGCGCTAGCCCTCCGAGTACGGCTTCAGCTGCTCGACGTCCTTGTCGCTGATGTCGGCGAAGAGCGCAAGGTCGTCGCTGCGCTCGAGAAAGCGGAGGCGGAACTCTGCGAGCTGCGCCACCTCAGCCGACTACTAGTCGGCTTACGAGATGAGCGCCTCGAGCTTGGCCTTGAGGTCGCCCTTCATGTTGGGACGGTAGCCCACGGTCCGGTCCGCGGCCTTTCCGTCCTTGAAGATGATCACGGTCGGGATCGACATGATCCCGAGCTGCATCGGCGTCGACGGGTTCTGGTCGATGTCCATCTTCATGACCTGCACCTTGTCGCCGAGCTCGCCGTGGATCTGCTCCACGATGGGCGCGATCATTCGGCACGGCCCACACCAGGTCGCCCAGAAGTCGACCAGCACCGGCTTGTCGGCCTTGAGGACCTTGGTCTCGAAATCTGAATCGCTGACGGTCTGGATGTCTCCCATGCAAATACCTTCTTAACTATCTGAATCCGATTTCGCCGTCTTCGATTCCGTCTTGGGCTCCGACTTGGGCTCCGATTTGGCCTCTCCCGACGGTTTGGCCTCGCCCGGCTTCTCGGAGCTCGATTTCGAGCCGTTGGAGCCTGACTCTCCAGAACCGCTGGATGCGGACTTGTAGTCCGTCTTGTAGAAACCGCTGCCCTTGAAGATCACGCCGGTCGGGTAGACCAGCTTCTGGAGCTCGCCCGAGCACTTCGGGCAGGTTTTGAGGGGCGCGTCTGACATCTTCTGCAGGATCTCGAACTCGTTGCCGCAGGTCCTGCAGCGGTATCCGTAAGTGGGCATCTGTCTTGGGGGTCCTAACTATAGGGATCGGCCGGCGTCGAGACGGTGCATCACCATCCCTGACGGCGGTTTGGGGTGGAAATACGTGCTCTTCTGGGGAAGAGTGTTCCCTTCCCGGGCCAGCTTCAAAACTTTCCGCAGGTCCGGCGCGTCCAAAAAGAACGCCGCCACTCCGACCCCCTCGTCGACCATCCGCACCGCCTCTTCGGCGTCGCGCGTGTAGAGCAGGTACTCCTCGGCGCTGCGCTTCCCGAGGATGTTGTCGATGACCTGGCGGTGGAGCTCGACGACCGCCATCTCGCCCTCGAGAGGCAGCACCTGGAAGTGGCCGTCGCGGTAGGCGCCGGCCGCCACCTTCCCCTTGACCGCGGCCAGGGTCTCGGCCAGGGACTCCGCCGGCTCGCCGCCCGTGACCGCGACGCCGGCCTTCATGACCCGGTGTGTCGGCAGCACCTCGAGGCCCGGGTCGTCGATGTCGGTCAGGAGTGCCAGAGTGAACCGCGAGGCGGCGTCGGCGGCGCCTCCCATCTCCTGGGAGTAGGCGAGCGTCGTCTCGTAGCGGTGGTGGCCGTCGGCGATCAGCAGCGGGAGGGCGGCGAGCGCGGCGTGCAGCTGGGCGGTCAGCGCGCCTGATGCAACCTGCCAGAGCCGCTGGGCCAGGCCTTCCGAGTCGGCGAAGGTCGCGAGCGGGTCGCCGGCGGCGCCCTGCGCCAGCAGCTCACGGATCGAGGTGCCCGCCCCGTCGTACACGAACCAGAGCGGCTCCAGGCTCGCCCGGGTCGCGCGAATGAGCGCCAGCCGGTCCTCCTTCGGGCCGCGATGGGTGCGCTCGTGCGGCAGCACGACGCCGCGGTCGTAGGGCTCGAGGCGGAGGGCGGCGATGAGGTCCCGCCGCGTACGGCCGGGCGCCACGTCGACCTCGTGCACGTACATCGATGGGGCGTCGGTCTGCAGGATGCCTTCCTTCAGCCACGCCTCCAGTGTGGCCGCGGCGCCCTCGTAGCCGGCGCCCGGCCGGATCAGCCGAATCACGTTGTGCGTCGACAGCGACAGGTAGCGCTCGACGTCGACGTCGGGGATGACGTCGTACGGCGGCGCCACCAGCCGGGTCAGCGACGAGGTGTCGGCGTAGCGAATCCCGGGCAGCGCCCGGAGATCAGCTATCGGTTCCTCCCTTCAGCTCGACGTAGTGCAGGTCGGACATCCCGTCGACCTCGCGCAGGTGGTCGAGCACCGACGACTGCACCGCGTCGTCGACGGCCAGGATCATCATCGCGCGGCCGCGCGGCGCGTCGCGGCCGACGAGCATGCTCGCGATGTTCACGTCGTGCTGGCCGAGGATCGTGCCCACGCGACCGACGATTCCCGGCCGGTCCTCGTGCCGGCTGACGAGGAAGCGGCCTTCGGGATGCAGGTCGACGCGGAACGAGTCGATGCGAACGACGCGGGGCTCGCCCATCAGCAGCGTGCCCGCGATCTCGTGGCCCTGCAGCTTCAGCGTCACGAGGCTGGTGTACGAACCGCGCGCGGGCGTGCGCCGCTCGACGATGTTCATTCCGCGCGCCGACGCGATGAGGCGCGCGTTCACGGCGTTGATGCGGTCCTCGGTGAAATCCTGCAGCATGCCCTTGACCGCCGCCGCGGTCAGCAGGTTCACGTCGTGCTGCGCCAGCTGGCCTTCGAACTCGAGCTCCAGGCCGCCCGCACGCCCGCCGAACAGCTGGCGGTGCAGCGATGCGAGGCGCTCGGTCAGGTCCGCGAACGGCCGCAGATAGGCAAGCTCTTCCGGCGGCAGCGACGGCGCGTTGACCGCGTAGCGCGGGAGGTCGCCCGCAAGCACGGCCGCCACCTCCTCGGCGACGTCGAACGCAACCGACGCCTGCGCCTCGACGGTCGAGGCCGCGATGTGAGGCGTGCCGATGAAGTTCGGCAGCGTGAAAAGTGGATTCTCGCCCGGCGGCTCGAGATCGAACACGTCGGCCGCCGCCGCGGCCGGGCGGCCGGCCTTCAGGGCCTGGTACAGCGCCGCCTCGTCGACGATGCCTCCGCGCGCGGTGTTCACGAGCCGCGCGGTGGGCTTCATCAGGCCCAGCTCTCGCGCGCCGATGAGCCCGCGGTTGGCTTCGACCAGCGGCACGTGGATGGTCACGAAATCCGCCCGCTGCAGCAGGTCGTCGAGCGAGACGAGCTCCACGTTGAACAGCTCCGCGCGGTCCACGGACACGACCGGGTCGAAGGCGATGACGTCCATCTCCAGGCCGTGCGCGCGCTTCGACACCTCGGAACCGACGTTGCCGAGCCCGATCACGCCCAGCGTCTTGCCGCGGATCTCGACGCCGGTGAACTTCGAACGCGTCCACTCGCCGCGCCGCACCGACGCGTCGGCCTGGGGCACCGACCGCGCCAGCGCGAGCACCAGCGCGATGGTGTGCTCGGCCGCGGCGACGATGTTGCCGCGGGGCGCGTTGACGACGAGAATGCCGTGGCGCGTCGCGGCGGCGACGTCGATGTTGTCCACGCCCACGCCGGCTCGTCCGACCACGCGCAGCTTCTTGCCCGCCTCGAGCACCGGCGCCGTGACCTTCGTCTCGCTGCGCACGACCAGCGCGTCGAAGTCGCCGATCCTCTCGACGAGCTCCTTCTCCGCGAGCTTGCTCGCGACCACGACCTCGCCTTCACGGCGCAGGCGCGCGAGGCCGTCCTCGGCCAGCGGGTCGGCGACCAGGATCCGCGCCATCAGACGAGTGTAGTTAAGGAAGATTGATCACCCTCACTCCCGCCCCTCCTCCCCCGAGGGAGAGGGAGTTTAGGCAGGGACGCTCTGCAGGGAGGCCGTCACCGCGGCCACCGAGCGGCCGTCCGCGGGCGCGATGTCCAGCTCCTCGAGCGCCTGCTCCATGGCCCACAGCACCTGGACCACGTCGCCCTCCGCGACCGCGCCAAGGTGGCCGACGCGCACCATCTTGCCGGTCATCTTGCCCTGGCCGCCGGCGATCACCACGCCGTACTTCGCGTTGAGCAGCTTGCGCAAAGCGCTGACGTCGAGCCCCGGTGGGGGCAGCGCCGACGTCACGGTGTTGGAGCGAAATCCTTCTTTCGCGAAGAGCTGGAAGCCCAGAGCCTTCAACCCGGCCTGGGTCGCGCGCGCCAATCGTGCGTGGCGCTCGTAGACGTTGTCGAGGCCTTCCTCTTCGAGCATGTGCAGGCCTTCCTGCAGCGCGAAGGCGACCGGGATCGCGGGCGTGAAAGGCGTCATGCCCTTGTCCGCCCATGTCTTGGCTTCCTTCCAGTCGAAGTAGAAGCGCGGCGCGCGCGCCTTCGCCTGCTGCTCCCACGCGAGGTCGCTGACGCTGACCAGGGCGATGCCGGGAGGCGCCATCCATCCCTTCTGCGAGCCGCTGACCGCGACGTCGATTCCCCACGCGTCGGTCTCGATCGCGATCGAGCTGATCGAGCTCACGCCGTCGACGACCACGATCCGGTTGGCGTCGCGCGCCACGCGCGCGAGCTGAGCCAGCGGGTTGGTGAGGCCGGTCGAAGTCTCGTTGTGCGTAAGCAGGACGACTTTGGCCGTGGGGTGCTGCGCGAGCACGTGCGCCAGGTCGTCGGGCTCGACGGGCTGTCCCCATTCGAACTCGAGCCGCACCACGTCCGTGCCGTACGCGGCCGCCAGCGCGGCGAATCGCTCGCCGAAGTTCCCGCACAGCGCGACCACGACCTCATCGCCCGGCGACACCAGGTTCGCGACCGCGGACTCGAGGCCGCCGGTGCCCGAGGACGTGAGCAGCAGCAGGTCGGCGTTCGTCTTGAACACCCGCTTCGCGCCCGCCGTGACCTCGGCCAGGATGGCCGCGAACTCCGGCCCGCGGTGGTCGATCAGCGGCCGGTTCATCGCCCGCACGACACGCTCGGGCAGCGGCGTGGGGCCGGGAATGCGTAGCTGGGTGGTGAAAGTCATCGGGCGCGCTCCTATGGAGGGTCTTGGCGGCCGGGTGATTTTAACCCGACCCTCACCCTAACCCTCTCCCGCGACCGGGAGAGGGGATCGCTCAATGAGATTCGGTCGTGTACGGCAGGAGGGCGATGGCGCGCGCGCGCTCGAGCGCGGTCGTCAGCGGCCGCTGGTGCTTGGCGCACGTGCCGGTCACGCGCCGAGGAAGGATCTTGCCGCGGTCGCTCACGAAGCGGCGCAGGCGCGAGATCTCCTTGTAGTCGATGTGGCTGATCTTCTCGACGCAGAAGCTGCAGACCTTGCGGTGCTGCCGCTTCGGCCCGCGCGGACCTCCGCCGCTCGACTCGCGCTGGGGTGGACGGGGTGAGCTGGATGCCATGTCTGTGAATCTCTCCTAGAACGGGATGTCGTCGGGGTCGACGTCGCGCGGGACGTCGTCTCCGCCGGGAACGTCATCGCTGTGCGCCGCGGCCGCACCGCGGCCCGCGGGCACGCCGGAACCGGGACCCGCCCCCGCGCCACGAGGCTCGAGGAACTGCACGTCGTTGGCGATGATCTCGGTGGTGCGCCGTTTCTGACCATCCTGACCTTCCCAGGAACGCGTCTGGATGCGGCCCTCGATGAAGACGAGCGCGCCCTTGCGCGTGTACTGCGCCACGATCTCGGCCAGGTTTCTCTTGCCGGCGTTGTAAGCCACGATGTTGTGGTACTCGGGGATCTCCTTGCGTTCGCCGTCGGGCCCGGTCGACCAGCGGTTCGTGGCGATGCTGAAGTTCGTCACCGCCGTGCCGCTGGGCGTGTAGCGCATCTCGGGGTCCTTGGTCAGCCGGCCGATGAGCAGCGCCTTGTTGAGGTTGGACATTTACCGCTCCTCCCGATCCCGATCACCGACTGGTGCTTCCGCCGCGTCGCCGCTGGACTCGACTGCGACCGGTTCCAGCACGACCTCCGCCGGCGGCGGCGCAACGGGGGCCGGTAACGGCTTGTCAGGCTTGCGGACGATGAGGTGCCGCAGCACCTCCTCGGTGATCTTCAGCGCCGACTCGAGCTCGGGCACGCGGTTCGGCTCGATCTTGAAGTCCTGGAGGACGTACGAGCCTTCCTTCTGGTGCTTCACCTCATAGGCCAGCTTGCGCTTGCCCCAAAGACTCGTCTGGTCGGCGGCGCCGCCCGATCGTTCGATGAGCGTGTTCACCCGCTTGACGACGTCCTGGACCTTGTCGTCTTCGAGGTCCGGCCGGACGATGTAGAGAACTTCGTAATCCCGCAAAGGGGCCCTCCTTCCTGTGGGTTCAGGCCTCGGACCAACGGCCGCGGAGGCGGCCGGTCGAGACCAGAAAGGTCAGCCCGGTATTCTACTAGCTCCGCGAATGAGCTCCAGGTCCAGGCAGACAATACGTGGTGCCAAAGGCAAGGCCCGCCGGGCGCCTGTCCGCTCGTCCACGACCGACGTCCCGGTCATGGCGATCGTCGTCGGCGTCGCGATGCTGCTCATCTTCGCCGTGCTGGTCGTGATCGGGATCCGCAGCCACACCAGCGCTCCTGGCGCTCCCACCGTGCAGGGCTCGAGCGGCGCCATCCCGTGCGACCAGCTCGAGCACGCGCAGGTCCACTACCACGTGGCCGTGCAGATCCTCGACTCCAACGGCACCCTGCACCCGCTCCCTGGCGGAGCCGGCATCATCCCCAACGAGACAGCCCCCAGCTGCTTCTACTGGCTGCACGTGCACTCGGCGAACCAGGACGTGATCCACATCGAGGCGCCCGCCACCAGGGTGTTCACACTCAGCGACTTCTTCAAGATTTGGGACGCGTACAACACGTATGAGAACAACGGCGTCGGTCACGAGCTCATGGACACGACGCACGTCTCGACGCTCACGGTCGGCACCGGCCAGCAGATGATCGTGTACGTCGACCTGAGCGACGGCAAGGGGCCCCAGGTCTACGAGGGCGACCCGGCCGGCATCACGCTCAAGGCCCACGAGGTGATCACCATCGAGATCGTCTCGGGGAAGCCGTTCACGCCGCCCTCGTTCGACTGGAACTCGGCGACGAACAAGGGCCTCTAGACCCTAGGCGCTCAGACCTCCATCAGCGCGCGCGCGGCCTGGTAGTGCTCGAGCGCGCCGCGGCTGTCGCCCGACCGAAACGCCCGCTCGGCCATCCGCACGTGCGCGTCCCGCGCCCGGTTCAAGTCTCCAGCGCCGACCGCGTACCGCTCCCCGCGCTCGATCGTCAGCAGGCGCTCGCGGCGGTGGACGTCGTGGTGGCGGTAGATCACGCTGCGCTCCGCGTCCAGGATCTCCTTCGCCTTCTGCTTCTGGCCGAGCCTCATCAGCGCTTCGGCCCGCGCCATGCGGACGTCGGTCATGAGCGGCCACTCGTTGCCGGTGATGCGCTCGAGCGCAGCCAGCGCCCGGCGCGGGTAGCCGCGCAGTAGGAGCAGCCGCGCGCGCTCGAGCATCAGCTGGCGGTCGAGGTCGGGCAGCCGGCCCTCCAGCAGGTAGTCGACCTGGGTGCCCAGGCGGCCCGCGATGACGCGCAGCACCCGGGTCGACGGCTGCGCCTTCCCGAGCTCGACCTGGTTCAGGAACGCGCGGCTGAAATCTCCGCCCACGACCTTGGCCAGGCTCATCCCGCGCTCGCGCCGAAGCCGCTTGATGCGCTGACCGAGTGTCTCGTTCTCGGGTTCGACCGGCACGTCCTAATGGTAAAGCGGAGCTTTACAGCGCGCTGCGGGCGGTGAGGGCGCGGCGCAGCCGCCGGTCCGCGATCGCGATGTGGTCGGCAAGCTGGAAGAAGGCGTCGCGCAGGGGGCTAGCGCCGGACTCGCTGCCCTTGAGCTGCCAGCTCACGACCTCGAGCTCGGCCCACGGCGAGGCCGCGCGGTCGCTGATCGCCATCCGCACGCCGTCGTCCTCCGGCCAGGCCTCGATGGCGGCGGCGCACCGGTCGCCGCGGTTCGTGCCGTCGCTCCAGTCGCCGACGGCGATCGAGAGGAGCACGCGCGGCTCCGGGTCGCGATGAAAGTGGTCGAAGACGTCGGCGCGGTAGATCGCGATCGGTTGGTCGTCCTCGTAGATGACCCCGATCACGCTCCTGTAAGCCGCCCCGCAGTCGGCGCAGGCGGCCTCCGTCTGCTGGTCGTCGTGCTCCAGCCTGAGTGTCCCCAACCCGGTTTTCCCGGCCGACAGTCTAGGCCTACCGAGGGCCTTTACAGGTAGTCCTTCGGGTCGAGGCTGCGGGTGATGCCGGTGAAGTTTTCGAAGCCGTTCTCGGTGACCATCCCGGTGTCCTCGATGCGCACGCCGCCGAGACCCGTCAGGTACAGGCCGGGCTCGACCGTGATCACGTCGCCGGGCTCGAGGCGCTCGTGGTTGGTCCGCCGGACACCCGGCTCCTCGTGCACCTCCAGGCCGACACCGTGGCCGAGGCTGTGGTTCATCTTGGCGACCCCGTCCGGGCCCTCGAAGCCGGGCGTCGTGGTGCCAAAGCCGCGGTCGACCAGCACGGCGCACGCCGTGTCGTGCACCTCCGAAGCGGGCACGCCGGCTCGAATCGTCTCGATCGACGCGTCCAGGGCCTGGAGCGTCGCCGCGTGCATACGGCGGATCTGCTCCGGCGCCTCACCGACCACCACCGTCCGGGTCAGGTCGCCGGCGTAGTGGCTGTCGCGGCCGGTCGGAAAGATGTCGATGATCACCGGCTGGCCGGCCCGGAGCTGACCCGCGCCCCGGAAGTGGGGCATGGCGCTCTCGGGCGAGCCCGCGATGATCATGTCCGGGCATGCGAAGCCCAGCTCCCCCAGCAGCAGGGACGCGCGCGCGTAGAGCCACTCCGAGGTCAGCGGAGCGCCGTCCCGCCACAGCAGCCCGTCGCGAATGTCGGCCGCGGCGAGGTGGCTCACGACCTCGCGCACCGCGGACTCGGCGGCGCGCTGGGCCTCCCGGATGAGCTCTGCTTCGCGTGCCGTCTTTCGGCGCCGCTCGGCGACGAAGAGGTCGCGGTCGATCGCCACGTCCAGGCCGGTCTCGCGCAGCTCCTCGGCATACGCCGCGCCCAAAAGCGGGGACACGCGCACGTCGCTCTCCCCGCGCTGCTTCAGGAGCCTTGCCGCCAGCCGCGGCCACGAGCTGAAGCGCCCGATCTCCTCGTAGCCGGCCTCGGCGAAGGAGAGGATTCGCGCCGCCCTGCCGGTCGCCCGCGCGCGGTCGATCTCGAGCGGGCTGGCGACGAGCACGTCGTCGCCCGCGGCGAAGCGAACGTACAGCGCCGACTCGATCGGAAGGCCGGCGGCGTAGATGAAGTCGGCGTCGTCATGGCCGCTCGGGATGAGCACGAGCGGGCGCTTGCCCACCGGCCGGGAGGCGCGCCGGCGAGCGCTGGGCGCCGCTTTGCCGTCCGTGTCCCGCCACAGGCCCGCGGTCTCGACCGCCTGGGCCACCGCCTGCAGCAGCGCGTCGTCGCCGCGCGGGCGATGCTTCTGGCGCCCGCGGCCCTCGAGATTCAGCTTTTCCTGCACCTCGTAACCGCTGGTGTAAGCGACCTCGTAACCGAGGTCGCGAAGCTGGGCGAGGTCGCGACGGAGCGTGCGCTCGGACACGCCGGCGCGCTCGGCCAGCTCGAGAGGGTTAAGTCCGGGCTCGGCGATGATCGCGGCGAGAACTCTGAGCAGCCGCGCCAGCCGCTCGGCCCTGTTCACACGAGCGCCGAGGCGGCTCTTAGCCTATTTCTTCCCAGGATGTGGTCGCCCCGTTGCCCTCGAACGGGTCGGGCTCGGCCTCCTCCTGGTTGCCGACCTTCTGGTGGAACCGGCTCGCGATCATCTGGTAGGCCATCGCCTTGGGGATGCCGAGCTTGGTGAGCGACTTCACCTCGTCCGCCATCACCTTGTCCCGCGCGGCCTCGACCGCCGCGAGGACCTCTTCGATGGACGCCGTCTTTTTGACCATGGACCACAGATTCTACCGGAGCCCGTAATCCCTTCCGAAGTGGCTCTTAACCCTTCCTTAGACTTGTCTGTCGTAACCGTCGCGCTCTTCAGGGGGTGGCATGGCCGCTGAGTACACGCCTGACAAGATCCGCAATATCGTCCTGCTCGGCCACTCGCACGACGGCAAGACGACGCTCGCCGAATCCATGCTCTTCGCCTCGGGCGGCCTGGCCCGGATGGGCTCGACCGACCAGAACACGGCGGCCATGGACTTCGAGCCCGAGGAGCACAAGCGGAAGATCTCGATCAACCTCGGGGTCGGCTTCGCCGAGCTCAACGGCTTCAAGATCAACATCCTCGACGCGCCCGGCTTCTTCGACTTCGCGGGCCAGGCGCTCAGCGGGCTGCGCGCGGCCGAAGGCGCGATCGTCGTCGTCGGGCCCACCGACCACCTGGCCGTCGGCACCGAGCTCGCCTGGGAGCAGTGCAACGCGCGCGGCAAGCCCCGGCTCGTCGTGGTCAACAAGCTCGACAAGGAGAACGCCGACTTCTACGGCGCCGTGTACGCGATGCGCGAGGCGCTCTCGCCGCGGCCGTTCCCGCTGCACCTGCCGATCGGCTCCGAGCAGGACTTCCGCGGCGTCGTCGACCTGCTGCACCTCAAGGCCTACGTCACCACCGCCGACGGCAAGGGCGGCGAGGTCCCCATCCCCGACGACATGAAAGCGCGGGTCGAGGAGTATCGCGGCCAGCTGATCGAGGCCGCGGCCGAGAGCGACGACTCGCTGCTCGAGAAGTACCTCGACGCGGGCACCCTCAGCGAGGAGGAGATCCAGCGCGGGCTGCGCGAGGGCATCCTCGAGGGCAAGGTCGCGCCGGTCCTGTGCTGCTCGGCGACGAAGATGCTCGGCGTGCGCACCCTGATGTCGACGGTGTGCGAGCTGCTGCCGCCGGCCGAGGGCGATCCCGCGAAGCCGGCCAAGGCCTTCGTCTTCAGCACCGGCGGCGACCAGTTCGGCCGCGTCAGCTACTTCAAGGTCGCGGCCGGCTCGGTGAAGGCCGACCAGCACCTCACGAACCTCAACCGCAACGCCGACGAGCGGCTCGCCCAGATCTTCTTGCCACGCGGCAAGGAGCACGTCACGACCACGGAGGTGCACGCCGGCGACATCGGCGCCGCCACCAAGCTCGCGCACACGCTGACCGGCGACACCATCGGCGTGAAGGACGGCGGGCCGCTGCCGCCCCTCGACCTGCCGTCACCCGCCTACAGCGTTGCCATCACGCCGAAGGCTCGCGGCGATGAGGAGAAGATCTCGTCCGGGCTCGCGCGGCTCGGCGAGGAGGACCCGACGCTGCACGTCGAGCGCCTCGAGGAGACCAAGCAGCTGATCATCTCCGGGCTCGGCGACGTGCATCTCGACGTGACGCTGGAGAAGCTGAAGCGCAAGTACGGCGTCGAAGCCACGACGGCCACGCCGCGCGTGGGCTACCGCGAGACCGTGCGGGGACACGCCCGCGCCGAGGGCCGCCACGTCAAGCAGTCGGGCGGCCACGGCCAGTACGGCATCTGCGTCATCGAGGTCGACCCGACCACCCGGGGCGAGGGATTCGTGTGGGAGGACAAGATCTTCGGCGGCTCGATCCCCCAGAACTTCAGGCCGTCGGTGCAGAAGGGAATCGTCGACAACATGGCCAAAGGCGTCGTCGCGGGCTACCCCATGGTCGACGTGCGGGTGAGGCTCGTCGACGGCAAGTACCACACGGTCGACTCCAACGACATGGCCTTCCAGATCGCGGGCTCGCTGGCGATTCGCCGCGCCGCCCTCGACGCCGGACCGGTGCTCCTGGAGCCGATCGTGGAGGCTGAGATCCGCGTCCCGGAGAAGAACCTCGGCGACATCATGTCCGACCTCAACGGCCGCCGCGGCAAGATCCTCGGCACCGAGCCGGACGACGGCTACCAGCGCGTGAAGGCGACGGTGCCGGAGTCGGAGATGCTGCGCTTCGCGCTCGACCTGCGCTCGATCACCCAGGGCCGGGGCAGCTTCTCCAAGAAGTTCTCGCATTACGACGAGATGCCGGCGCACCTCGCCAAGACGATCATCGAAGAGTTCCAGAAAGAGCACGAAGCAGCGAGCTAGATATGAGAGGGAACCTCGGCGGTTCCCTCTGCGCGCAAGGCGCGACCAGGTCGACCTTTCTGATCGCATCGCGGCCTCGGCAAAGCCGACCCGGCCTCCGGCCGGGCAAGGGCCGCTGCTCTCTTTCCCCGGGATTGGACTTCTTTAAGCTTCGGTCGTGAGCCAGCCCTCCGCTCACGATGTCATCGTCATCGGCGGCGGCGTGACCGGCGCCGGCATCGCGCGCGACCTGTCGCTGCGCGGCCTGTCGGTGCTGATCCTCGAGAAGGGCGACTGGGGCGGCGGCACCAGCGGTTCCTCGAGCTGGATGATCCACGGAGGACCGCGCTACCTCGAGTTCGACTGGGACACCACCCGGCTTTCGACCAAGGACGCCGGGCACATCGTCACCATCGCCCGCAACATCGTCTACCGGATCGTCTTCCTCATCCCGGTGCTGCCGCACGACAAGAACAACATCGAGCGGATGGAGACTGCGATGGAGGTCTACGACCGCTTCCAGCCGCTGAAGAAGTCGCACCCGCACGTTCGGCTCACGGCCGACGAGGCGCGGCAGGTCGAGCCAGGCCTGTCGCCGGACATGGTCGGCGCGGTGACGATGGAGGAGTGGGGCGTCGATCCTCACCGCCTGGTCTTCGCGAACGTGCAGGACGCGATCGCTCATGGGGCGAGAGCTCTGAACCACACGCGTGTGGTCGAGCTGCTGAAGCACGAAGGCGCGGTGATCGGCGTTCGCTACCGCACCGCCGACGGGGTCACGACCGAGGCTCGCGCCCGCGTCGTGGTCAACGCCGCGGGCCCGTGGGTGCCCGAGGTCGCGCAGCTCGCGGGCATGAACGTCGAGCTGCGGCCCGCCAAGGGCATTCACATCGTGTACCCGCACCGCATCTCCAACTTCGCCATCAGCGCGGAATCGATCGACGGCCGCGACCTGCTCATGGTTTCGCACGCCGGCTTCACGCTGCTCGGCACGACCGACGACGACTTCTACGGCGACCTCGACTCGATGGACGTCCTGCCGGACGAGGTCGAGTACCTGCTGCAGGCCTTCGAGCGCGTCTTCCCCTCGATCCGCTCCTACCGGCCGGTGCGCACCACGACTGGCGTGCGGCCGACGCTCTTCAAGTGGCGACGCTACGAGGACGAGCTCTCACGGCGCTACGAGATCTTCGACCACGCGGCCGGCGGGGTCGAAGGGTTCGTGACGATCGCGGGCGGCAAGCTTTCCATGTACCGGCTGATGGCCGAGGAGACGTCCGACGCCGTGTGCCGCAAGCTCGGCCACCAGGCCGCATGCACGACCGCGACCACTCCCTTGCCGGGCAGCGAGCGCGACATGGAACCGGCGGAGGAGATCGCGCGCCGCTGCGGCATTCCCGCGCTCGCGGTCGTGAAGCTGCAGGGCCGGCACGGCTCGCGCGCCGAGTCGGTGCTCGACGACGCGCGCTGCGGCCGCGTGGTCTGCCGCTGCGAGCCGCTCACCGAGGCCGAGCTCGCGTACGCCGCGCGCAGCGAGCAGGTGCATTCGCTGCCCGACGCATTTCGCCGCGTCGGCCTGGCCGCCGGCCCGTGCGCGGGCGGCGCGTGCGTGCTGCGGGCAGCGGAGGTCATCGGCCGCGAGCTCGGGTGGAGCGCGTCGCAGCGCTTCGACGCCGCGCGCGAGTTCGTGCGCGGATCGTGGCTCGGGCGCGCGCCGGTGCTGCCGCACACGGGGTGGGCGGAAGAGGAGATGGTGCAGGGCGCGATGCGAGGGCTGATGGGCTGATGGGCAGGACCGATTCGCTGGCGAAGCTCGCGCTCGCGTATGGCGTGCACCTCACGCGGCGTCGCGTCTCGCGGCCGCGAGCGCAGGTCCAGCGCCTGCTCGACATGTACCGGCCCGACGGCCTCGAGCCGCTGACGGCAGCGGAGCAGGAGCGACACCCTCAGCTCGTCGGCTGCATCAACTGCGGACTGTGCGCGTTCGCCGTCAGCCGGTCGGGAAAGACGCGGCCGCCGGACGTCGCCTCCGCGTACCTGCGGCTCTACGCGCGCCTGGGCGACGCCTCGTCGGACCTCGACGGAGACGGCGCCAGCGGCGATCCCGACTGGGAATCGGCCGCGGCCGCCTGCCCGGTGGGCGTGCCGCTGCCCGAGGTCGCGGCGATGGTGCGGCGGCTGGCGGCCGGCTGAGGCCGCGGAGCCACCCGCCAGGCGGAGACCCCGATTCGGATCACGGCCGGGCCTTCGATTTCGTGCGTGGGCGCCCGGGGGACAGCTTGCGGCGGCCCCAGCGGCGGGCCGCCAGGCGCGCCGGACGCTTCCTGATGGGGCAGGTCCGGCGGCCTTTGTAGTTGCCAGCTATCCACATTCTGTATACAGTCTGGGGAAATCACACAACATCTAGCCCCAATGGTCAATAGGCTTCTTCGCTTTCTACGTCGCTGGCCGGCCGTGGAGGCCCTCGTGGCCCGCGTGGCGGCCCGGATCACGACCTGGCAGGTCGACGAGTTCGCGCGCTTCGTGCGCACGCCGATGGGCGGTGACGTCGACCTGTCGGACGCCGCGCTGCCCCCGGCCGGCGAGCCCCAGCGGCCGCCCGCCCCGATGTCGATCGCGCCCGCGACGTTCGAGATGCGCTTCATGAAGCTGCACGCGGAGGGCCGGTTCGACGAGATGTGGGAGATGCTCGCGGAGGACGCCCAGCGCGCGTGGGGCGGCAGACAGGCGTTCATTCGCGACATGCCGAGGCTGGGCGACGACACCGAGGTGCTCGACGTGCAGGTCCTCAACGTGAAGGTGCTCGAGACGTGGACCGACCGCAGGCACGAGCGCGTCTACAACAACGTCGCGCAGATGATGCTGCGCTACCGCGTGCGCGAGCGATGGAAGGACTGGACGCTCGACCGCCAGGTTCACCTGATCCCCGCCGCCGGCGGATGGAGGACTTTGTGTTATCCCGCGGAAATGAAAAGTGCGGCGCAGACCCGCTGATATAGTGGGTCAAGAGTCATGCTCCAACGGACCATCGAAGAACAGGACCTGCATTTCAAGTGGCATCGCCTGCGGAATCGGTCGTTGACACCGCGCCGTCTTCTCAACGAATCGGATGAGCTCCTCTACTGGGTCGAGGAGTGCATGGTGCAGAACGTGCGCATCGTCCCAGGCTGGCTCGTCGCGCGATTGATGGTCGTGCTTCGCAACGCACACCCGGAACTTCCCGCGCGACTCGGCCGTGAGCGCAGGCCCGACCAGGTGATGGAGATCATCTACGACGCGCAGGCTGCGCTGATGGACAGGTCGTGCAGGAACCGAGGTCCGGCCGAGGTCATCCCGCTGTTCAGCGGCGCGCACCGGCGGCAGCTGCGCGAGGCCGCTTCCGTCACGTAGCTTCAGCACGTGGTCCGCGTCGACCTTCATCTTCACTCGCGGTACTCGCATGACAGCTCGACAAGTCTCGAAGCCATCATCGCGCGCTGTCGCGAATGCGGCCTCGACCGCATCGCGCTGACCGACCACAACGTCGTCGAAGGCGCGCTCAAGCTGACCGAGATGGCACCGAACCTCGCGATCGTCGGCGAAGAGGCGAAGACGCGCGAGGGTGAGGTCATCGGCCTTTTCATCACGGCTCGCATTCCTCCGTACCTGCCCGCCCAAGATGCGATGGACCTCGTGCACGAGATGGGAGGCCTCACCTACGTGCCGCATCCGCTGGATCGCAGCCGCGCGCACTACAGCGAGAGCCGGCTGGTGGAGCTCGCGGCGCGGATCGACATCATCGAGACCTACAACCCGTGGGCCGACGGCAAGGCAAATGCCGCGGCGGCCGCGCTCGCGGCGGAGCTCGGCAAGGTAACGGCGACCGGATCGGACGCACATGGTGTCGTCGAGCTGGGTCGCAGCTGGATGGAGATGGAGGACTTCGATGGGCCGGCCGACTTTCTCGACAAGCTCGCGCGTGCGCACCACGTCGTGACTTCGGCCTCCGGTACCGGGCGGAGGTCGTGAAGTCGCGCCGGTGACGGCCGGGCTTCTGGTCGCCGGATCGATCGCCCTCGACACGCTGGAAGGGCCGTTCGGGACGGTGCACGAGGAGCTCGGTGGCTCGGCGCTGTACTTCGCCTTGGCCGCGAGCCTGATCACGCCGGTGACGATGCTGGCGCCGGTCGGAGCCGATGGCATCGAGCTGGTCATGCGCGCAATCGGTTCGAAGCCGATCGACACCAGCCTCGTCGACGTGGTCGACGCGCCCACGTACCGCTGGCGCGCCCAGCATCACGAAGGCCGCAACATCGACCTGGGCAGCCGCGACTCGATCTACGACGCATGGGAGCCAAAGCCTCCGGCCGGCTTTCAGGGCTGGGCCTTCGTGGGCTCGGTGCGGCCCGACCGGCAGGCCCAGCTGGTCGCGGCCCTGGGGGGTTCGCGCATGCTCGGCGCCGACGCGATGCTGTCTTACATCCGCGCGCGGCCCCCCGAGGCACAGGAGGTGCTGCGCGGCTCGCGCTGGTACTTCTGCAACCACGAAGAGTTCGCGGCACTGGGCGGCGAGGAGCCGGAGACGTTCAGGCGGATGTGGGGTCTCGAGGGCCTGGTGCTGAAAGCGGGTCCGCACGGAGTGACCGCGTACGTCGAGGGCGGCTCGATGCACGTGCCGGCGCTGCTGACGCATCCGGTCGTCGACACCACGGGCGCCGGCGACGCGGTCGCTGCGGGCATGCTCGCGCACTGGCTCGTGCGAGGCGGCGCGCGCCACGAGCTGCACGAATCTTTGATGTGGGGAGTGGCGTGCGCATCGCTCGCGGTTGGCGATATCGGGGTGCGCGGGATCGCCGCCGCGACCCGAAAAGACCTTGACCTTCGGGTCGCCGAGGTGCACGACATGGTGGGTCGAAACCCGCAGGCCAATTGAACTGGGGTTGAATTGGAATTGGGCGGTGCCTAGAATGGGCCGGAGTCGACCCCGCAAGGAATCTGAACTAAGGATGGTGAATTAGTGGAAGGCTACTGTTTGAAGGACAAGAAAAAGGTCGAGATGAAGGACCCCCAGCCGATCACGATGAAGAACGGCAAGCCCGCAACAGTCGGGACGTGCCCCTTCTGTGGAACGAAGATCTACAAGATCGGCAAGGCTTCCTAACGACCTGTACACGGGGACCGCTTTAACGAGCGGTCCTCACCTTTTCGTCAGGTGGTGATCGGGGGTTCGAGAGCGCCGAGCAAGATCTCGGTCGCTGACACAGCGTCATCGACGCCAAGCGTTTTGAAGATCTCGACGTTGGACGGGTTGTTCACGCGCGCGATCGTCTTCTTGACGCTGAAGTGGCGCTTCGCCATCTGCAGCGCGATGAGGTTGTCCTCGTCGTCGGCCGTGACCGCGACGATGGCGTCGGCGCGCTCGATCCCGGTCTGCGACAGGAACTTGACCTCGCAGCCGTCGCCGCGCATGACGATGCTGCCGAGTTGCGTCTCCAGCCAGTCCGCACGCCGGCCGTCTTTCTCGATGAGCGTGACCTCATGGCCGCGGTCGAGCAGGTCACGCGAGAGGTAGTAGCCCACCGTTCCTCCCCCGACGACGATTACGTACATCTACTTCTCGAGCAGCGTCTTTTCAATCTTTTTCGCGCCATCGATCGTGGGGCAGATGGTGTGGAGGCCGAGTTTCTCGTAGGCCTCCGCCCGCTCGGGGTCGTAGATGCGCGCCACGACCCGCGGAACTTTGAACACATGTTTGGCGATCTGCGAAGCCATGATGTTGCGGTTGTCGCCTTCCGTGACGGCGACAAATCCGTCCGCCTCCTCCACTCCGGCTCGCCGGAGGACCTCTGCGTCGGTGCCGTTGCCGACGACCTGGTTGCCCTTGAAATCGTTGGTCAGGACGCCGCGCTGCGCGGCGCGCGAGAACTGGTTGGGGTCGCGATCGATGATCGTGACGTCGTGGCCGGTGCGGTCCATCTCGGCCGCGATCTGCGAGCCGACCCGACCGCAGCCGACGATCAGGATCCTCAAAGCCCGTTGATTATAGGCAGGGTTTGGGGACGGCCCGGCGGCTCCTGGCGAGGCCTTCGGCGGTGCAGGGCCGCCACCGGAATGCGGCGTGGTCTAGCATTTTTGCCCGTGCGCTTTCCCTTCACGTTCCTGGGGGTGATGGCGCTGTTGATCGGGGTCTGGATCGTCGTCTACCTCGCCGGCCATCGCCTGGACCCCGCGTCGCAGGTGCTGGCGCTGGCCACCGTGCTCGTCTCCTGGGGCTTTGGGCTGTATGTGGTCGTGAGAAGGGTGCGGCGTGGCCCGCAGCACTGAGGGGGCGAGCATGGCCGACCACTCCCACGAACCGGTCTCGCGCAAGGTGCTCGTGGCCGTCGGCGGGCAGGGCATCGACGCCGAGACCGTGCGTCTGGCTTGCCGGATGACCGATCCGCACGGCGGCAAGCTGTACGGCGTCCACATCATCGAGGTCAACCGATCCCTGCCCCTGGGGGCGGTCCTGGACGACGTCGTGGAGCGAGGCGAGAAGATCCTCGACGAGGTCGAGCAGCTCGCGACCGAGGCGTCGCTGACGGTCGAGACGGAGCTGGTGCAGGCCCGCGACACGGGGCCGGCGCTGGTCGACGAGGCGGTCGAGTGGGGCGCGGACCTGATCGTGATGGGCCTGCCGTACAAGCGGCGGTTCGGGGAGTTCAACCTCGGCAAGACGGTGCCGTACGTGCTGAAGAACGCGACCTGCCGGGTGATGCTGTTCCGGGAGCATCGCGAGCACCCGGCCTAACGCTCAACCTCCGGGCCGTCGCCGCGCAGCCCGTTCGCGGGCCCTCCCTCCTCCCGCGGCTCCCTCCCCCCAGCCGTCACACCTGGAGGCGAATCTACTCAGCAAAAAAGCCGCTGCCAACCCAGGTTGTTAAGGTCACCTGGCGTGAGCACGAGCGCTCGTCCCCGGCCGCACTACCTCGCCCGCATGTGGACGGAGTTCGGCCGCATGGGCGGAGAGCACGACGCCTTCATCAAGGTGATCATCCTCGAGCGGATCACGAAGGCTGCCGTGCTCATCGCGCTTGGCGTGGGCCTGCTGGTCGCCGGCGAGCGCGGCTGGCTCGCGACGCTGGCCCGCTACGCGCAGGAGCAGCTGAACCTCGACACCGACGCCAATGTCATCGAGCAGCTCTTCTTCCGCGCGCTCATGACCCTCAGCGGCCTTTCGCACACCACGCTGCTCGCCACCGCGGCCTTTGCGTATGCGCTCCTCGAGGGCACCGAAGGCGTGGGCCTGGCGATGCGCCGGCGCTGGGCCGAGTACCTGACCGTGTTCGCGACCGGCGCGCTGATCCCGTTCGAGGCTTACGAGGTCATCCACAAGGTGACGCCGTTCCGCCTCGGCGCCCTGCTACTGAACGTGGCTGTGGTGGGCTACCTGGCCTACCGCAAGCGGCTTTTCGTCGGCGTGTGACGCGGGCGTGAGCCACCGGCTCGGAAAGCCCGAGCGATGCGCCACGTACGTCAGCAAAGCCCCGAGCGTCTTGAGCCCGTAGACGGTCGACGTCCAGAAGCTGACCGAGCTCGCATCCTCGTGATACTTGCCGATCGCGGGCACCTCGCCAATCTTGAAGCCGAACGTCGATGCCTGAATCAGCACCTGGGTGTCAAACACGAAGTCGTCGCTGTTCTCGAGAAACGGGATCGTCTCGAGGAAGCGTCGCGAGTACGCGCGATAACCCGTGTGGTACTCAGATAGCCTCAGGCCCAGCACGCGATTCTCGGTCGCGGTCAAGGACCGGTTGCCCAGCCGCTTCCACCAGGGCATGCCCGCCTTCGCCGGATCGATGCCGAGCCATCGCGAACCCAGCACGATGTCGGCCTCGCCCGCCTCGATGACGCGGCATAGGTTGGGAATGATCGTGGGGTCGTACTGGCCGTCGGGATGCAGCATGACCACGACGTCCGCGCCCATCTGCAGCGCCCGGCGGTAGCAGGTCTTCTGGTTGCCCCCGTAGCCGAGGTTGCGCTGGTGGCGGATCACATCGAGGTGCAGCGCGGTGGCCACGCTGACGGTGGCGTCGGCGCTCGCGTCGTCGACCAGCAGGATGCGATCCGCGTGCCCGGCCGGGATGTCGCCGACCACCTGCGCCAGGGTCTTGGCCGCGCGGTAGGCGGGAAGCACGATCACGCGATGGGGCCGTGGACCCTGCCACTTGAGCTCGCCCAGCGGCACTGGTTCAGGCCGAACCGCCATTCGCTCGAGGGTCAGGAACGCGGCCACCGCCACCGCTCCCGCGGCGGCGGCCCACAGGCTGATGGCGAGGCTGAGGTTGATCGCGGCATAAGCCAGCGTCAGCACGAGCGCCGCCATGCCGGGCCAGCGCAGCTGACCGGCCAGGGCGAGGTCTGCGAGCACGAACCCGGGGATGACCAGCAGAGCCAGGTCGTGCACGTTCTGGTGTGGGCTCAGCACCAGCGAGGCGGCGATGGCGAGGGCGAAGTCGAGCCGTGGCTTGTCGGGCCGCCAGCTGAGCGAGATCGCGACCAGGGCCAGCAGCGCGATCAGCACCACGAACGCGACGACTTTGCCACCCCCCGGCAGGATCTCGATGACGTGCCGCAGCGAGTAGACGGCCGTGTCGGTGTACACGACCTGGCCCTTGGTGGGCAGAGAGCCGCCGACGGCCCACGAGCCGACCTGGCTCACATAGTCCATGACCGGCGCGAGGCCGAACGTCAGCACCGACAGCACCCCCAGGCCCAACACAGTGGCGACGAAGGCGCCGAGCGCCCGCCAGGCGCGGCGGGCGATGAACAGCACCGGGATGAGCAGCAGCAGCTGGGGCTTCGACAGCGCCAGGGCGCTGAACACGCCGGCCCAGCCGGTGCGCCCGCGCGCCCAGGCCGTGTAAGCCGCGGCCAGGGGCACGAGCACGACGAGGTCGGACTGGCCCTGCAGGATGGTGACGAAGAGCGGCAGGAAGCCCGCGATCAATGCAGTGGCGACGATGACGCCGCGGCCGTGCACCCGCTCGCTGCCGCGCACAAGGATGAGCGCTAGCGCAACCGCCAGCACCACGTTGAACGTCGTCATCGCGTAGTAGGCGGTTCGGTAGTCCAGGAATGCCAGCGGCGCTATGAGCAGCGTGTAGTACGGCGGGTGAAAGTACGGAAGCACGATGAACCGGTCGGGCGATTGATGTGTGACCGCCAGCTCGTACTGCTTCTGGACAAGGATGTCGTAGACGGCGGACCCTCCGCGCTGCACGTAGATCTGCGCGGCCGAATAGAACGAGAAGAAGTCAGGGCCGCGGAGGTTCCCGGAAATGAACACGAACCAGTTGGCGGCCCAGGCGAGGAAGCAGCCGACTCCTGCCCCCGCCGCCGCCGCATAGGCGAGCTTCCGCCAGCCACGCACCGCCCGCAGCTTCATCGTCCGGTTTCGAGACGAAGCGCAAAGCGTTCGGGAAGGCCGGCTTTGCGAATCGCCGCTTGGGCGCCTCCAATGTCATAACGGACACGGCGGAACTCGAAGGTTCCCTCGTCCACGTCCCAAATTCCATAGCTGGCCATGGGCACGCCGTCGCGTGGCTGGCCGACGCTGCCTGGATTCACAAGCGCCGGGCCGGCGAGGCGAAAAGTCTCCACGCGATAGTCATGCGTCACCTGGCCGTCACTGAGCCCGAAGATGCCGGGAACGTGCGTGTGCCCGTGGAAGCACACCTTGCCCTTGAGCAGCTCGAGATTTGCATATGCGACCGCGGTGTCGAGCACGTATTCATAGATGTGATCGCGCGGACTCGCGTGCACCAGCAGCACATCGTGCTTCACCTCGCTCTCGGGCAGATCGCTCAGCCACTCCAGGCGCTTCTCGCCGATCTCATCGACTGTCCAACGCACAACCGTCGCAGCATCGTCATTGAACCACTCGAGGATTGCGGGATCCGTGCAGGCGCGATCGTGATTGCCGACGAGGGTCAACCACCCGCGCTCGACCACCTCGTCGAGGCAACGCACCGGGTCTCCGCCGTAACCGACGACGTCGCCGAGGCAGAGCGTCTCGTCGACCGGTGGACAGTCCTCGAGCACCGACTCGAGGCCCTGCCAGTTGGCATGGATGTCGGAAAGGATCGCGATCCTCAAGCGCGCTTCTCGTACAGCCGTGGGTAGATGTGGTCGAACAGGATGCGCAGGCTCGCGGCGATCGGAACCGCGACGAACATGCCGAGCACCCCGGCCCAGCTGAACCCGGCGATGAAGGCCACGATCACGAGAATCGGCGGCAGCTTCACCGCGTCGCCCATCACCTTCGGGTAGACGAAGTTGAGGATGACGTTGGAGATGACGAAATAGGCCACCGCGATGAGCAGCGCCTTCAGAGGGCTGATCGCCAGGCCAACGAGGACTGCGGGAACCGCGCCGAGAAACGGACCGAGGTACGGAATGATCGCGGTAATGCCAGCCAGCAGACCAAGCGCGACCGGGTCAGCGAGCCCCAGCACTGCGCACGCGATGCCGCTGAGGATCCCGATCATGCCGGCGATGATCAGCTGGCCGCGAACGTAGGCGTAGAGCATGCGGCGAATGCGGCGCCAGATCTGGTCGAAATCGGTGCGGTAGTCCTGCGGGACCAGGCGGCGCACGACGCGTCGCGACGAATCGGCTTCCAGTGCCAGCAGGAACGCGACGATGAACATCAGCAGGACCTGAAGCAGAGTCGTCAGCGCGGTCAAGCCAATGCTGACAGCGTTCCCGAACTGACCCAGCAGATAGTCGCGGAGGTGCGCGTTGAGAAACGCCGTGGTCTGCGCGAGGTCGATCTGAAATCCGAAGACCATGATGGGTGAGCCCTGGATCTCGTCGATGCGCTTTTGCGCCTCCGATGCGAGCGCCGGCGCCTGGGCCTGGAGCTGGCCCACCTCGCTGGCGCCCAGCGGCACCACCAGAAGGACGATGCCTGCCAGCACCAGGATGATCGCGACGAAGATCAGGGCGATGGCGGCGATCCGCGGCACGCCGAGGCCGGTCAGCCGATGCACGGCGGGCTGAATCAGGAAGGCGATCGCGCCGCCAAGGACGAAGGCGCCGAGGACGTCCCGGATGAGGTACAGGACAACGAGGGCGACAAGGGCAGAGGCCAGTCCGAACGCGATCTGGAGGTACAGGCGGCGGCGCCGGGGATCGAGCGACCACTGGGGGGCAGCCGTCCCGGGTAGGGGTAGTGGGGCCGGCGGGCCCTCCTCGGCGGAGGTGCCGGAAGGTCTTGTGGCAGGCAAGCTAGCCAGCAGTATGAAGGAGCGTTCCGGCGCCAAACCCGCCTTACCGGGAGGCCGGGATTACTTGGCCTGGGAGGGGGCTCCGGAAGCCCGGAGGGCGGCCTCTTCGTACGCTCGCCCGTGGAGGGGGTTGGTCGGCTGGCGCCCCGCCGCCAAGGCAAACATGCCGAGAAGGATCAGCCCGATCGACAACACCCCATAGGCAGCTAGCGGCCCGTACTCGCGGCCGAATTGCGCAGCAATAGCGCCGCCTGCAGCTGTGCCGAGAATACTTGCCGTCTGCACTAGGCCAAACCGTGACGCCATCACGCTCCCTCGCGAGCCAGCATCCGCCGCTTCCACAAGAGCAGTCGTATTCGCGATCTGATATATCGGATTCCCTAGCGAAGCGATCAATAGGGCGGCCGCTACCACATAAACACTCGGGGCCAGCGCTATGGCAAGCGAGCAGACGCCAGTTACCAACAAACCGATGCCTGTGGTCCTTAAGGTGCCGATCGACTGAGAGCGACCGACCAACAACGAGCCAGCGAAGATGCCAATTGACAGCAACACCTCCAGCGCCGAGTAAGTCTGGCCGCCACTACCCGGTTCGAGCCGGTAAGCAAGGGCAAGCAACGCTGGAAAACTCATCGCAAGAAAGAAGGCGGCGGCGGCACCTACGACAAGGTGTGGTCTCACCTGCGAAATTGCCCACGCCCGCCTGAACGCTCCGGTGACCCGCTGAGTGGTTGCCCCACCGCCGAGCCCACGGATCCTGTAAACGAGGGCAGCCGATAGCGCAAATGTCGCGCCGTCGACCACGAACAGCAAGCTCGTTGGATGGGTCAAGCCGACACGCTGACCCGCCGCCAGCGCAGCGCCAGCAATTCCAAAACCCATTGCGCCAATGCCAGTCATGGTCGCAGCAAGAGTCGCGTTAGCTCTGCCAACCTGCCCGGCGGCCACGAGGCTCGGAACAGCAGCTTGGCGCGCCGGCTGAACTATCGAATTGATTGCCGCCAATACGAAAAGAATTGGAATAATTAGCCACCACGCCGACAGAAGAAGGGGCGTGACAAACAACAGGGCGGCACGCGTCACCTCCAGGCTGACGATCAGACGTCGTCGCGAGAAGCGATCGGCAAGGCCCCCGAGCGCTCCGCTCATCAGGATCGTCGCTAGGGCCTGCACGATGAAGGCCGCCGCCACTGCTCTGGGATCGTGGCTCGCCACATAGATAGTTACAAGAGCGGCTACCTGTGTAAGCGGGTCCCCGAGCGCCGAGATCCCGATGGCTGCCGCCAATTTCGCGAACTCTGGATTGGCTCGAAGCAGGCGCAACGTTGAATACCGACGCGGAACCGCTGGACGCTCCTCCAAATCGAGCGGCTCCAGGCCATGCACGCTGCGAAGTGCGTCAACGACGTTGGGGTCGTACCAGTGGCCCGCTCGTCGACTAATGTCCTCGACGCCCTCTACAGGCGTCATCAACGACCGGCGGTATAGACGCGTACCGGTGATTGTGTCGAACGAGTCGGCCACCGCAAGAATTCGCGCCCCGAAAGGAATCACGTCTCCCTTCAACCCTGCAGGGTAGCCCGAGCCATCCCAGCGTTCGTGGTGGTATCGGACCAGTGGCGCCACTTCAGCCAGTGCCGAGTGCTGCGCAATCATGTCGGCACCGATGTCAGGATGGCTCCGCATGACCTCCCATTCATCGTCAGTCAAGGGTCCCGGCTTGTTGAGAATGTCATCCCTGACGCCGATCTTCCCGAGGTCGTGAAGGGAGCCAGCCGTTCGCAGGAGATCGCATTCCCGATTGCCCAGATCGAGATGCTCTCCGAGGCGACCTGCTAGCTCAGCTACACGGATTGAATGTGACTCTGTGTAGCGATCGCGGGCGTCAAGTGCTTGAGCGGCGAGTTCAAGCGTCTGGTCCTTCAACTCGGTTTGTCGCTGGGCATCGGCGACATTTCCTCGTACTGCCAGGATGAACCCGAACAGGGCAGGTGCCATTAGATAACCGATGCGATCCGGAGTCTTGTCGAGAATTAGAAATAGGATTCCGCCCGAGAAGTTGAGGATTCCCGTCGACACGAGGGTAGCGAAGCCAACCACGTTCTGAGCCAGCGTTGACCAGAAGGGCGTTCCATTCGCCAGCGATACAGCGCGGGCGGCCATTAGATAGTTGATTGCCACCGACATGACCACATACAGGGCCGTTCGCACTGGCAGGTAAACGAGCTGATTCTCGGCAAGCACATAGGCCGCTAGGGATGGGAAAACGTGCGCGATCCCAAGCATTGCCCGGTTGAAAACGAGCGCCCACCACGTAGTTCCGCGCCCTGGGATTCGTCCGTCAAATGTGGCGAGCCACGCAAGAATCCCGACTCCGGCGCCAGGAGCCACCAGTCCCGCGGCGATCAGAAACGGATCAAGCACCGACTGCGTGCCGGTCCTCCAGCGAATGGGAAGGAGGGCGGCAATCTGGGTTCCCAAGGCGAGGTACAGCAACATCGGCCACGCCTCAACCGCAACAGGCTGACCGCCGTGGCCGGTCGGTTGAAGAAACCAACCCGCAACTACCATGGCAAGACTCGAGACGACAGCCAATGCCACGTACAACCGGGCGCCTAGCGGAAGGTTCTTGAAGCTCGGCAACGGGGGCATTCTAGCCTCCGGTTAGTTGACTTCCCCCCGTCCGAAACAGATAGGCCCGACCACGCGGTTCGGGCCTAAGAGTTGTTTGCAGATGGCGGCTCCTAGAGAAGCCAGCTTCCGACCACTCGCGACTTACTGCCTCCGCGCAGAAGCCTCCGAAACATGCGAGCCATGCCGATACCTCCTCCCTTATATCCCGGTGCAGTGAGTCGAGAGTGTCCAAGTCACGATGCGCCATTAGTCTGTCGGGCGGCGGAGCGACTGGGAATCGTCAAATTCAATGAGCCGGGCTCATTGAAATTGATGAAGTTGGTCGCCGGCCGGGAAGGCGCTAAAGGTCCGCGAGGGTGATCAGGCCGAGCTTCAGAGCCGTGCTGACCGCTTCGCCGCGATTTGACGCGCCAAGCTTGCGGAAGATGTTGCGTAGGTGGGTATCCACCGACGGAACCGCTAGGCCCGTCTCCTGTGCAAGACGTTTGCTTGTATAGCCCTTGGCAGCGCCACGCAGAATTTGCATCTCGCGCGATGTGAGCGCGACCTTCGACAGGGTGGAGAGAGGGCTGCGCTCTGCAACGCGGCGCAGGACTTCTGGAATCATCTTGCGCGGAACTGGCGCGTCACTGCGAACCGCAGCTGATAAGGCGTGTTGGAGCTCGGTCGGACCGGCGTCTTTGAGGATGTAGCCCGAGCAGCCAGCCTGCATCATTCGCAGAAGGTCATCGCTGGACTCGGAAACTGTCCAAGCAATTACCTTCAGGTTCGGGAACTCCGACAGCATCGCCCTGGTGACCGCTGCGCCATCCATACCTGGCATGTGCACGTCCATCAGCACTACGTCCGGCTTGAGTCCCGCAAGCCTTTGGAGAGCGTCCTCGCCGGACACTGCCTCTCCGCAAAGCCGGAAGCCGGCCGTCGACGCGAGCAGGGAGCGCGCCGCGGCGCGCGGCACTAAGCTGTCATCGACCACCAACACTCGGAGTGCTCGCCCCGGCGACGATGAATTCGGGATGATGGCTAGCTTAGCAACATGAGACGTGGTCGCTCGACGGCCTCATACGGATTCATTGCCTGTCTGGCCGCAATCGTTGTCGCCCTGAATGTCCTGACGGAGCGGTACTCCTACAGTCATCCCGACCAATTGGTCACCGTGATCTTTCTTTGTGTAGTCAACACGCTTATGAATCTGCCAGAGGTCCGGATTGACCGAGGCACCCTGACTCTTAGCGGCGTAGTTAGCGGCGCTGCTGCCATTCTTCTGAATCCGCTCGACGCAACATTGGTCGGTCTAGCGACGGCACTGCCATTTGCACGCCGAGGGACGTGGCCCCTCCTCGGCAATGCGGCGATCTATGGTGCGGCCGACTGTCTGGCCTCGATCACGGCGGCACATTTCCGTGAAGGTTCTGACCTAGGCTTCATTCCGCGCGTGATCGCCGAGTTGGTCTTGACAGTTGCCAACCTGTCCTTGGTGGCGTCAGCGCTCTCAATACGAAACGGAGAATCCATTGGCGAGGTGTTCAAAGAGAACCTGAGCGCGTCGTTTTACCTCGCCTTTGCTTACTTTGGGTTGGCGACCCTTCTGATCAGCTACGTGCTCGATGGGTCTGTGCTCGGTTACTTCCTCGCCACGATCGTCTGCGTCCTCGCGCTGGCCCTCACCGACACGATCGCCGGCCGCCGCGTGCGGAC
>DATGEO010000167.1:0-2699 GCA_035310015.1 Candidatus Dormiibacterota bacterium | reverse complement strand
TGGGTAGAAACTCCGACTTCCAGTACGTGTGGAGCCCGGCCGGCTGGGGGAAACCGAGGACGAACTGGTGGTCAACGTATGCCTTACGGGTGATGCCATCGACCGCGGCCGGGATCTTGCGGAAGGGTGCGAGCAAGCGGTCCGCCAAGCCCGCTTCTCCGGAGTGGCACGCAAGGATGCCGACGACGGGCCGTCCCCGCAGGTAAGGCGGGACCTTACCCACCTGCGGTGCGAGGCGCATCGTTAGCGCGACCGCGAGCTCGCGCGGCGCGCCCTCCGTGACGCGGCGATACACGTCAAGCACGCGGTCTGCGGCGGTGGCTTCCCACAGCATCGTCCCGGCTGTCACCGTAGGGCCGACTTCGTGCAGCCGAAAGGTGAAGCGCGTGACCACACCGAAGTTCCCGCCACCCCCGCGGAGCGCCCAGAAGAGCTCTTCGTTCTCGTCGTCCGCGGCGCGCAGGAGCTCACCATCCGCGGTGACAACCTCAACCTCCTCCAAGTTGTCGACGGCCCAGCCGAAGCGCCGGGTCAGCCAGCCGAACCCGCCACCGAGCGTCAGCCCGGCGACGCCGGTATCGGCATCGGAACCGAGGACGGTCGCCAGGCCGTACGCCTGAGTCGCGCCATCGACGTCGCCGAGGCGGCAGCCACTTTGCACCTGCGCCAGCCGCCCCCTGGAGTCAACCTGGACCTGGCGCATGCGCGACATGTCAAGCATCAGCCCGCCGTCCGCGATGGCGGTGCCCGCGGCGTGGTGACCGCCGCCTTTGACCGAGAGCAAAAGGCCGCGCTCACGCGCGAAACGGATGACCGCCTGCACGTCGGCAGCGCACAGAGGCTGGACCACGAGGGCAGGGCGCTTGGTGATCATCCCGTTCCAGACCGTGACGGCTTCGTCGAACCCGGCGTCGGACGGGCGCAGCAGGCGCCCGCGCAGCCGCATGGTGAGTGCAGACAGCGCGCGAGGCCCGAGCTCGATCGAGGTCCCGTCGAGACCGCTGACCTGAAGTGCCGTTGATGACGCCCGCGCAACTATCTGAGCCAATTCCTTTCAACCTCCTTCCGGTTCCGGAAACAGGTCGAATGTCGCGCCAGACCGTGCTGGTTCGCTAGAGGGTCGGCACCCTGGTCTTTTCGCCGCCCAGCCCTTGCCCCAGCTCCCCGCGACCCGCGATCTGGAGCTTCTCGTAGACCCGCGCGAGATGCCCCTCGACGGTCTTGAGCGTGACGTACAGGGTCTGGGCGATCTCGCGGTTCGTGCGGCCCGCGGCGGCGAGACGCGCCACTCGCAACTCGCTGGGTGTGAGCGCTTCGACCCCGGTCCGCCACTCGCTGCGGGGTCGTGCCCCGGACGCTTTCAGCTCCTCGCGGGCCCTGGTGGCCAGGGCTCTCGCGCCGCAGCGCGCGGCGAGGTCGAGGGCTTCAGACAGCAGCTCGCGAGCGGCCGAGCGGTGGCCTGACCGGCGCAGCGCTGATCCAAGCTCGCACAGCGAGTGGCCCAGCTCGAGCTGGGCCGGCGAGCCGCGGAGCACCGCCACCGACTCTTCCAGCAGCGTCATGGTCGCGTCGTCGCTCCGCGTGAGACCGGCGACCCGGAGTGCGATGCCGAGCGCGCGCGGAGCACCGAAAGCCCGGGCGTCGGCAAGCTCCAGGCCTGCCAGCTCACGCGCCTGCTCTTGCTTGCCGAGCTTGAACAGCGCAAGGGCGGCGCCGGACCGCGCGTGCAGAAAGCCGTTGTCGTGCATCTCGATTCCCCAGGTCTCGAGGTTGTGGAGCATGCGGACCTTCTCGAAGTCGGCCAAGGCCTCAGCCGGACGCCCCTGTGCCAGCCGCAGCCGTCCGCGGGCGGCCACCGCGATCACCGTGCTGAGATCTGGTGGGAGCTCGGTCAGGCGGAGCAAATCCAGAACTGATTGGGCCTCGTCCAGCTGATCGGACTCGATCGCGACGTCGATCATCACGCTCGCTGCAAGGCGCAAGCCCCGCGCGAAGCCGAGACCCTCCAGGACGCGCATGCCGGTGCGGGCCGCAGAATCCGCCTCGGGCAGCGCTCCCAGGCGAACGTTCAGCAGACCGAGGGTCGAGAAGGTGGTGAATAAGCCGCGAGCGCTTCCCGATCGCTCGACCTCTGCCCGCATCGACGCGAGCGCGGCCTCGGCGGTGTCGTAGCCCTCCGCGAAAACCAGGGCCCATACGCCGGGGCCGCGCGTATCCCAGTTCTCCGCGACCGTGCCCGGCTTGGCGAACGCCTCCTCCAGCGGCGCCCGCACGTCCGCCGCCGGCCATCCTTGGAGCCAGAGCCCGACCATGCCCTGCGCCAACAGGTAGTCCGTGGCGGCGGACTGGCTGTTTCGGTGGCGGGCGAGCCGCTCGAGCGCCGCCGGCACGCGAGAAGCGCGACCCGCGACGCGCAGGCCTGCGACTACGACTTCGGCTTCGAGCTTGGCCTGCAGATCCGGCTCCTGGCCGCCGAGGTCGGCGAGGGCGGACTCGCATACGTCGACGGCTTCCACCCAATTAAAAAGGTCCGCTTGCGCGCGGGCGAGTTCTAGTCCGATCTCGGCACGCCGACGGCGGTCATCAGTGAGTCCTCTTGCCTCGGTGAGGTGTCCGAGGGCAGTCTCCTGACCGGAAAGCGCCTCTGCACGACCCATTTCGAGCAGCAACGCCGCCCGCTCGGCCGCGGGGGGCGGCTC
>DATGEO010000166.1:0-20698 GCA_035310015.1 Candidatus Dormiibacterota bacterium | reverse complement strand
TCGTAGCCGACCCGGTACGCGACGGCGGCCACCCCGAGCGGCGTGTCCTTGAGCAGCGCCGAGGCGAGCCGCAGCCGCCAGTCGGCCAGGTACCGCATGGCAGATCGACCCAACAAGCGGCGAAAGCGCTCGTCGAGGGTCGAGCGCGAGCAGGCAGCCTCTCGCGCCAGCAGCTCGGCCGTCCAGTGCCGCTCCGGCTGCGCGTGTATTCGCTTCAGCGCGCGGCCCACAGTCGGATCCTGCAGCGCCGCCAGCCAGCCGCTCAGCCTCGGCTCGCGACTTGCCAAGTAGAGGCGCAGGATCTCGGTGAGCACCAGCTCCGGCAGCCGCACGCCGATGCCGCCCTCGGCGGCATCGCTCACGGTGATGGCGCGGCGCGCGTACTCGATGCTCGCTGCCACCCACGGTGCGGCCTCGCCGGGCCTGACGCTGAAAAGAGGTGGCAGAGCCCTAACCACCGGGTCGAAGATCGGGTCGTCGCAGCGGAGATAACCACAGACGATCGTGGTGCGCTTACCCCCGCCGCCCCAGTGGATGGCCGGGAATACGGTCCAGGGCAGCGGCTCGAGCAGCGACACCACCGGCACCGGTGAGGCCGGCTCGGCGCCACCCACAAAATGCTTGTCGGCATATGGCAGGACCACCACGTCGCCCGCGGCGACCGCCACCTCGTCGCCGCTCTCGGTTCGGATCCAGCAATCACCCTCGGCGATGATGTGGAACAGCAGCAGTCGCTTCGCCTGCGGGCTCAACGCCGCGATCAGCTCAGGTCCAGATGGCGACTGGTAGGCCCATGGAGACGTGAACTCCGCTCGTAGGAAGATGGCTCCGCTGAGCCGGATCAACGACAACAGGTCGTTGAGCGGACGCAGTTCCTCGTCGGAGGATTTCGGCAGATCGGTCAACACATGCGGCATCATGGTCATGGTCGGCGGCTGGGCCGCGGGGAAGTATGAACGGTGGGCCCATCACACAAGGAAAGGAGACCGAGAGATGCCGATTTTCATGGACGTTCACGAAGCGCTGCCCGAGGGAGCGACCGCGGCCGACGTCGCCAAGGCCCACGAGGCCGACCTCGCGGAGCAGAGCAAGCACGGTGTGCGCTACCTCAAGTACTGGGTTGACGACAAGGCGGGCAAGGTCTTCTGTCTCGTCGAGGCGCCTGACGCCGAAGCCGCGATCCGGGTGCATCGTGAAGCTCATGGATTGGTCGCCGACCGGATCTTCGAGGTGCAAGAAGGCGGGTAACGCGGCCAGGGCCTGGTGTCCTGCGCCGGAAGTTCGTGAGCAAAGGCCCGGCCGCCAGGGCCGATGAATTTGCAACCCGTTAGGCGGGGCGAACCCCGAACGGGACAGGGCCGGAAGGCCGCGTGTCTTTGGAACCCCCGACAGAAGAAAGGCCGCCACCGAGCTGGTGGCGGCCTCCGGGAAAGCGAGATGAGCTACGGCGCGGCGATCGTCCAGATGCCGCGGCCATGGGTCGCCGCGACGAGGTTGCCGTTCGGGTCCTGGGTGAGCTGGTCGACCACCACGTTGGGAAGCCCGGTGCCGTAGCGGAACCACGTGGCTCCGTCGTCGGCCGACGTGTACACGCCGAAGTCCGTAGCCACGACGAGGTGACCGTTCTCGAAGACGACGTCGTCCATCGGGACGTCGGGCAGGCCGCCCGAGATGTTCGCCCACGTCGCGCCGCCGTCGCCCGTCTCGAAGACGTGGCCGACGCCCGGGTCGTCGGGACCGATCATCCACTTGCGCGAGTAGCCGGAGAGCGTGAGGTAGGCGTGGCTCGGGTTCGCAACGTCGATGCGCACGCCGCTGATGTACCGCTTGGGAAGTCCCGCCGCCGCGCACGCGGGGCTGCCGCCGGTGCAGACCTGCGAGGTCGCCTTCCACGTGGTGCCACCGTCGCTGCTCTGCAGGAAGACGATGCCGCTGTGGAAGCCGCCGTTGCTCGAGAAGCTGGCGTTGCACGGGCCGCACCACGCGGCGGCCACGTACTGGACTCCGCCGATGGTCACGCCGTCGAGCGCCGTCACCTGGGCCGCGGTGTTCGCCCCGATGGCCGTCCGGACGTCGAAGATGCTCTGCCAGGTGGTCGTGCCGGCGATGCCGGCCTCCGAGTTCCAGACGATGGCGCCGCCCGCCAGCAGATGGCTGGAGTTGGTGCGGTCCATCGCGATGGGGGCGATGAAGCGCGGGTCGGGATCGGACGGAACGATGAACTGCCACTTGGCGCCGCCGTCCGTGGATTTGAGGGCGGTCAGCCCGACGTATTCGGTGATGACGTTATTGGAGTTCGCCGGGTCGACGAGCGTGTAGCCGCCGTCACCGCCGAACACCTGCACCGAGGCGACGGTGATGTTGCTGCCGTTGTCGTCCTCGACGACGCCGGTCGGGTCGAACACCTTGTTGGACCCGTTGTCCTGCAGCCCGCCGTAGACGATGTGGTCACCGCTGCCGGCGGCCGAGTAGTACTGCAGCACGTCGAGGTGCGCGTTGAGGTCGTCCCAGTTGCCGACGGTGTGGTCGGCAGTCGACTTGGCGTACACGCCGCCGTCGTTGCCGATGTAGAGGCGGCCGTTGACGATCATGGCCGCGTGCTGGTCGGAGTGCGCCTGCTCGTGGTTGCAGCTGCCCTCGAAAGGCGAGTAGGAGAAGCAGCTGAAGCCGAAGTTCCAGTAAGGCGCGATGGTGTTCCAGTTGGCGCCGTCGTTCTGGGTTTCGTAGACCTCCTCGAGACCGAGGTAGACGTGATCCTTGTTGCTCGGGTCGACGGCCAGGAACTGGTTGTACCAGGCCTGGATGCCCGGCTGGTAGCCGCGGCCGATGCGCGGGATGAACTGCGCCGATCCGCTGGTGGAGAGCTTCAGGGAGTCGGCGATCTTGGTCCACGGACCCAACGGTCCATGGTTCGACTCGTACACACCCTGCAGCAGCGTGTACCCGTTGGTGCCGACGTTCAGAAGGTACGGGCTCTGGACGATGGCGTAGAGCCGCGAGCCGTCGGTGGAGTAGGCGATGGTCGTGCGGCCCTCGTCCTGGGCCGGGACCCAGCCCTGCGGGTTCGCGATGTAGGTGAAGGTCGAGGCGCCGTCGCTCGAGAGGTAGAAGCCGTTGGTCGGCGCGCCGCCGCGCCACCCGGCGACCGCCAGCACCTGCTTCTGGCCGGTGCCCGGGATGACCGCGACGTCGGTGATCATGTTGGCGACGTTGAGGTTGAAGTCGCCGCCGGGTGGGACCGCGCCCCCCGGCTGGAGGACTGCGGTCCAGGTGCCGCCCGACAGCCGGTACAGGCCGTGCGACGTCGCGGCGAGGATGTTCGAGCCGTCCTGGGCGAGGCGGAAGATCAGCGCGCCGTTGAGCGTGGCGCCGCCGACCTGCGACCAGGTCACACCGCCGTTCGAGGAGGCGATGACGCCGATGCCGGCGTAGCTGTCCGAGCTGGTGTTGGCCTCACCCGTGCCCGCGTAGACGGTGTAGCTCGAGCCGCTCGGGACCACCAGCAGGGCGCCGATCGAGAGCGTGCCCGCCGCGTCCGTCATCGGCGTCCAGTGCGCGCCGTCGTCCATCGACTTCCAGACACCGCCGTCCGCGGCGCCCAGGAAGATGCTGCCGTCCGGCGCCGACGCCAGCGAGGTGACGCGGCCGGCGACGTAGCGGTCGCCCGCGCCCGAGTTGCTGAAGCCGCTGGTCGGGTCGATGTACTGCGGCGAGTCCGAGAAGTCGACGCCGTCGCCGGCGCTCGGGCTCGTCCGCTCGGTCCACGCCCCGCCGGTCACGGGCAGCGACGCCGCCTCGCCCGCCACCGCCGCGAACGCGTTGGTGCTCACGGAATCGTTGGGGGCGGTCCTCTGGTCCTCGAACCAGGCCTGGGCGGCGGTCAGGCTGTCGCTCTCCTGGCCCGCGTTCTGGTGCGGGGAGCTGGGGCTGGACGCGGCCGACCCCTGGCCGAGGCCGCTCGAAAACGCGAGAGCCGCCACGGCGGCAAGGATGAAGAGTCGGCGCATGCCACTACCCCCAACTCGACGATCTGACGGCACCCGGGACGGCTCGCGTCCGGCCCAACTTCGCAAGAGAGATTCTCAGCGTGCGCTGAGCACGTTGTCAATCCGGGGGCCGTTACCCTTGACCTGGTGAGGGTCTTCCTGCGCGATGGGAAGCTCGTGACCTTGATGCTCGGTCACCTCACGGTCGACAGCTACGCCGGCATCATCCCCGTCCTTTATCCGTTGCTGATCGGACGGTTCGAGCTCAACCTCGCCACGGCAGGCCTCATCAGCCTCGCGTACAGCGGCACCGCCGCCGTCTCCCAGCCGCTCTTCGGCGTGATCGCCGACCGCTTCGGCACGCGGCTGACCGGCGTTGCGCTGGGCTGGACGGCGGTGACTTTCGCGCTGGTCGGGTTCGTCCCGACGTTTCCGCTGCTGGTCGCGCTGGCGTGCGCGTCAGGCCTGGGCTCGGGTGCCTTCCATCCATTCGGCGCGCTCGACGTGCGGGCGCTGCTTCCCAAGCGCAGCCGCAGCACGGGCATGTCGATCTACGTCACCGCCGGCACTGTCGGTCTCGCGCTCGGCCCGCTCATCGGGATCGTCGTTTTCGGGCTGTTGGGCATTCACGGCACCGGACTGCTCGTCGTCCCCGGCGTGGCGACCGGCGCGTACCTGCTGTGGCGGATGCGCCGGAAGTCCGCCGACGCCGGCGCGGCCGCCAGGCCCGCCCTCTCCGCTCGCCGCGCCGCGCCGGTCCTCGCGCTGGCGGCCGTGATCGGCGTGATGATGGCGCGCAGCTGGACGGTCAGCGTGTTCCAGGCCTTCACGCCCACCTGGTACAAGCAGCTCGGCTACGGCTCCGAGTTCTACGGTCCGCTGGCGACGACGCTGGTGCTCGCCAGCGCGTTCGGCACCGTCGGCGTCGGCGCGCTCGCCGATCGCTACGGGCGCCGGACGCTCGTGATGGGGACGCTGGTCCTCAGCCTCCCCGCGATCCTTCTCTTCACGATGTTCCCCGGCCCTTGGGCTTTCGTCACGGCCGTGCTGATCGGCTTTCTCGCCGCGTCCACGGCGCCGCTCATGCTCCTGATGGCGCAGCAGCTGATGGCCTCGCGCGCCGGGCTTGCCTCCGGGCTGGTGATGGGGCTCGGGTTCGTCACCGCCGCCATCGGCATCCCCGTGAACGGCGCGATCGCGGACAAAGTTGGGCTGCAGCTGTCGCTGATGTCGCACGTCATCCTGGTCGTGATCACCATCGGCATCGCCTGGTTCCTGCCGAGCGAGCACGAGATGGAGCGCTACGCCGCGCCCGCGCCGAGCCTCGCCGAACCACTCGCCCAGGCGCCCTCGACCGGCACGGCCTAAACTCCCGCCATGGCGACGGCGGACGCCGCGCTGCCGCAGGCGGACCTCCTACCGGTCGGGCCGCGCGCGAACGTGCCTTACCGCCTGGTGCGCCTGTTCGCAAGGCCGCTGCTGTTCCTCGTGTTTCGCTTCGAGGTGCACGGCCGCGAGAACATCCCGCCCAAGCGCGGGCCGAACTACATCGTCATCGCCAACCACCTCAACTGGCCCGACGAGTTCACGCTGCTGGCGCTGTTTCCCATCGAGCCGCGCCTGCACTTCCTCGCCGATCCGACGATCCTCGTGACGCGCAAGCTGCAGTGGCTTTTGGTCCGCGCCACCGGAGGCTACGTGCCGGTCGTCAAGAGCCGCCACGGGGACACGACGCTCTTTCACCACGTCGACCGCTGCCTCGAGGTCGGCGGCGCGATCGCCATCTTCCCCGAGGGCCAGTACGGCCCCGCCGAGGGCGGGTTGGTGCCGTTTCACAAGGGCTTTGCGCACTTCGCGATCAAGGCCGGCGTGCCGGTGGTGCCGGTCGGGCTGTCGGGCACCAAGGACGTCTGGCTCCGGAAGACGATCAAGGTGTTCGTCGGTGAGCCGATCCCAACCCAGGGCCAGGACCCGGCCGCCCTGACCCAGCTCGGCTTCGAGCGCGTCAAGGCGCTGGTGCCGCCATACGTCGAGCCGCCGGGCCCGAAGCCGCTCCGCCGGTTCCTGACGCACCTGTTCTAACCCGCCACAGCCGTTTAGAATCCGCCCGATGGATCTGAAGCCGGTCGGACTGTTCGCAGGGTTCTCGGAAGGCGATCTCAAGAAGCTGGCGAGGGAGATGCGCGAGGTCCGCCATCAGGCAGGCGCCAAGATGGTCGTCCACGGCAAGGACGGCGTCGGCTTCCTCGTCATCCTCGAGGGCGAGGCGGAGGTGACCACGAGCGACGGCCGTCACCGCAGGCTCGGTCCGGGTGACTACTTCGGCGAGATGGCGCTGCTCGACATGAAGGGCCGCAGCGCGGACATCTCCGCCAAGACCGACCTGGTCGCGGCGGCGGTGCCCGAGTGGGGCTTCAAGTCCTTCCTGAGCGAGCACCCCGAGATCAGCTACCGGCTGCTGCAGACGCTCAGCCGGAGACTGCGCGAGGCGGAGGAAGCCCAGAAGCCCCGGGGCTGACCTGATGGCCCTGGTCCGCGTCGTCAGCCCAAGGGTCGTCGGTCGCGAAGCAGAGATCTCCCTGCTCGAGGACGACCTGCTTTCCGCCCTGCGCGGCGAGGGTGGAGCCGTGATCCTGGGTGGCGAGGCCGGGATGGGCAAATCCCGGCTGGTGCACGAGCTGAGCGAGCGAGCCACCCGCCTCGGCTGCACCGTGATGTCGGGCGTGTGCAGCGAGGCCGAGCTGTCGCTTCCGTACCTGCCGTTCCTGGAGGCCATCGGCAACTACCTGTCGACGCAGGACGTCGCAGCGCTGCGCGAACGCCTCGGGTCCGCGGCAGAGGAGCTGGCGCAGCTCTTCCCGCAGATGGGCCGGCCGCAGCCGGCGGTGGGCGACGCGACGCAGGCCAAGCTCCGGCTGTTCGAGGCGATCCTGCTCCTTTTAAGGGATGCGGCGCGCAGCCGCGGCCTCCTCCTGATCCTCGAGGACCTCCACTGGGCGGATCCGGCCACCCGCGAGCTGGTCGACTACGCCACCCGGCGTCTGCGCTCGACCAACGTCCTGGTGCTCGCGACCTACAGAACAGACGAGCTGCACCGCAGGCACGCGCTCGTGCCGACCATCCAGGGCTGGCGCCGCTCAGGGCAGGCGCAGCTGATCGAGCTCAGCCCGCTGCCGCCCGCCGCCGTGAAAGACATGGTGATGGCGATCTTCGACGAGCAGGACCTGAGCGACGAGTTCCGCGACTTCATGCACCAGCGGAGCGAGGGCAACCCCTTCGTGCTCGAGGAGCTCCTGCGCGATGCGATCGATCGCGGCGACATCTTCAGGACCGACTCCGGCTGGGACCGGAAGAGCCTGCACGAGATCCGCATGCCCCGCACGGTGCGCGACACCATCCTGGTGCGCCTTACCAGCCTGAGCCGCGACGAGGTCGACGTGCTGTCCGCGGCTTCGGCGATCGGTCAATCGTTCGACCTCGCGACTCTTGCCGCGGTGACGGAGAAAAGCGAGTCGGCGGTGCTCGCCGCGCTCGAGGCGTGCGTCACCAACCAGCTGATCGAGCAGGCGGATCGCCTTTCCGGGCGCTACGTGTTCCGCCACGCCCTGACGCGGGAGGCGGTTTACGAGGACATCATCGTGCCCCGGCGGCAACAGCTCCATTCGCGCATCGCGGCGGTCCTGGAGTCGCAACCCGGCTGGAAGCCCGTGGACCTGGCGCACCACCTGCTGATGGCCGGCAGCTACGAGCAGGCCGTGGGCATGTGCGTGGCGGCGGCGGAGGCCGCGATCGGCGCCCGCGCCTACAAGGACGCGGCCACGCTGTTCGAGCGCGCGCTGCCCCACGTCGCCGACGCCGTCGAGCGCAGCCGGCTGATGTGCCGGGCGGGCGACGCATACTGGACCAACGCCGAGGTCGCGGCGGCGAGGCGGCTGCTCGAGCAGGGGATAGCCGACCTCGAGGTGGCCGGGCTGACGGTCGAGGCGGCCGGCCACCGGATCCTGCTCGGCCGCTGCTACTGGGAGCTGCAGCGCCCGGACAAGGCGCGAGTGGAATTCGAGCGGGCGCGCGAGGTGTTGGAGGCGGCCGGCCCGAGCGAGGCGCTTGCGGTCGCCTACATCCGGCTCGCCGGCTTGAGCACCTTCGACATGGTCGGCGACATGGGCCTCGCGGACTCGATGCGGGCCGCAGAGATCGCCCGCCAGGCCGGCTCCACCATGGCTCTGGCCTGGTCGTGGAACTTCGTTGGCCTGGCCAAGTGCGCCGCCGGCCAGGTCGAGGAGGGCTTCCGCTACCTTGAAGACAGCTTTCGCGGTGCGGTCGAGGGCAACCATTACTTCCAGACCACGAATGCGATCTTCAACGCGACCTGGATCGCGGTCCACCTGGGGGAGGGCCGACGCGCGGTCATGTGGCTGCAGCGCGCCGCCGGCAGGGCGACGGAGCAATGGCCGAGCTACTTCCGGAGCATGATCGCTCTGCACCAGGGGCGTGTGGACGAGGCGCTCGCCGTCGCCAGATCGGCGACGCAGAGCGCGAAGGACGCGGGCAACGCGAAGAACGAGTGGCGGGACAGCGTGCTGCTGGCCGAAGCGCTGGCCGAGAGCCTTCAACCGGATGAAGCGGCCGAGGTCCTGCCGCCGATTTCGAGCCGGGTCGAAGCCCAGGACGTCGTGTATGACCTGAGGGCGCGCGTGCGCACCCTCCTTTCCGCGGGCGATGAGGCAGGTGCTCTTGCGATCGTCCGCGACGTCGACCCTCGCATCATCCAGCTGGGCTCTCCTGCCGACGCCATCGCGGAGGCGGCGTCCTCCGATCCCGCCTGGCTGCGCGACTTCCTCGGACGTGTCCCCAACCAGGACGTGCAGCCACCGCTGGTTCGGCACGAGGTCGCTCGCGGGCGCCTGGCCCTGCTCGAGGGACGCTTCACCGACGCGGTTGCCATCCTGCGGACGTCGGACGAGTACTTCCGGCAGCAGGGTTTCCTGCTCGACGCCTGGCACCTGGACCGAGCCCTCGCCGAGGCCGAGGTCCGTTCCGGCGATCCGGCCGGCGGGCGGGCCCGGCTCGAGGCGGCCGTGGCCGAGATGGACGCCTCCGGAGCGAAGCTGGCGGCCAGGCTCGCACGCGATACCGCCGCCCGCCTCGGCATCGACCTCGCGCCACCCGCGACCGCCGTGGCAGCGGCCGCGGACGAAGTGGGGAAGACCGGGGAGAGGATGGTGAGCGTGCTGTTCGCCGACGTACGCGGCTACACCGAGCTTTCCGGTGATTCAGCCCCAGCCCTCACCGCCGAGCGCATCGCCTCCCTTCAACGCTGGGCGACGCAGGAGGTGGGGCGCCAGCACGGCATCATCGACAAGTTCGCGGGCGATGCGGTGATGGCCACGTTCAACGTCTCCGGGCAGTCCATCGATCACACGCTGCATGCTCTGCAGGCGGCGATCGCGATCATCGACAAGGCGGCGCTGATCGGGCTGCCGGTCGGTGCCGCCGTGGCCGTGGGCCCGGCCGTCGTCGGCAGGCTCGCCAGGTCGGCCAACGTCAGCGTCCTCGGCGGCGTGACCAACCTGGCGGCGCGGCTGCAGGCGGAGGCCGCCGCGGGCGAGGTAGCTCTCAGCGAGGAGGCCTACCGCCGAGTACGTGACTGGGTGGAGGAGCGCGGGCTCAAGGTCGAGCGCGTGGAAAGGCCGTTGAAGGGGTTCGAGGCGCCGGTTCCCGCCTATCTTGTGGGAACTCGCGCAGGAATTCGGGCCTGACCGCGTTCCAGAAGCCAAATGGGCGTTGGGCATCGTCTTCGGCGGAGTCTCGGGGTCGCGCTGGCCGCCGGCCTGTGGCTGGCCGTGGTGCCTTCGGCGCAGGCCTCCGGCGACACGCTCGACCAGAGCCAGACGGTCGCCACCGGCGCCAACAGCCTGCGCACCCCGATGGCCCAGACCTTCACCGCCGGCGCGACCGGTCGGGTGGACCGGGTCTCGCTCATGATCGCGACCACCTCGGGGTCGGTCACGGCCGTCGTCCAGCTGCAGTCCGTCAGCGGTGGCAAGCCCAGCGGCCTGGTGCTCGGCTCGAGCAGCTTCACCGGCTACATCAACTGCTGCCACGCGTGGCACGACTTCGTATTCGCCAGCCCGGTGGCGGTGGCCAAGGGCACCCCCTACGCAATCGTCCTCCAGTCGAGCCCGGCGATCACGTGGTACGACAGCTACTCGTACGACAACTACCCCGCCGGCCAGCTGTGGCTGATGTCGGCCGGCCAGTGGATCTACCAGAGCTCCTTCGGCAAGGACTTCTGCTTCGAGACGTGGGTCGTGAGCGGGAGCGCCAACACGCCGCCGGCGGTTGCCGAGGCGAACTCGGTCGTGACCGCGCCGGAAGGGTCGACGGCGACCAACTCCGGCACGTACTCCGATCCTGACGGCGACAGCGTCTCGCTCAGCGTCTCCGCCGGCAGCCTCGCCAAGACGGGCTCGTCGTCCGGCACGTGGACATGGACCGCGCCAGGAGCCGACGAGGCGCCGACCCAGAACGTCACCGTGGCCGCAAGCGACGGCCATGGCGGCACCGCCTCCGTATCCTTCAGCTTCACCGTGCTCCCGGTGCCGCCAACGGTGACGATCACCGGCGCGCCGGCGAGCGGGCCCGAGGGCACGGCCATCACCCTCACCGGTAAGGCAAGCAGCCCGAGCGCGGCCGACAACGCCGCCGGCTTCACGCTGAACTGGACCGTCACCAAGAACGGCAACCCGTACGAGACCGGCACCGGCACCTCGATCAACGTCACGCCCGACGATGAAGGCGACTTCGCGGTCACGCTCCAGGCCATCGACGACGGCGGCAACAGCGCGACGGCAGCCGTCACGTTCAGCGGCGCCAACGTCCCGCCGGCCGCCGCCATCACCTCCGTCAGCCACGCGACCCTGGTCCTGGTGCCGCTGCAGACCGTGACCTTCAGCGGCGGGTTCACGGACCCCGGCGTGCTGGACACGCACGTTGCGTCGTGGGACTACGGGGACGGCTCCGCGGCTGACACGTACGCGTACGCCGCGGGTGGCTCGGGCGACTCGACCGGCTGGTACGCGTATGCCGCGCCGGGCACGTACACAGTGACCTACAACGTCGTCGATGACGACGGCGGCACGGGGACGGCGACGGTCGATGTGACCGTCGAGACGCCGGCCCAGGCCCTGGGCATCATCGACTCCTACGTGCAGACGATGCAGTCGCTGAACAGCGGCGAGAAGAGCGGGCTGTCGGCCAAGCTGCGCGCGGCCTCCGCTTCGCTGACCCGCGGCGACACGAACACGACCTGCAACCAGCTGGACGCGTTCCTGAACGCCCTGGCGGCCTACACCACCAGCGGCCAGCTTTCGGCGACCGACTCGGCGACGCTGAGCTCGTCGACCTGGGCGGTGCACCGGGCCCTGGGCTGCACCAAGGTCCAGGTCGGCTGGCTCGTCCTGAGCCTCTAGCCCCGACCCGCCGCCTTACCCCCGACGAAGCGGCGACGCCCGCTAACCCTTCTTAACGGCTACACAAAGTGGCCATCCGTTTGGTAAGGTGGCCTCTTCCCATAAGACCTGAGCGGTCCCGCCGACGTCTCCGCTCCGAGCTCAGGCCTGAAGGCGCCCCAGGGGTAGGGCGTCCCCAAGCAGGAGCGAAAGAGCGTGGTTGCAATGTTCCGGGCCGTCCTCGTGTGGGCGGTCGTACTCGGTACCGTCCTCGCCCCGCGTCTGCAGGGCCCGGAGGCCGCAGCGGCGCACCCGGCCGTCACCCAGCTGACGGCGTACAACCAGCAGTCGGTGCTCGGCAACGTCCGGGCGCAGCGGGTCCAGAGCGCGGAGATCGCCGAGGTCGAGGCCTGGTCCCAGGAGTACGACCAGGGCTGGAACTCCTACCAGGAGCGCGTCCAGGCGCAGGCCGAGGCCGTCGCCGAGGCGGCGCGCATCGCCGCCCTGAGCAACCATCCGGCGCCGCCGGACTACATCGCCAAGGCGATCAACGACGCTTTCCGCCCGCTCGGGCAGGACGCGCTGCGCTGGGCCTTCAACGTCGCCTGGTGCGAGTCGCGGTATCACCCGACGTCGGTGAACACGTCGAGCGGCGCTTCGGGGCTCTTCCAGTTCCTGCCCAGCACGTGGGCCTTCACCCCGGAGCATGCGTCGTCGCCGTTCGACCCTATCGCCAACTCCGACGCGGCCGCCTGGCTGTACGCGCGCGACGGGCCCAGCCAGTGGGTCTGCCAGGGCTGAACGCCCGGGCCGCCTCTAGCTCTCGGCCGTGACCTCGATCTCCAGCTGGAAGATGGGCTGCGGCTCCCGGGCGCCCTTGAGCAGCATCGGCTCGTAGTCCAGGACGGTCACGCCCAGGGGCAGGGCCGCCTTGGTCGCCTCCGAGAGCAGGACGCGTGGCGGCCGGACCTTGGACAGGTAGGCGCTGTTGTTGACGGGCACCCCGATGAGCGTGAACTCGAGGCGCTTGTCCGAGCCGACGTGGCCGGCGACCACCTCGCCGGTGTCGAGCCCGATGCCGATCGCGATCGGCGGCTTGCCGCCCTCTTCGAGCTCCTGGTTGAACAGGGCGACCTCTCGCACCATCGACTGCGCCGCCTCATAAGCGCGAGCGGCGTGGTCCACCATCGTGTTCGGAGCGCCGAAGACGACGAGCATGCCGTCGCCCTGGAACTTGTCGATGTTGCCGCCGTGGTCGAGCACGATGTCGATCATCCGCCCGAAGTAGCGGTTCAAGAAGTCGACCAGCTCGTCGGCGCGCATGCGCTGTGACAGGGTCGAGAAGCCGGCGATGTCGGAGTTGAGCATGGTGACCTCGCGCCTCTCGCCGGGAAGGAAAACCGTGCCGGGCGCCGAGCGCTCGAGCACGTAGTCGGTGACCTGCTTGTTGACGTAGCGCGCGAACAGGTCGCGCAGGAACTCCGAGCGCGAGTACTGCCGGGCGTTGTCGATGGCGATCGCGGCCAGGTCGGCGATGGCCTGGAGGAACTCCTTGTCCTTCTCCTCGAAGATCGCCGCGCGAAAGGGGTTGTCGACGTAGACCGCGCCGATGACCTTGCCCTTGGTGACGAGGGGCACTGCGATGATCGAGCGCAGGTTCTGGAGAATGACGGACTGCTGGCCCTTGAAGCGGTCGTCAAGGCTGGCGTCGGTCGAGACCACCGCCCTGCCCGTGCGCACGACCTGGTCGATGACGCTCTTGGAGCCCAGGAAGCGTTTCGACTTCTCCTCGTCGGTCTCGCCGCCGGCCATCTCCACCGACATCTCGTTGGTGACGGGGTCGACCAGCACGATGAAACCGCGGGACGCCTGCATCAGGTTGATCACGCGGTCCATGACCTTGCCGAGGACCTCCCTCAGCTCGAGGGAGGAGCTGAGGTCTCGCGCGACCTCGTAGAGCAGATGGTCGCGAATGTGGAAATCCGTTTCCTGCGCCATGCCCGCGGTCAGTTTAGCGCCCGCCTCCGGCACCTCCACCCATCGGTAAACTCGATTCCCCGTGCTTTCCGGTGAATCCCTCCAGGCCGACACCGACGCCCTGCTTGGGCACCTCAATCCGCAGCAGAAAGAGGCCGTCACGCACGGCGAAGGGCCCCTCCTGATCTTCGCCGGAGCCGGCAGCGGCAAGACCCGTGTGCTGACCGTCCGGATCGCCTACCTCATCGCCACCCGCCGCGTCTGGCCCGACCGCCTGCTCGCCGTCACCTTCACCAACAAGGCCGCGCGCGAGATGCGCTCACGCGTCGAGGCGCTGGTCGGCGAGCGGGCTTCGAAGATGTGGGTGGGCACGTTCCACGCCACGGCCGTGCGGATCCTCCGCCGCGAGGCCGGGCGCATCGGCATGCCGTCGAGCTTCGTCATCTTCGACGAGGACGACACGCGGGCGGCCATCAAGCGGGTGATGGACGAGCTCAAGCTCGACCCCAAGCGCTACCCACCGGCCGGCCTGAGCCACGCCATCTCCCAGGCCAAGAACGAGCTGAAGACGCCGGCCACCTTCCCCAACCGCAGCTACGCGGACGAGATCATCCGCCGCGTCTACGAGTCGTACCAGGAGCTGCTCCGGCGCTCGGGCGGGCTGGACTTCGACGACCTGATCATGAAGCTCGTCGAGCTGCTCCAGACCGACGAGGAGGCGCTCGCCAGGTGGCGCGACCGCTTCCGCCACGTGCTGGTCGATGAGTACCAGGACACCAATCGCGCCCAGTACGTGCTCGTCAACCTGCTCGCGCAGGAGCACCGCAACGTCGTGGTGGTCGGCGACGACGACCAGTCGATCTACCGCTTCCGCGGCGCGGACGTGCGCAACATCCTCGACTTTCGCAAGGACTATCCCGACGCGCACGTGGTCCGGCTGGAGCAGAACTACCGCTCGAGCCAGGCGATCCTCGACGCCGCGTACGCGGTCATCCGCCGCAATCCCGAGCGCGCCGAGAAGCGGCTGTGGACCGAGCGCGCCGGCGGCGAGAAGGTGTGCGCGACGCAGGCCTACAACGAGGTCGAAGAGGCGGAGTTCGTCGCCGACGAGATCGAGCGCCTGCGCAAGACCGAGAACCGCGGCTACTCGTCCTTCGCAGTCCTGTATCGCACCAACGCGCAGTCCCGCTCGTTCGAAGACGTGCTGGCGCGGCGGCGCATTCCGTACCGGCTGGTGGGCGGCGTGAGGTTCTGGGAACGCCGCGAGGTCAAGGACCTGGTCGCCTACCTGCGCTTCATCTCCAACCCTCGCGACGCGCTGAGCTTCGGCCGCATCGTGTCGGTGCCGCCGCGAAAGATCGGCGGCGTGACGGTCGAGGCCATCAGCACTTACTCGCGCGACACGGAAGCGGACATCCTGACGCTGCTCGAGAATCCCGGTCGTGTGCCCGGCCTGCCGCGCGCCGCGGTCGCCCCGCTCCAGGCCTTTCGCGCGCAGGTGATGTCGCTGCGATCGGTGCTCGGCGTGCTGCGGCCGAGCGAGCTCGTCGACCACGTGATCGAGGTGATGAACCTCGAGCAGCACTACAAGGACGGGACGCCGCAGGGCGAGGCACGTCTGGAGAACCTCAACGAGCTGCGCGGCCTGGCCGAGGACTTCGACGATCGCGACGCGACCCAGGGCCTCGAGGACTTCCTCGCCGAGGTCGCCCTCGTCTCCGACGTCGACGCCTACGACGAGAACGGCGAGGGCGTAACCCTCATCACGCTGCACATGGTCAAGGGCCTCGAGTTCCCGGTCGTGTTCATGGTCGGCATGGAGGAAGGCCTGCTGCCGCATCAGCGCGCGCTGGACGAAGGCGAGGACGGGGTCAAGGTGGACCTCGCGGCCAACGAGATGGCCGAGGAACGCCGCCTGTGCTACGTCGGCATGACGCGCGCGAAGGACCGGCTGTATTTGAGCTGCGCGTTCCGCCGCCACCTGTACGGGCGGTCGCAGCCCGCGTTCCCGAGCCGCTTCCTGACCGAGATCCCGCAGTCGCTGCTGTCCGCGCCGCGGGGCAGCGCGCCGGTCGCGCCGCCCCGCCAGGGCTACAAGGAGCGCTACCAGGAGCGCCAGGTGCAGGCCGCGCCGGCGCCGCCGCCGGTGCAGCGTTTCGCCACCGGCGACCGCGTGACGCACCCGGCCTTCGGCGCCGGCACCGTGGTCAAGAGCACGCTCACGCGGACCGACGAGGAGCTCGTCGTGAAGTTCGACAAGGCTGGGCTGAAGATCCTGTCCGGCATGCTCGCCCCCCTCACCAAGTGAGCAAGAAGAAAAAAGCCCCCGGCGACCTGATCCGCCGCGCCGAGAGCCTGCGCGAGGACATCCGCCGCCACGAGCATGCGTACTACGTGCTCGACGCGCCCGAGATCTCCGACGCCGAGTTCGACGCCCTGTTCCTGGAGCTGCGTCGCATCGAGGAGGAGCATCCCGAGCTCGTCACACCCGATTCGCCGACGCAGCGCGTCGGCGGCGAGGCCTCGGAGCAGTTCGCGAAGGTTCGCCACCGGTCGCCGATGCTCAGCCTGCAGAACGCGTTTGACGAGGCCGAGATCCGCGCTTTCGACAAGCGCGTGCGCGCCGCCGTCGGCGACGACGTCGTCTACACCGCGGAGCTGAAGATCGACGGCCTGGCCATCAGCCTGACGTACACCAAGGGCCGGCTGACCCGCGCGGCCACGCGCGGCGACGGAGCGGTGGGCGAGGACGTGACGGCGAACGTGAAGACGATCCGCTCGGTGCCGCTGGCGGTGAAGCCCGCGCCAGGCCTGCCCGAAGTCTTCGAGGTGCGGGGCGAGGTCTACTTTCCGATCGCCGGCTTCGAGAAGCTCAATCGCGAGATGGAGAAGGCCGGCAAGCCGCGTTTCGTCAACCCGCGCAACACCGCGGCCGGCAGCGTGCGGCAGATCGACCCCAACGTCACCGCGAGCCGTGATCTCCAGACCTTCATGTACACGCTCGACCCCGCCGGCTCGGCGCGGTCGCAGTGGGAGGTGCTCGGCGCCCTGGAGACGATGGGCTTTCGCGTCAACAAGCACCGCCGGCGGCTGAAGTCGATCGAAGAGGTCATCGAGTACCACGACGAGTGGCACCGCCGCCGCCACGAGCTGGAGCACGAGATCGACGGCGTCGTGGTCAAGGTAGACCGCTTCGATCAGCAGCTCGAGCTCGGGTTCGTCGCCCGGTCACCGCGGTGGGCGATCGCCTTCAAGTACGCGCCCGAGCAGGCCGAGACCGAGGTCGAGCAGATCGCGTGCTACGTCGGCCGGACGGGCGTGCTGACTCCGGTCGCGCACGTCAAGCCGGTGGTGGTGGGCGGCGTGACGATCCGCAACGTGACCATGCACAACGAGCAGCAGGTCAACGAGAAGGGCGTGTACGTCGGCGCCAGGGTGATGATCCACCGCGCGGGCGACGTGATCCCCGAGATCGTCAGCGTCAAAGACCCCAAGCCCGGCTGGAGGATGCCCGCGAAATGCCCGGTGTGCGGGGGAGAGGTGGTGCGCGAGGAGCCTTACATCGCGCATCGCTGCATCAACCCCTTCTGCGGCGCGCAGCGCGTCGAGCTCATGCGTCATTTCGCCAGCCGAGGTGCGCTGAACATCGAAGGCCTGGGCTACGCCACCGTCCGCCAGCTGATCGAGCGCGGGCTGGCGAAGGACCCGAGCGAGCTGTATCGATTGACGAAGGAGCAGATCGCGGAGCTCGACGGCTTTGCCGACAAGTCGGCGCAGAACCTGGTCGACCGGCTGCAGGAGAGCCGCACGCCGCCGCTGGGCCGCTTCCTCTACGCCCTCGGCATCCCGCAGGTGGGCGAGGCCACGGCGCTGATGCTCGCGGCAGAGTTCGGTTCGATCGAAAAGCTGCGAGCCGCGACCGAGGAGGATCTGGTCCGGGTCGAAGGTGTCGGGCCGAACATGGCGCACGAGGTGCGCCGCTACTTCGAAGGCCACGGCGGCGAGCTGGTCCAGCGCTTGCTCGAGGCGGGCGTCCGGCCCCAGGCGGCCGAAGCCGCCGGCGACGGCCCGCTGACCGGCAAGACCTTCGTGTTCACGGGCACGCTCGACACGATGGACCGGCCCGACGCCGAGGCACTGGTCAGGAAGCTCGGCGGCAAGGCGGCCGGGAGCGTGAGCTCGAAGACGGATTACGTCGTCGCGGGCCCGGGTGCGGGCTCGAAGCTCGAAAAGGCCCAGCGCCTCAAGATCGCGATCCTCGACGAGTCGGAGTTCCTGAAGCTGGTGAAGTAGCGGACTGGGCTGCACACCCGCCGATGCCGGCACTCGCGCCCCGCGTCCGGATTTGAGACCCGCCGCTGCCGGCACCGGCGCCTGCGGACAGTCCTTAACGGGCAGGGTTGTGCCATGCGGACGCGCCGGGCGATGCTCGTCGAATGGGGTCAGCAGCCAGAGTACCCGCCGAATTGAAGCGAGGGCCGTTCACCCTGGCCGACGCTCGGCGGGCAGGGCTGACGCGCTGGCAACTGGAGGGTGCGAGCTGGCTCCGGCTGGGGCCGCGCAGCTACCTCTGGGCCGGCATTGCGGCCACGCCTCAGATTCGCCTGGCCGCCCTTGTGCGTAGGCTGCCGCCGAAGTCGGCATTCTCCGGCCTCACCGCCGCGTGGCTGCATGGCCTCGACGTCGACCCTTGTGACCCGGTCGAGGCCACAGTCCCAAAGCGAGCCGGTGTGTCCGGCCGCTCCGGAATCGTCATCCGTCGATCGGACCTCTCCAGTGGTGAGGTTGTCACGCTCCGCGGTTTGAAGGCAACCTCGATCACCCGCACCTTGAAAGACTTGTGCTCTCAGCTGAGCCTTACCGAGGCCGTAGTGATCGCCGACTCGGCGCTGCACCTCCAGCTGGTCACCTTGAAGGCGCTGAAGAACGCGCTCGTGACGTACGCGGGTCAGCCCGGTGTGGAGATGCTGAGGAACGTCGTCACTCATGCCGAGCCGGCCTCCGAGTCGCTGATGGAGACGCGGCTCCGAATGCTTCTAGTGCTTGGTGGACTGCCGCGGCCGGAAGCCCAGGTCTCAATCCACGATCGCGCGGGTAGGTTTCTCGGTCGCGTGGATCTCTTCTACCGCGGCCGCAAGCTGGGCCTCGAGTACGACGGTGGGACTCACCGTGAAAGCCTCGCCGCAGACAACCGTCGCCAGAACCAGCTGGTGGATGCGGGCGTCACCGTGCTCCGGTTCACCGCCATCGACGTATTTCAGAAGCCGGAATCGACCGTCGCCCTGGTGCGTGCAAGGCTCGCCGCCTGACTCCTGTGCCGGCGCTGGCGCCCCTCCGGTGCGCCTGAAGGCCCGCCGGTGCCGGCACTCGCGTGGCTAAGCTAACGCTCGTGCCTCTCTCTCGCGATCAGGTGCGCCATGTCGCGATGCTCGCCCGCCTCGGCCTCGAACCCGGCGACGAGGAGTTCTACGCCGAGCAGCTGAGCGGCATCCTGCGCCACATCGACAGGCTGCAGGAGCTGGACACCGACCACATCCCGCCGACCGCGCAGGTGGTCGAGGTGGCCAACACCTTGCGCGAGGACGAGCCGCGCCCGTGCCTCACCCAGGCCGACGCGCTCGCCAACGCACCGGCGGCGGTGGACGGTTTTTTCCGCGTGCCGTCGATCCAGGAAGAGGCCTGATGGACCTCACGCGGCTGACCATCGGCGAGCTGGCCGACCTGCTGCGCGCGCACGAGACGTCGGCGCAGGAGCTGCTTGGCCTGCATCTGGAGCGCATCGACGACGCGGACGGCGACGTGAAGGCCTTCCTGCGGCTGACGCCGCAGCTCGCCGCCGAGCAGGCGCGCGCCGCCGATCGCGCCCTCAAGGAGGGCACCGCGGGACCGCTGACCGGCATCCCGATGGCCGTGAAGGACGTGCTGTGCCTCAGCGGGGTCGAGACCACCGCCGGCTCGAAGATCCTGCGCGGCTTCCGGCCGCCTTACACGGGCACCGCGGTGCAGCGTCTGATCGATGCCGGGGCGGTCGTGCTCGGCGTGACCAACTGCGACGAGTTCGCGATGGGCAGCTCGACCGAGAACTCCGGCTACTTCGCGACTCACAACCCGTGGGGGCTCGACCGCGTCCCCGGCGGCAGCTCCGGCGGCAGCGCGGCGGCCGTGGCCGCGGGCGAATCGGTCTTCAGCCTCGGCACGGACACCGGAGGCTCGATCCGCCAGCCGGCTGCGTTGTGCGGCGTCGTCGGCATGAAGCCCACGTATGGCCGCGTGAGCCGCTACGGCCTCATCGCCTTCGCGTCGAGCCTCGACCAGATCGGGCCCTTCACGCGCTCGGTCGAGGACTGCGCGGTGGTGCTCGAGACGATGGCCGGCCACGACCCCCTCGACGCCACGTGCGCGGACCGGCCCAACGACGTGCGCCGCGGCCTCGATGCGGGCGTCCGCGGCATGCGCCTCGGCGTGCCGAAGGAGTACTTCGACGTCGAGGGAATGGAACCGGGCGTGAAGCAGTCGGTTCAGCGGGCGCTGCGCATGCTCGAGGCGTCCGGCGCAGAGCTCGTCGACGTGAGCCTGCCTCACACGGATTACGGGCTCGCGGCCTATTACATCATCGCGCCCGCGGAATGCTCGTCCAACCTCGCGCGGTTCGACGGCGTGAAGTACGGCATGTCCGACAACGACGCGCAGAACATCACGGAGGCGTACATGAACACGCGCCGCCGCGGCTTCGGCAGCGAGGTCCGCCGCCGCGTGATGCTGGGCACGTACGCGCTGTCGAGCGGCTACTACGACGCCTACTACCTGAAGGCGCAGAAGGTGCGCACGCTGATCAAGCGCGACTTCGACGAGGCCTTCGCGAAGTGCGACGCGATCGTCAGCGCGACCTCGCCGACGGTCGCGTTCCCGCTCGGCGCGAAGACGCAGGACCCGCTCTCGATGTACCTATGCGACGTGCTCACGCTCGGCGGCAACCTCGCCGGGCTGCCCGGCATCAGCGTGCCCTGCGGCATGAGCAACGGCCTGCCGGTTGGCCTGCAGGTGCTCGCGCCTCAGTGGCGCGAGGACACAGCGCTGAGAGTCGCGCGCGCCTACGAGGTCGCGAGCGGCATGCGCGTGGAGCCCGCCCTTGTCTGAGGCCTGGGAGGTCGTCATCGGCATGGAGGTCCACGTCCAGCCGCGAACGCGTTCCAAGATGTTCTGCGGCTGCGCGATCGCGCCCCTGAACGCCGCGCCCAACACCTACGTCTGCGAGATCTGCGAAGGCATGCCGGGCGTGCTGCC
>DATGEO010000165.1:0-12136 GCA_035310015.1 Candidatus Dormiibacterota bacterium | reverse complement strand
AAGTGCGTGGTCGGCACCTGCGATGTGAGCCTGGACTGCCAGCCGGCGTTCGACTACGGCCGCACCTCCGCGAAGTGGGACTACTCGAGCCCGGGCTACGGTGAGGCGATCGCCACGGGCGGCCCCGACGACATCCCGCTGCGGCTGGTCACCGACCTGCGTGTCGGCTTCGAGGGTCCGGGCGCGCACGCGACGACGACGTTGCGCCAGGGCGAGCGCGCCTTCGTCGCCCTGGCGTGGCCGCGCTCGCAGTACTCGGCGGGGAAGGAGTTCTGGGCCGAGCATCCACCTCCGGCCAACGCCGACGAGGCCTTCCAGCGCGTCGAGCGGACGGCCGACTTCTGGCGCGAATGGATCAACCACGGGGAGTTTCCCGAGCATCCGTGGCAGAGCTACCTCCAGCGCAGCGCGCTGACCCTGAAGGGCCTGACCTACAGCCCGACCGGCGCGCTGCTGGCCGCGCCCACGACGTCGCTTCCCGAGACGATCGGCGGCGAACGGAACTGGGATTACCGATATACGTGGATCCGCGACGGGACCTTCATGCTATGGGGTCTCTACACGCTGGGCTTCGACCGCGAGGCGAACGACTTCTTCTACTTCATCGCCGACGTGGCGGCGGAGCGCAAGGACCTGCAGATCATGTACGGCATCGGCGGCGAGCCCGAGCTCACCGAGGCGACGCTCGACCACCTGAGCGGTTACGAGTCATCGAAGCCGGTGCGCACCGGCAACGCCGCGTACGCGCAGAAGCAGCACGACGTATGGGGCGCCGTCCTGGACTCGGTCTACCTGCACACCAAGTCGCGCGACTACATGCCGGAGGTGGTGTGGCCGATCCTGAAGCGCGCCGTCGAGTCGGCCATCGAGAACTGGAAGAAGCCCGACCGCGGCATCTGGGAGGTGCGCGGCGAGCCGCAGCACTTCACGTCGTCGAAGCTGATGTGCTGGGTGGCGTGCGACCGCGGCGCCCGCCTGGCCGAGCTGCATGGCGACCGCGTCCTCGCCGACCGCTGGCAGGCGGTCGCCGACGAGATCAAGTCCGACATCTGCGAGCGCGGCGTCGACGAGCGGGGCGTGTTCGTTCAGCACTACGGCACCAAGGCGCTCGACGCGTCGGTGCTGCTGATCCCTCTGGTCCGATTCCTGTCGCCCGACGACCCGCGGGTCAGGGCGACGGTGCTCGCGATCGCGGACGAGCTGACGGTCGACGGCATGGTGCTGCGCTACCGCACCGCCGAGACCGACGATGGCCTGGCGGGCGAGGAGGGCACCTTCACGATCTGCTCGTTCTGGCTGGTGTCGGCGCTGGCCGAGATCGGCGAGCTGACCCGCGCCCGCGAGCTGTGCGAGAAGCTGCTGTCATACGCGAGCCCGCTGCAGCTCTATGCGGAGGAGATCGACCCGCGGAGCGGCCGCCACCTCGGCAACTTCCCGCAGGCGTTCTCGCACCTCGCGCTGATCAACGCCGTGATGCACGTCATCCGCGCGGAGGCCGGCGCTTCGCAGAAGTTCACCGGGCTGGGAGCCTCGCCTCAGCCGTAGCTCCGCGACCTCCGATTCCGCGCGTTTGGATCCACCCGCGCGCATTTCCTTGCACTTTGGGGCGCCTCTGGCGCCAAACGCGCGGAATCCCTGACGCGGCGGCAGTCGCCTGACCGCCCCCCTACTAAAATCGGGGATTGGTGCAGCAGTCGACGCTTGACCGCACGCATGATTTCGCGGAGTTCGAGGAATACCGCTCGGCTCTGATCGGCTACTGCTACCGCATGCTTGGCTCGCCGTTCGACGCCGAGGACGCGGTGCAGGAGGCCTTCGTGCGCGCCTGGCGCAGCCGCGACAAGTTCGAGGGCCGCTCCGCTCTGCGGTCATGGCTGTACCGCATCGCCACCAACGTCTGCCTCGACATGCTCAGGGGCCAGGACCGGCGCGTCCGCCCGATGGACCTCGGCTCGGCGTGCGAGCCGCTGGCCATTCACCTCAACATCCCCACGGACAAGCGCTGGGTCGAGCCCATCCCGATGTCGCTCATCGCGCCCGAGCCCGACCCCGCCGACCAGGCCGTGGAGCGCGAATCGGTTCGCCTGGCTCTCGTCGCCGCGCTGCAGAAGCTGCCCGCGCGGCAGAGGGCCGTTCTCATCCTCAGAGAGGTGCTGCGCTGGGAGGCCACCGAGGTCGCCGAGCTGCTCGACACGACCGTGGCCTCGGTCACGAGCTCGCTGCAGCGCGCGCGGGCGACGCTGGCGAAGAGCAACCTCAGCTCGACCGACCCGGCGCCGGAGCTCAGCCAGGCGGATCGCGCCCTCCTCGATCGCTACGTGGTCGCCTTCGAGCGCTACGACATGAAAGCCCTCGCTGCGCTCATCCGCGAGGACGCCTCCCAGTCCATGCCTCCGTACGACATGTGGCTCGCCGGGCGCGACGACATCTTCGCCTGGTGGGTCGGCCCGGGCATCGGCTGCAGCGGCTCGCGCGTCATCCCGGTCGTCAGCGCCAACGGGCAGCCGGCGTTCGGCCAGTACAAGCCGAGCCCGAGCGGCGGGCCCGGCAGCTATGAGCCCTGGGCCCTCCAGGTGCTCGAGCTACGAGACGGAAAGATCGCCGAGCTCACCTTCTTCCTCGACACCGTAAGGCTCTTCCCGCTCTTCGGCCTGCCGCTCACGTTCGGCGAGTAGAAGGGCCGCCAGGCCCGCAAGGTCCAGCAGCTCGAGCAGGTTCGGGCAGACGTCCCTCAACTCCAGGGCGCAGCCGGCGCGACTGGCCTCCAGCTTCGCCCGCGCGATCTCGTCCACGGTGGCGATCGTGGGGTCGGAGATGCATCCACAATCGACGACGAGCCTGATCCGCCTCATCGCCATATCTGACCGAGAAACAGCACGAAATTAATCGGCGCCGGGACCGATTAGTTCTCCCTGTGGCGCTCGTCCAACCGGGCATGAAAAACTCACGCTGGATCTCGCTGACCGTCCTGTGCGCCGGTTTCCTGTTGATCGTCGTCGACATGACGATCGTCAACGTGGCGCTGCCTTCGATTCAGCGCGACCTCGGGTTCACCCAGTCCGGCCTGGCCTGGGTGATGAACGCATACCTCATCGCTTTCGCCGGACTGCTGCTGCTGGCAGGGCGCATGGGCGATCTGCTCGGCCGCAAGCGAGTCTTCATTGCGGGGCTTGTGATCTTCACCGCCGCCTCCGTGCTGTGCGGCCTCTCGTTCACGCAGGGCATGCTGATCGCCGCCCGCTTCGTGCAGGGCGTCGGCGGCGCGGTGAGCTCGGCGGTCATCCTCGCCATGATCGTCGGCCTGTTTCCCCGAGCTGACGAACAGGCACGCGCGTTCGGGGTGTTCAGTGTCATCGCCTCCGCGGGCGCCGCGGTCGGACTGCTCGCCGGCGGTCTCATCACCCAGGCCGTCAGCTGGCACTGGATCTTCTTCGTGAACCTGCCCATCGGCGCCGCCACGATTGCGGTCGCGGCTCGCGTGCTCGAAAGCGACCGCGGGCTGGGCCTGGGCGACGGCGCCGACGTGCTTGGCGCAATCCTCGTCACAGGCGCGCTCATGGTCGGCGTGTACGCCATCGTGGAGTCGTCCGACTACGGCCTGGCGTCGGTGCACACGGCCGCCTTCGGCGCGATCGCGGTGGCGATGCTGGCCGGCTTCGTCCTGCGGCAGGCGACCGCGCGCAACCCGATCCTGCCCCTCCGCATGTTCGTCTCGCGGAAGCTTTCCGCGGCCAACGCCGTCCAGGGCCTCATGTCGGCGGGGTTCCTCGGGTTCTTCTTCATGGGGTCGCTGGACCTGGAGCGGGTCATGGGCTACGGGCCGCTGTCGATCGGACTCGCGTTCCTGCCCGTGGCGGTGGTGATGGGGGCCTTCTCGGTGCGATTCTCGTCGCTGCTCATCACGAGGTTCGGTCCCCTGGCCATGCTGGTCGCCGGCCAGGCGCTCGTCGCCGCGGCGCTCCTGTGGCTGGCCATGGGGCCGGAGTTCTCGGTGTACCCGGTGCACATGATGGTTCCACTCGCGCTGCTCGGCCTGGGCGGTGGACTCGCCTTCCCCGCGGTCACGATGATCGCGATGGCCGGCGTCCGGCCGGAGGATGCAGGCGTCGGCTCGGGCCTTCTCAACACGGCGGGGCAGGTCGGCGGCGCGCTCGGCCTGGCGGTGCTGGCGACACTTGCCGCGGGCCGAACCGTCGCGCTGGCGCAGGGCGGGTCGAACATCGTGGCCGCGCTCTCCGGCGGCTTTCACCTCGCGTGGTTCGTGTCCGCGGCGCTGGTCGCGATCACGGTGGGGATGACGGTCGCGCTGCTGCGTGACCGCTACCAGCCGCAGCTCGCCGTCCAGCTCGCCGAAAGCGAGCAGGTGGCCTAACCGGGCTTCAGGAACACCGCCGCCAGCGGCGGCAGGGTGAGGTTGAGGCTGTGGCGGTGGCCGTGCCGCCAGACCGGCGACGCGTCGACACCCCCGAGGTTGCCCTGGCCGCTGCCGCCGTACGTCGGCGCGTCGGAGTTCAGGATCTCCTGCCAGTGGCCCTCGAAGGGCACGCCGATCTGGTAGTTGTACCTCGGCACCGGCGTGAAGTTGAAGACGGCCACCACTATGTCCTCGGGCCGCGAGCCCCGGCGGATGAGGCTCACGACGCTGTTGTCGTTGTCGGTCACGTCGATCCAGGAGAAGCCGGCGGGCTCGAAGTCGAGCTCGTGCATCGCGCGGTGCGTGCGCAGCAGGTGGTTCAGGTCGCCGACCCAGTGGCTCACGCCGGCGTGCGCGGGGGAGTCGAGCAGGTGCCAGTCCAGGCTCGAGTCGTGGTCCCACTCGTGCCACTGGCCGAACTCGCCGCCCATGAAGATGAGCTTCTTGCCCGGCTGCGCGTACATCCAGGCGAACAGGAGGCGCAGGTTCGCGAACTTCTGCCAGTCGTCGCCGGGCATCTTCGCCAGCAGCGACCCCTTGCCGTGCACGACCTCGTCGTGCGACAGGGGCAGCATGTAGTTCTCGGTCCAGGCGTAGAGCATCCGGAAGGTGAGCCGCTGGTGCTCGAACTTGCGGTAGATCGGCTCCTTCGACATGTAGTCGAGGGTGTCGTGCATCCAGCCCATGTCCCACTTCATGCCAAAGCCGAGGCCGCCGATGTACGTCGGCCGCGACACCATCGGCCACGAGGTCGACTCCTCGGCCATGGTCTGCGTGTCGGAATGCTCGCGGAAGACCTCGATGTTGAACCGGCGCAGGAGGTCGACGGCCTCGAGGTTCTCGCGGCCGCCGAACTTGTTGGGGATCCATTCGCCCTGCTTGCGCGAGTAGTCGAGGTAGAGCATCGACGCGACGGCGTCGACGCGCAGCCCGTCGACGTGGTAGCGGTTCATCCACGAGAGCGCGCTGCTGATGAGGAAGCCGCGAACCTCGTTGCGCCCGTAGTTGAAGATCGAGCTGCCCCAGTCCGGATGGATGCCAAGGCGCGGGTCGGCGTGCTCGTACAGGTGCGTGCCGTCGAACAGCTGCAGGCCGAACTCATCGGCGGGGAAGTGCGACGGCACCCAATCGAGAATCACGCCGATGCCGTTCTGGTGCAGGTGGTCGACGAGGTACATGAAATCCTGCGGCGTGCCGTAGCGGCTCGTCGGCGCGAAGTAGCCCGTGGTCTGGTAGCCCCACGAGCCGTAGAAGGGATGCTCCATCACGGGCATCATCTCGACGTGGGTGAAGCCGAGGCCTTTCACGTACTCGGTGAGCTTCGGCGCCAGCTCGCGATAGGACAGGTGCCGGTTGTGGTCCTCCGGAACTCGCCGCCACGAGCCCAGGTGCATCTCGTACACCGACCACGGCGCGCCGCGGCCGTTGCTCAGCGATCGCTGCTCCATCCAGCCCTGGTCGTGCCACTCGTAGCCCAGGTCCCAGACCACCGACGCCTGCCGCGGCGGCGGCTCGGCGAACGTCGCGAACGGGTCCGCCTTGTCCGTCCCCGCCCGCGTCACGCGGGAGTGGATGTAGTACTTGTAGAGCGCGCCGTGCCTGGCGCCGGCGACGAAGCCCTCCCAGATGCCGGACTGCTCGCGCGCCTGCAGCGGGTTGGCGCTTCGATCCCAGCCGTTGAAGTCGCCGATCACGCTCACCGCATCGGCGTTGGGCGCCCAGACCGCGAACGTCGCGCCGCCACCCTCGACCAGGTGCGCGCCGAGCTTCTCGTACAGGTGGGTGTGCGTGCCCTCGTTGAAGAGGTGCAGGTCGAACGGCGTGAGGAGCGAGTTCGCGATCATCCGGGCGCCACCAGCTCGCGGATGCCGCGGAGCGGGATGCGCACCCAGTCGGGCCGCAGGTTGAGCTCGTAGCGCAGCTCGTACAGCGCCTTCTCCAGCAGCATCGTCGTCAGCTGCAGCTCGAGGTCGGCCTGGTTCTGCGGCAGGAACGAGGCCCCCCCGGCGGTGCCCAGGTAGCTGCGCATGAACGCGATCGACACGCAGTCGACCCAGAATCGTGCCCACGGCTGCATGCGCGGCAGCATGTCCGGAGTGATGCCGTCGGCGCGCAGCGCGGCCTGGCTGGCGTAGTGGAACGAGCGCAGCATCCCCGCGACGTCGCGCAGGGCCAGGCGCTTGAGCCGCCGCTCGTACAGCGTCCGAGTGGGCTCGCCTTCGAAGTCGATGATCACGAAGTCGTGGCCGGTGTACAGCACCTGGCCGAGGTGGTAGTCGCCGTGAATTCGGATCCGCGTGGACGTGAGACGCCGCACCAAGAAGGAACGCAGAGCGTGGGCGATCTGCGGCTCGAGCTCGAGGACCTGCTTGGCCTCGTCCTTCGCGTCCGCGGGCAGGCGGTTGAGCTGGGTCCGGAGCAGCTCGAGGCCGCGCGCCGAGAGCTGGCTGATCGACTGGTATATCGAGCGCTGGTCCTGCGGCGAGATCCGCTCGGGCGCGAAGTCGGGATCGGTCGGGTCGCTGGCCAGGGCGACGTGCATCTCCGCCGTGCGCTTGCCGAGCAGCCGCGCCGAGTCGAGGTAGCCGCCGATGGTCTGCGTCGCGAGCTCAGGCAGGTCGCCGGCTGGGGTGAGCAGCATGGTGCGCGGCAGCAGGGGCGGCTCGGATCCGCGCTGGCCGGCCGTGCGGAAGTAGTTCGACACCGTCGCCTGCGTGTAGTTCCAGGCGTCGCCCTGGTTGGGCACGTAGCCCTGCAGCACGGCGATCGAGACGGGCTCGCCGCGGTTCGGCCGGTACTCGAGCGCGCCGGCCAGCGGCGCGATCTGCGAGAAGTGCGTGCGCTCGGTGAGGAACCGCCCGACCTCCAGCTCCGGGTTCATGCCCTCCTCGACGCGACGGAAGATCTTGAGGATCAGGCGCTCGCCGAAGACGACGGAGTTGTTGCTCTGCTCGGCCGCCGACAGATTGGCTTCGAGCTTGATCGTCTCCGGCCCGCGCAGCTGCGCGAAAGCCTTCGTCGTCGAACCGACCAGCACGCCGTTCGGACCGGCGAAGCGGCGCCGCCGTGCCATCGCCGAGAGCAGCGCATCGGCGAATCCCGGCGGTCCGAGCGCGTCGTACAGCAGGCCTCGCTGCTCGCCGCCACCGTCCTGGGAGCCGTCCGCCGGCCTCAGGCCGCGCACCCAAGCGATGGCCGCGTGCGGCCAGCGCTCGATGATGTGCGTCGCCTCTGCGGCGCTCGCGTAGGCGACCGGGAGCATGTAGGTCTCGGGGTCGCCCTCGGCGTACGCGGCGAGGAGCGTGCACAGGTAGGCGGTGCCGTCGTGCGTGCGGATGTCGATGGAGTCGCTGATCAGGATCGACTTGAGCTTGCGGGCCTTGCCCGCGAACCACCGGCGCTGGCGCACGTAGCGCATGAGGACGTTCTCGAGCCGCTCCTTGGCCGGGGCCGAGAGCAGCGTCTCCCAGCCGGCCGGCACGCGGATCTCGGGCAGCGTGGTGGCGGTCAGGCTCGAGTCCGAGCCCAGCTGCGCCGACGCCTTGGGCTGCATCGAGAACCAGTAGAAGGAGTGAGGGCCCAGGGTCAGGAAGTACGGCGTGTCGCCGACCACGGGCAGCTCGGTCGAGCCGAACAGCTCGACCGGGACCATGCCCTTGAACTTCGAGAGATCGAGCTCGACCACCTGCAGGAACCGCGAGAGGTTCGCGATGCACAGGATCTGCTCCGACTCGTGGCGGCGGACGAAGGCCAGCACCTTGCGGTTCTCCGGGCGCAGGAGCTCCAGCGTGCCGCGCCCGAAGGCGCGGTGTCGCTTGCGGAGCGCGATGAGCCGCTTCATCCACGACAGCAGAGAGTGCGGGTTGGCGGCCTGCGCTTCGACGTTGACCGCCTCGTAGTGGTATTCGGGATCGGTCACGACCGGCAGGTACAGGCGCTGCCGGTTCGAGCGCGAGAACCCTGCGTTGCGGTCGCCGCTCCACTGCATCGGCGTGCGCACGCCGTTGCGGTCGCCGAGGAAGATGTTGTCGCCCATCCCGATCTCGTCGCCGTAGTAGATGACAGGAGTGCCGGGCAGCGACAGCAGCAGGCCGTTCATCAGCTCGATGCGCCGGCGGTCGTTGCCCAGCAGCGGCGCCAGTCGCCGGCGGATCCCGAGGTTGATGCGCGCGGCGCGGTCCTGCGTGTACGAGCGGTACATGTAGTCGCGCTCTTCGTCGGTGACCATCTCGAGCGTCAGCTCGTCGTGGTTGCGCAGGAAGAGCGCCCACTGCGAGTTGTCGGGGATCGGCGGCGTCTGGGCGAGGATGTCGACGATGGGGAAGCGGTCCTCCATCCGGATCGACATGAACAGCCGCGGCATCAGCGGGAAGTGGAAGTTCATCTGGGCCTCGTCGCCGTTGCCGAAGTACGCCACCGCGTCCTCCGGCCACTGGTTCGCCTCGGCGAGGAGCATGCGGTTGGGGTACTTGGAGTCGATGTGCTGCCGGAGCTCGCGGAGGAACTCGTGCGTCTCCGGGAGGTTCTCGCAGTTGGTGCCCTCGCGCTCGAACAGGTAGGGCACGGCGTCGAGCCGCATGCCGTCGATGCCCATGTCCATCCAGAAGTCGACGGTCTTGAAGATCGCCTCTTTCACCCGCGGGTTGTCGTAGTTGAGGTCGGGCTGGTGGGAGTAGAAGCGATGCCAGTAGTACGCGCCCGCGACCTGGTCCCACGTCCAGTTCGAGACCTCGAAGTCCTTGAAGATGATCCGCGCGTCCTGGTAGCGCTGGTTGGTCTCGCTCCACACGTAGAAGTCGCGGTACACGCTCCCTGGCCGGGCGCGCCGCGCGCGCTGAAACCACGGGTGCTGGTCTGAGGTGTGGTTGCACACGAGCTCGGTGATGACGCGCATCCCGCGGCGGTGCGCCTCCCTGACGAACTGGTGGATGTCGCCCAGGTCGCCGAACATCGGGTTGACGTTGGCGTAGTCGGCGATGTCGTAGCCGTCGTCGCGGAGCGGCGAGGGATAGAACGGCAGCAGCCAGATCGCGCTGACGCCCAGGTCCTGCAGGTAGGGCAGCTTCTCGAGCAGTCCTTTGAAGTCGCCGCTGCCATCGCCGTTGCTGTCGCTGAACGCGCGCACGTGCAGCTCGTAGACGATCGCGTCCTTGTACCAGAGCGGATCGTCGTCGAGACGGAAGATCTCCTGCGGCTTGCGGCGGCGCACGGGAACTGTCTGGATCACATGAAGTACTCGAAATCGTGCTCGGTGCGGAGCTGGCGGCGGAAGCGGAAGACCTGGCCCGGTGCGCTGCCCGGATTGATCTCGACGTAGTTGCGGGGGCCGTTCCACACGTAGCGCGCCCCGGTCAGCAGCTCGTGGGCCTGGTACGGCTTGTCGCGGGGCAGGCCAAGGTCGTCGAGCGGCAGCGTGACCATGCCCGCCTGCGTGCGCTTCGGATCGACGTTGACGACCGTCAGCACCACATCGTTCAGGTCGTCGGTGCTCTTGGTGTAGCCGACGAGCCATTCGTTCTCGGTCGAGTGGAACCGCAGCGTGCGGTCACTCTGCAGCGCGGGGTTCTCCCTCCGCACCTTGTTCACGACAGTGATCAGCTCCCGAAGGCTGTCGGGGCTGTCGATGTTCCAGCTCCGCAGCTGGTACTTCTCGGAGTCGAGGTACTCCTCCGATGCCGGCTCGCGCGGCCGCGCCTCGCCCAGCTCGAACGCCGGCCCGTAGATGCCGTAGCTCGCGCCGAGCGTCGCCGCGAGCATGAAGCGCGCCGCGAACGCCGGGCGCCCGCCGTGCTGCAGGTACTCGTTGAGGATGTCGGGCGTGTTCGGCCAAAGGTTCGGCCGCATGAAGTCGTTGATCGGCGGCTGCGAGATCTCGGTGAGGTACTGGGCGATCTCCCACGCGGTGTTGCGCCACGCGAAGTAGGTGTACGACTGGCTGAAGCCGCACTTGGCCAGGCGGTACATCACTTTCGGCCGCGTGAATGCCTCGGAGAGGAAGATCACATCCGGCTGGCGCTGCCGGATCTCGCGGATCAGCCACTCCCAGAAGGGAAACGGCTTGGTGTGCGGGTTGTCGACGCGAAACACGCGCACGCCCTGCTCGATCCAGAACACCACGACCGAAAGCAGCTCCTGCCAGAGCTCGCGCCAGTCCTCCGTCTCGAAGTCGAAGGGGACGATGTCCTCGTACTTCTTCGGCGGGTTCTCGGCGTACTGGATGGTGCCGTCCGGGCGGTGCTTGAACCACTCCGGGTGCTCGCGCACGTACGGGTGGTCGGGCGAGCACTGGAAAGCGATGTCGAGGGCGACCGAGAGGCCGTGCTCGCCGGCCACTCGCACGAACCGGCGGAAGTCGTCGAGCGTCCCGAGCTGCGGGTTGACCGCCTTGTGGCCGCCCTCGTCCGAGCCGATCGCCCACGGGCTGCCCGGGTCGCCGGGCGCGGCCTTCACGCTGTTGTTCCGGCCCTTGCGGTGCGTCTTGCCGATGGGGTGGATCGGCGGCAGGTAAAGGATGTCGAAGCCCATGCCCGAGATGTAAGGCAGCCGCCGCTCGAGGTCGCTGAAGGTGCCGTGCACGCCGGGCTTGCCGGTCGAGCGCGGGAAGATCTCGTACCAGGCGCCGAAGCGCGCGCGCTCGGGCTCGACCACTATCTCGAGCTCTCGCGCGTAGGTCGTGGAGAGGCTCCGGTCCGCATACCGGTCCATGAGCGTCTCGAGCTCGTCGCGCTGGGCCGCGGGCATGGCCGCGCCCTGCTTGCGCAGGGCCTGCGCGAGCCCGGCCAGGCGAGCGGCGTCGGGGGCGGGTGCCCGGCCGGCCGCGGCCTCGACCATCCGGGCGCCGATCTCCAGGTCGACCTTGACGTCCTGGCGCGCCTCGACGCGCTTGGCCAGCTGCTTCCTCCACGTCTGGAAGGGGTTGACCCAGCCCTCGACCGTGAACAGGTAGCGGCCGAGCTTGGTCACGGCGAAGCGGCCGCGCCACCGGTCGTTGACCAGCGGCGTCAGCGGCGTCTCGGTCCAGCCTGCGGACGATTCGTGGCGGTGCCGGAGCACGGCGGTCAGCGAGTCGTGCCCGTCGGCGAAGATGTCGGCCTCCACGATCACTGTCTCGCCGACCGAGCGCTTGGCCGGGAACCGGCCGCCGTCGACCTCAGGCGTCACGGCCTCGATGGCGACGCGGCGGCGGACGCCCGCGTCGGGCGCGGCAGCGGTTTCGGCGGGGGCTCCAGAAGCCGCCGGCCGGCGTCTGGCTGGTGCGCGGGCCACTGCCTCAATCGTGCCATGTGCCGCCCGTCGCCGGTAGCGTGCAAGGGGCGCTAAAGCGCCCAGGCTCGTTTAGGCGGCGGCGGTTGGCGTGATCCGGTGCAGGGCGCTGACCACCGCGGTGCACTCGTCCTCGACGTAGTCGAGCCCGGCCGCCTCGGCGATCCGCCGGGCCTCCGCCGAGCGGATGTCCAGCTGCAGCCACAGCGCCCCGGCGCCTATGGCCGCCGCCTGGCGGGCGATCTCCGGCGCATCCGCGGCCGGCCGGAAGACGTCGACGAGGTCCACGTGCTCGGTGATGTCGGTCAGGGAGCGGTAGACGCGCTCGCCGAAGAGCTCGTCCGCGTACGGGTTCACGGGGATGATGCGAAAACCGCGGCGCTGCAGCCCGAAGGGCACGGAGCCGCCGGCCTTTCCTGGATCGCGCGAGGCGCCGACCACCGCGATCGTGCGCGCCGA
>DATGEO010000164.1:0-4300 GCA_035310015.1 Candidatus Dormiibacterota bacterium | reverse complement strand
CCCTCTCCCGCAAGCGGGAGAGGGGAGGGCGAAGGATGCTTACTTCTCGGATCCCTCGTACTTGAACGAGACGTTCACCCGGACGCGGTAGTTCGCCACCTTCCCGTTCTCGATCGTCACGTCCTGGCGTACGACCTCGGCCACGCGGAGGTCGCGCAGGGTCTTCGCCGCCGTCTCGATGGCCGACTTGGCGGCCGCCTCCCACGACTGGGTGCTGGTCCCGACCAGCTCGGTCACGCGATAGACGCTGTCCGCCATGTCCACCCTCCTGATGAAGAGCCGTCGGCTGTCAGCGCAATTGTCGCTCGGCACTGCCGAGCTTGCGCAGGTCCGGAAGCGCCTCGGCGACCTTGTTCGCCAACGCGGTCGGTTCCTGCCCGCGCAAGTAGAGCACGAGCTCCGTCAACCCCTGCTCGAGGTAGGCGCCGCACTGCTCGACGAGCTCGTTCCGGTTGCGGCCGTCCCAGCCGAACTGCACCGAACGCCGGATCTCCGACGGGTCGCGGCCGATGGCCGCGCAGGCCTGCTCGAGCACCGCGGTCAGCTCGCCGGTCCGCTTGGGGTCGCCGCCCGCCGCGTTCCACACGTCCGCGTAGCGCGCGACCAGGCGCATGGTCGTCTCACCGGATGCGCCGATCCAGATCGGTGGATGCGGCTTCTGCACCGGCTTCGGATTGGCGATCGCGTCTTTCATCCGGTAGTAGCGACCATCGAAGTTGGTCCGCTCCTCGGTCCAGAGCGACTTGATGATCCGCAGCGACTCGCTGAGCCGTCCCACGCGGTGGTCGAGGCCCTCGAAGCCGTACATCTGATGCTCGATCTCCGCCCACGCCGCGCCGATGCCGAACTCGAGCCGCCCGCCGGACAGGTGGTCGACCGTGACCGCGATCTTGGCGAGCAGTGCGGGGTTGCGATAGGTGTTGCCGGTGACGAGGCAGCCGATGCGCACGCGTCTGGTCGCCTCGGCCATCGCCGCCTGCAGCGACCAGCCCTCGAAGATCGGGCGGTCGGGACCGCCCTCACCGATCGCGGCGAGATGGTCGAAGTCCCAGACGTGGTCGAAGCCTGCTTCGTCGGCGATGCGCCACACGGCGCGCAGCGCGTCGACATTGGTGTCCTGACCTGAGAGCTTGAGGCCGAAGCGCAGTGGATGCTTCACAGGCAAAGGCTACGCGCGCATGCGGGTCGGCCGGATGCGAAGCGCGACGCGATAGGTCTCGGCGAAGTACTTCGCGGTCCAGCCGAAGCCCTTTATCTGCTCGCGATATTTCGACAGGTATTTCGGGACGCGATTCGCGGGCGTGGGATCGGAGATGATCTCGACCTCCGCCTCGAAACGCACCACGAAATCGCCGCTGCGATCGGTGTTGAGGTGGAGCTCGACGAGCGGGTTGGCGCGTATGTCGTCGACCTTCCGGCCCGGCACTGAATAGACGAGGAAGCTCTCCCCGTCCCAGAGGAACCACACCGGCACCGAGTGCGGGCGGCCTTGCCTGCCGGCGGTCGTGAGCCAGATGACTTGATCGTTCTCGAGCCTCCGGCGGACGCGCGCGCCGGGCTCGATCTTCTCCACGCCCACTGCAAGTCGATGTTACTGAGCCAGGGCGGCGACGACCGCGACGGCGCCGAGCACGGCGATGGCGAGGCCGCTGACGACGCCGATCGCGCGCGTCACGGCCGGCGTCACGCGCGTCCTCAGCAGGGCAGCCGTGGCGGCGAGCGCGAGCCACCACGTCGCCGAGCCGAGGGCCACTCCGGCGACGACCACGGCGGGCGGCGCGAACCCGCCGCGCAAACCGGCGCCGAGCGCGGCGGCGAGCGCGGCGAACGAGATGATGGTCGCGGGGTTCGTGATCGTCAGGCCGAGCGTCGAGGCGTAGGCCCAGGCGAGGCCGCGTCCTGTCGCCGCTGATTGATCGGACGCGGCGGCGGGGCGATCGAGCACCGAGCGCGCGCCGAGCACGATCAGCGCCGCGCCGCCTGCGAGGGCGAGCCACTTAGCTCCGCCTGCCACCACGCTCGCCACGGCGGCGATGCCGAACACCGCGACCGCCGCATAGAAACCGTCGGCCGTCGCGACCCCGAGGCCTGAGACAGCACCGGCGCGCCAGCCGCGCAGGAAGGTTCGCCTAAGGCAGAGAAAGAAGATCGGGCCGGGCGAAGCCGCGATCGCGAAGCCGAGCACGAAGCCCCTGATCAGCAGGCTGGCCACCGGACCCTCTCATGGCGCGGAATTGTAGTGGGCTCGTTCTCTCGTCGCGATCTCCAAACCGCATCCACGACCCCTTCACATCTCGTTCACAAGTCCGCGGAATGCTGAGAACCATCAAGTTCATCGGTTGCAAGGAGTGAAGTGAAATGCGACGCGGTCTCGGAATTCTCTCGTTGCTGGTGACGGTGATCATCATCGCCGTCGTCGGCGTGATCGCCTATCAGGCCGGATGGTCTGACGGGTTTTCGCAGCACGTGCCCCAAGGCACGACGGCCATGGCTCCGTATCCGTACTACTACGGCTACGGCCCGCACTTCTTCGGGTTCGGCTGGATCTTCGGCCTGCTGTTCTTCCTGTTTCTCGGGTTCATCTTCTTCCGGATCGTGGCCCTCGGCTTCTTCGGCTGGCGCCGCGGCTGGGGCGGTTGGGGCTACGGCGGGCACGGCATGGGCGGCTACGGCGGCGGAGTTCCTCCGGCGATCGAAGAGCGCATGCGCGAGTGGCACCAGCGCGCGCACGGCGAGACCCCTTCCTCGACTCCTCCCCCAACCCCTCCGGCGCCCGACCAGAAGTAGGGCATGCCGGACCTTAGGATGGTCGCCACCGTGGCGACCATCCTTGTCGTTGACGACGAGCCGCGCATCGTGCAGGTGGTGCGCGACTATCTCCAGCACGGCGGGTTCGCCGTGCTGGTCGCTACTGATGGACCGACCGCGCTGCGCACGGCGCGCACCGGAAGGCCGGACCTGATCGTGCTCGACCTCGGGCTGCGGGGCAAAAACGGGCTGGACGTCGCACGCGAGCTGCGCCGGGAGGGCGACGTGCCGATCATCATGCTCACCGCGCGCAGCGACGAGTCCGACAAGCTCGTCGGGCTCGAGCTCGGCGCGGACGACTATGTCACCAAGCCGTTCAGCCCGAAGGAGCTCGTGGCGCGCATCCGCACGGTGCTGCGGCGCGCGGAGGGAATGAGGCAGCCGGCCGAGGTCATCCGCGTCGGCGACGACGTCGAGCTCGACGTTCCCCGCATGGACGCGCGTTTCCAAGGCCGGCGCATCGACCTCACCAAGACCGAGTTCGAGATCCTCGCGACGATGGCGCGCCAGCCGGGGCGCGTGTTCACGCGCGCGCAGCTGCTCGAGTCGGTGCGCGGCGTAGCGTTCGAGTCGTACGAGCGCGCGATCGACGCCCACGTCAAGAACATCCGCCGCAAGATCGAGCCCGACCCGCGCTCGCCTCGCTACCTGCTGACCGTTTTCGGCGTTGGCTACCGCTTCGCCGAAGCGCCGGCGCCCGGATGAGCAGCGGCTGGGACCGGCCGCCTCGACGGCGGCCGCCCTGGTGGCCGGAAGACCGGCCGTGGCCTCCGCCGCAAGGGTGGCGCGGCGGGCCGCCGCGGTTTGTCTGGAGGCTCGGGTGCCTGGCTGTGCTGCTGCTCTTCGCTTTCTCCTCCCTCGTCTCGTTCGCTGTGTTCGGTGCGGTGGAGCACCGCGGGCCAGGCCCCTTCCCTCTCGTACCCATCGTGGTCATCGGCGTGATCGTGCTGGCGGTCGTGGGGGCGGGTGGCATGAGCCGGTTCGCCAGGCCGATGGACGACCTCATCGAAGCCGCCCGCCGCGTGGAGCGCGGCGACTATTCGGCGCGCGTCGCGGAAGAAGGTCCGAGGCAGATCCGGTCGGTAGCGCGCGCATTCAACGCCATGTCGGCTCGCCTCAAGACGAGCGACGAGCGGCGGCGCAGCTTCCTGGCCGACGTGGTGCACGAGCTCCGCACACCGCTGGCGGTCATTCAGGCGCAGGCTGAGGCTATCGCCGACGGCGTGTATCCCGCCGACGCGGAGCACCTCGCGCCGATCGTCGACGCCACGCACGCGCTCGAAAGACTCGTCGAAGACCTTCGCGCCCTCGCCCTGACCGACACGGGCAGCCTCGCTCTGCACCGGGAGCCGGTGGATGCCGCGGAGCTCGTCCGGGATACGGCGGCGGCCTTCGAGGCTCAAGCCGAGGCGGGTGGCGTCGACGTGAAGACCGAGCTCGCGGACGGACTGCCACCCGTCGATGTCGACCCGCTGCGGATGCGCAGCGCGCT
>DATGEO010000163.1:0-9376 GCA_035310015.1 Candidatus Dormiibacterota bacterium | reverse complement strand
GCATTTCGACCCGGAGCAGGCGACGCACGAGTCGCTGGGCGCTGCGATCAAGCGGCTGGCCGCCAAGCGCCCCAAGATGGCCGTGCCCGGCCGCCTGCACCGCATCCCGGTGGCGTACGACGGCCCGGACCTGGCCGAGGTGGCGGCGATGCTCGGCTTGTCGGTGGAGGCGGTGATCGCGGCGCACGTGCGCCCCATCTACCGCGTGTTCCTGGTCGGATTCGTGCCCGGGTGGGCATACCTCGGCCCGCTGCCCGAGGAGCTCGAGCTGCCGCGGCGCCCCGTGCCCCGCATCCAGGTGGCGGCGGGCTCGGTCGCGATCGCCGGCCGCCAGTCCGGCATCTACCCGCTGCCCGTGCCGGGCGGATGGCATCTCATCGGCCGCACGACCGTCAGGCCCTTCCTTCCCGACTCCGACCCGCCCTGCCTGTTTCGCGCCGGCGACCGGGTGAAGTTCTTCGCGCGATGACGGTCGCGTTCACCGTCGTCGAAGCCGGGTTGCTGACGACCGTCCAGGACCTTGGCCGCCCGGGCGCGATCGCGGCCGGGGTGCCCCCGGGCGGCGCCATGGACCGCTTCGCGCATCGCGCCGCGAACCTGCTCGTAGGCAACGCGCCCCAGGACGCGACGCTCGAGTGCACGCTCACCGGCCCCGTGCTGGGCGTCGAGCACGCATGCGTCATCGCCATCACCGGCGCCGACCTCGACGCGCGCATCAACGGCGAACCGGTGGAGACATGGACGAGCGTGTTCGTCGCCGCCGGAAGCCGAGTCCACTTCGGCGGCAGGCGATCCGGCGCGCGCGCCTACATCGCGGTGGGTGGCGGCTTCGAAGGGGACCGCTGGCTGGGTTCCCGCTCGACGAGCCTGATGGCTTCGCGGGGCGGGATGCACGGCCGGGCGCTGGCCGCGGGCGACGAGCTCGCGTTCGCGATCGAGCGCGCCTCGCCGTCGGTCGCGGGCCGGCGGCTAGCGGAGGGCCTGCGGCCCCGCTATTCCGAGCATGCGCTGGCCGTGATGCCCGGGCCGCACGCCCGGCGGCTCGACCCCGGCAGCCGGCAGGCGCTGTTCGCCGAGACGTTCACGGTCGGCCACGACTCCGACCGCATGGGCTACCGGCTCGAGGGCGCGACGCTGCAGGCCACGGGCGAGGAGCTGCTGTCGTTCGGGCTGGTGGCGGGGGCGGTGCAGCTTCCGAGCTCTGGCCGCCCGATCCTGCTCCTGGCCGACCATCAGACCGCGGGCGGCTATCCGGTGATCGCGACCGTGGTGTCGGCGTCGCTGCCGGTCGCGGCGCAGCTCGCGCCGGGCGATTCGCTGCGCTTCGTGCAGGTCACCGCCGCGCAGGCCCGCGCGCGGCGGCTGGAGCAGGCCCAGGCGCTCGCTACCCTACCTGCTCCCTGATCCACCTCAGGTGATCGGAGTAGTGGTCGTACGTGTTGGCGGCCACGGCTTCGAGCACCGGCTGCTCGTCGGTCTCGGCGCCGGCCGCGAAGAAGGTCTTGTACGGACGCTCGAGATCGTGGTCTGACTGCTGGCGCAGCACCGCCATCAGCTGCTTGTGGGCGTCGCGGAAGTATTCGAGCCCTTGCTGCGCGCTGTCGTCGCGATGCCTCTCGTAGACGGCGGTGTTGATGGCGTCGACGTCGCGAGCCGAACCCGAAGCGCCCATGGCCGCCAGCTTGTCGCGCTGCTCGAACAGCGCGATCAGCCAGTGCTCCCACGCCGCGACGTGAACGAGGTGGTCCTTGACCGCCCAACCGTCCGGCGCGCGATGCAGCGACAGGCCTTCGTCGTCCATGCCCGCAGCCAATGACGCCAGCTCGTTCCAGCCTCCTTCGATGCGACGGATGACCTCCGCGGCGGTCACTGCTCCGCGACCTTCCTGGCCTCGGCGAGGACGCGGTCGTAATCCGGCTGCGGCTCCTCCTTCGAGCGCTCCCAGGTCCAGCGGATGACACCGCTGCGGTCGATGATGAAAACGGAGCGCTTGGCCATCCCCGAGTAACCCTCCACGTCGTCGCGGCGCACGCCGAACGCGGTCACGAGCTTGCGCTCGAAGTCGCCGATCAGCTCGAACGGCAGCCCGCCCAGCTCTGTCGCGAACGCCTGGTGCGAGAAGACGGAGTCGACGCTGATGCCGTAGATGCCGATGCCGGCGGCTTCAGCCTCTGGATACCTGGACCGAAACTCGGTCAGCTCGGTCCTTCAACCACCGGTGAAATCGAGCACATAGAAAAGGAAGACGAGAGCCTTGTGCTTTTCGAGCGCCTCGGCCAGCGTTAGCTCGTGGTTGCCCGTCGTGGGCAGCTTGAAATCGGGCGCCTTGTCCCCGACCTGCAGCACCCAAAAAGTCTAGCCACGTTCGAGCACGTACTCGAATGTGCGCGTGAAACCCGTGATGCGGTAGCCGCGCGCCATAGGGCCCGTCAGAGCCTCGCGCACATCGAGCCTCCAGCGGCGCGCAAGTTCCGGGTCGTGGCGACGGATCGCGACGATGTCCTCGGGCACCTGCACGAGCACTGCGTCCGGACCAGGCTTCGGTTCGACGGGATGTCCGGCCGCCGCGGCTCTTGCGTTTTGCGATTCGAGGTCCCAGCGGATCAGGATGCGATCGGACTCGGCGCCGGCATTGATGCCGTCGCGCATGCCGCCGTAGAAGTCGACGAGGTAGCGCGAGGCCTCGGCCCCGAGCTTGGCCAGATTGAAGTGGGCGTTGCGGCGGACGAGCGGGTCGAACGTCCACTCCACCGCCCGCACGCCCCGCTCGAGGCACCACGTGCGCTGATGCTGCTTCAGCGCAAAGCCAAGACCCTTCGCCTCATGTCCGGGGAGGACGCCAAGGATGTGCGAGTGCAGGTGCAGGTCGTCCGTCCCGTGGATGCCGAGCCAGCCCACGATGCCCGCGACCAACCGCCCGTCCGCGCGCACGCCCGCGATGTGGTTGCCGGAGTGCGCCATCGCCCGCAGCGTGTTGGAGTTGAGCGGCGGATCTCCGGAGCTTCCCCATACCTCGCTGAACAGCTCGACCAGCGCCCGCAGGTCGTCCAGCTCGGTGAGCTCCTCGATCTCGCTCATCACCCTGCTAAGCGATTTTGAGGGCGCGGCCGGCGAGCAGCGAGCCGGCCTGCACGACGATCGCCGCGGCCACCGCCACGGCGAACGCGACGGCGATCCCCGCCGGCACGAGCAGGAGCGCGACGGAGATGAAGAACGCGGCGAAGGCAAAAAGACCTAGCAGCAGCCCGCGCAGCACCGCGATCGCCGCCTCGGCGCCCTGCAGCCTGTGCGCGAACGCGGCGAGCACCGTTGCGTACAGCGGAAAGGGCGCGAGCAGCCCGGCGAGACGGGAGCCGAGCGCGGGCGCGGCTTCGGTGAGCGCGATCACGAACGCGGTCGCGAGGAGCATGCGCGCGGGGATGTCCCACCATGGCAGCCGCGGGGCGGGCTCGTCGTGCGCGCGAGCTCGAGGCATCACCCGGATGGCCAGCACCAGCGAGGCGAGCACGAGCACGGTCGTCACGGACAGGGCTGCAGCCGCCAACTTCAACACCGCGGTGACGGCGAGGAAAGCGACGGCCGCGGCAGCCAGGCTCGCCGGCCAGCCCGCGCGCAGCGCGACCCACGCATAGGCGAGGGCGAACGCCGCCTGGGAGACCGTGCCGGCCAGGATGCCTACCGCGGCGTCGGCCGCGAAGTGCGGCCCGGGCTCGAGCGCGAGGAAGAAGGCGATGGGGCCGGACGTGAACGGGATGCCGACGAGCCACCCGCCGACGCCGCCTCCCCATCGCCGTCCGGCCATGCTCGCCGCGCCGACGAGCACGGGCGTGAGGACGAGCTTGAGGACGAGCGCCTCCACCGCCTAGGCGCGCTGCCGCAGGGGAGCCGTCTCGACGCCGGCCTCGGTGAGGGCCTTGCGCACCGCCGCCGCGACGGCTCCCGCGCCTGGCGAGTCGCCGTGGACGCAGATCGTGTCGAGGTGCGCGCTGCGAGCGAGGCGCACCGCCTGCTCGGCCGCCTCGTCCGGCGCCAGAACCGCGCCCGGGTGCGACCGCGGCGCCAGGCTCCCGTCCGGAAAAAGGAGGCGATCTGCGAATCCCTCGCGATAGAAATCGACCCCCGCGCGCAGGGCGGCGCGCTCGAGCTCGAAGCCGGGCTGCGCGACGATGCCGGCTCCGTGCCGCGCGGCCACCCCGACGACGGCCGCGGCGGCATCCGAATCCTGCTGGCAGCGGTGGTACAGCGCGCCGTGAGGTTTCACGTACGCCACGTCGGCGATCGCGGCGAGGCCGGCGACCTGGACGGCGACCAGCGCCTCCAGCTCGGCGGCGTCCAGCGATCTCTCGATGCGGCCGAACCCCGCTCGATCCTCGTAACCCGGGTGGGCGCCGACCTCGACCCCGAGGTCGCGGCAGCGCCACACGGTCGCGATCGAGATGGAGAGGGACCCGGCGTGAGCTCCGCACGCGATGTTGGCGCTGTCGACGTGACGGAGGATGGTCTCGTCGTCGCCCGAGCCCTCGCCGAGGTCGGCGTTGATGTTCACACGCGGATCAGCGGTGCTCGGTGTCGCCCTGCAGCAGCGCCAGCGCGTGGGCCAGCACAGGCATCACGGCCTGCAGCGACTCGCGCGCGCCCTTGGGGCTGCCCGGCAGGTTGAGCACGAGCGAGGCCCCGCGCACCCCGGCGATGCCTCGCGACAGCGCCGCCATCGGCGTCGACTCCGCGCCCGCGCGGCGCATCGCCTCGCCCAGGCCGGGCACGTCGTAGTCGATCGCGTCCTTCGTCGCCTGGGGCGTTACGTCACGCGGTCCGAGGCCCGTGCCGCCGGTGGTCACGATCAGCCGGTTGCCCGCGCTTGCCGCGCTGACGATCGCGTCGGTGATCTGGCCGCGCTCGTCGGGTACGACCTGCGGCCGGCCGACCTCGAATCCGCCCGCCTTCAGCATCTCAATCACCGCCGCGCCGCTGGTGTCCTCGCGCTTGCCGTGGAATGCGCCGTCACTGACGGTGATGACGTGCGCCCGCGGTGCCGCCGTCACGTCGCCGGCGGTCTCTTCCAGGTGCCCGAGCGCCCGCCGGATTTCTCGAGCAGCCGCACCTTTTCCAGCCAGACCCCGCGCTCGACGCCCTTCGTCATATCTATTAGTGTCAGCCCGGCCACGGCCGCGGCCGTCAGGGCCTCCATCTCCACCCCGGTCCGGCCGGTTACGCGGGCGCGTGAGAGGATGCGAACGCCGTCGGGGGTGAACTCGAACTCGACGCTTACGCTCGTCAGCGGCAGCGGGTGGCAGAGCGGAATCAGGTCCGGCGTGCGCTTCGCGGCCATGATGCCCGCGACTCTCGCCACCGCGAGGGCGTCACCCTTGGCCGTGCCTTTGCGCACGGCATCGATCGTCGCGGCCGACATGCGTACGACGCATTCGGCCAGCGCCTCGCGTTTGGTGGTCGCCTTGCCGGCGACGTCGACCATGCGCGCCGCACCGCGAGCGTCGAGATGGGTCAGCGCCGCCGACGTGCGTTTCGGCACGCGCTCAGGATATTCGGATGCGCCTCTCGCCCGGGATCCAGGCCGTGCTGTTCGACTACGGCGGCACCCTGGTGACCTTCGAGTATCCGGCCGCCGAGCTGCTGGCGGTGGTCGAGCGCTTCCGGCCCGCCATCGCCGCGGCGACCGGGCGGCCCGCGGCGCCGGCGTCGGAGCTGATGGAGCGCGTGCTGCTGCCGCTCGAGGAGTTCGTCCACACGCCGTCGACCGACGAGATCTCGTACCTGGACGTTTTCGCCGGCGCCTGGCGCGACCGCGCCGGCCTGGATCTACCGCGCGGCCTGCTGTACGAGATCCTCGACGCGGAGCAGCAGGTGTGGGACCGGGCCGCATGCGTTGACTCGGCAGGGCTGCAGGTGCTGGAGTGGCTCGGCGACAACGGCTTCAGGCGGGCGCTGTGCTCGAACGCGCCGTTTCCGCCGGAGATGATGCTGCGCCAGGTCGAAGGCAACGGCATCGGGCGAAGGGTCGACGGCGTTGTCTTCTCCAGCCAGGTCGGGTGGCGCAAGCCCGCGCCCGAGATCTATCGTGCCGCGCTCGAGGCGGTGGCCGTGGATGCCGGTCGGGCGCTGTTCGTTGGCGATCGCGTGCGCGAGGACTACGAGGGACCGCGCGCGGTCGGCATGCAGGCGATCATCTGCACCGCCCACGCCGAACGCTCGCCCGGCGACGGAATCCCGACCATCGGGTCGCTGGCGGAGCTGGCGGAGTTGCTGTGAGCCAGCGCAAGCGGCCGGGCCGCCTGTGGATGTTCTTCTACGGTCGCCCAAGGCGCGGGTTCCCGTGGCTGATCGCCGGCGTGGCGGCCGCCATCTTCGTGCTCAGCCTCACGTTTGCGATCCCGGGCGGCGCCGACGTCTGGCGGACGCTTGCGCCGGTCTTTCTCGTGATGCTCATCGCCGGCGCGATTGTGGCCGCGGTCGTCGTGCTGCGGCGCCCTCGCCGGCGCTAGGCGTGCGCGCCGAAGCTGCTCCGGCGGCGATCAGGACCGCGGCCGTGCCGGCGCCGACGCCGTTGTCGATGTTGACGACGCTCAGCCCGGTGGAGCACGACTGAAGCATCGTCAGCAGGGCTGCCTCGCCCGCGCCCCCGCGGCCGTAGCCGGTCGAGACCGGCAGGCCGATCACCGGGACCGCGACGAGGCCGGCGACCAGCCCCGGCAGCACGCCGTCCATGCCCGCGGCGACGACGAGCACGTCGGCGCCCCACTCGAGGATGGAGGCGAGCGGACCGACGAAGCGGTGCAGGCCGGCGACGCCGAGGTCGGCCTCGAGCCGAACCTGCAGCCCCGTCGCCTCGACGACCATGCGGGCCTCGTCGGCGACGGGGAGGTCGGACGTGCCCGCGGTGAGGATGCCGACTCGACCGTCGACGGCCTCGGGCGCCCATCCCGTGCGGACGACCCGCGCGGAGCTCGCGTAGGCGATGACCTCGAGGTCCGCCTTGGTCGCGGCGGTCCGCAGCGCCGCTTGATGCGCGGCGGACATGCGGCTGATCAGGCCCTGCCCCTGGCGCTGGGCCATCGCGACGGTGAGGCGCGCCGCATCCTCCGGCGACTTGCCGAGCGCGAGGACCACCTCGGGGATGCCGCGCCGAAGAAAGCGCCCGAGGTCGAGGCGGGCGCGGCCGCTCAGCTCCTCGAGCTGCTGCGTGCGCAGCTCGACGATCGCCTCGTCCTCGGTGAGCTCGCCGGCGACCAGGCGGCGCAGGATGTCCTTCACAGGCCGGCGAGTGCCTCGTGCATGCGGCGCCAGTGCGTACCGGCCCAGTACACGCGGCCGCAGCTCGGGCACTGCGAATAGCGCGTCTGCGTGTTCCTGACGTACGGCGGCACGAGGCCGGCGACGATGCCGGCGGCGCGCGGCTCGAGCCGCGAGTTGCACTCGATGCAGCGCGTGAGCGAATGCGTGAGGTCGAGGCCGAGGTCGGTGAAGACCTGGCGGAGCTGCGTCCTCACGTCGTCGTCGCGGATGAGGATGGCGCGCACCAGCCCGGACTGGATGACGCGGCGCTTGGTGAGGTCGCGGTCGCGGGTGAGCAGCACGCGGCCCTCCGCCGCGGCCTCGCGCACCAGCTCGGCGTCGCCGATCTGCGCGTGGTAGGACGCGTCGTAGCCGAGCGCGCGCAGCCAGCGCGCGAGCCGCCCTACGTTGCAGTCGGCGAGAAACCGGGGCTCCACTGCAGCAATCTTAGAATCGGGTCATGGCCGCTCCCGCGAGCCGGTTCGACGAGCTGATGGCCAGGCTGCGGTCCGAAGCGAGCGGCTGCTACTCGTGGTCGAACGGTCCGGGCGATCGCTACGCCGCGCACGACCATCCTTACGAGAAAGTTCTCTACTGCGTCGACGGATCGATCGACTTCGTGCTCGAAGGGTCCGGCAAGACGATCCCGCTGCGGGCCGGCGACCGCATGGTCCTGCCCGCGCGCACCGTGCACTCGGCGGTGGTCGGACGCGACGGGTGCACCTGCATCGAAGGGCGGCGCTGACGGCCCTTGACGCCTGAGCGTGCGGCGTAATATTGGCGCGCGATGAGCATCATCGAGTTCATCCGCGACCGGGCTCGCTTCTACAACTGCCCCGTCTGCGGCCGCAGCCTGAAGGGCTGCGACATCCAGGTCCTCAGCCACGAGGAGGAGCGCTTCCACCTGCAGGTGACGTGCGCGCAGTGCCAGGTGACGTTCATCGTCGTGCTGGCGATCGCTGGCGGCGCGGTCGAAGAGGTGGAGTCGGTCGAGACGGCGAACGCGGTGACGCTGGTCGGTGAGAGCGCAAGCGACAGCGACCGCCTGCCTGCGCCCGAGCCGATCACGGTCGACGAGATCCTCGACGTGCACCTCTACCTGAAGAATTTCCAGGGCACGCTCAAAGACCTGCTCCACCAGCCCGACCACAGCCGGGGCTGAGGCGCGCGCCACCGCGCGCGAGTGCTCTTAACAGCCCGGGTTGTCCCGCCGGAGGTTGAAACCTAACTTGACATCGGGTGTGTTCGGCTCGGGGGCGATCCATAAGGCCGAACCTGGTCGCGTCTATCTCGACGACGCGGGCGGGGCGCCGGTACTGCCCGAGGTCACGGCCGCGATCCGCGACCTGCCGGCGGCCAATCCATCCAGCCTTCACGCCGAAGGCCGCGCCGCCCGCGCCGCCCTCGACCATGCGCGCGACCTGTTCGCCCAGCAGATCCACGCCGATCGCACCGAGATCACGTTCACCTCGTCCGGCACCGAAGCCGTCAACCTCGCGCTCTTCGGCGCCGCGCGCCGGCTGGGCCCCGAAGCGAGCATCCTCACATGGGCGGCCGAGCACCAGTCCGTGCTCGCAGCGGTCCGCCGCCTCCAGGCCGACGGGCATCCGGTCACCATCGCGCCCGTCGACGCCACCGCCCGAGCGAGCGCCGACGCCATCACGCCCGGCACCAAGCTCGTCTCCGTCGGTCTCGCCAACAACGAGGTCGGAACCGTCCAGCCTGTCGCCGAGATGATCCGGCGCGCCCATGACGTCGGCGCGCTCGTCCACGTCGACGCCTGCGCCGGGCCACGATGGGTCGATCTCCCGACCGGGGCCGACCTCGTGTCGTTCAGCGGCCACAAGCTCGGCGCCGGACGGGGCGGAGCGCTGTTCGTCCGCGATGGCGTGCGCCTCGACCCGCTGCTCTTCGGCGGCCCCCAGGAATGGGGACGCCGCGCTGGACGCGAGGACGTCGTCGCAGCCGTGGCCATCGCCGCCGCCCTGGCCGTGTGCGCGAGGGACCGGGACTCGAAAGGGCAGATCGCCGCAACGCAAGCAGCCGCCCTTCGGCGCGCGCTGGCCGATTGCGGCGGCGCGCTCAC
>DATGEO010000162.1:0-7302 GCA_035310015.1 Candidatus Dormiibacterota bacterium | reverse complement strand
CTTCTGGAGCTCGATGCGGGTCTGGACGCGGAGCTTGGCGTCGAGGTTGGAGAGGGGCTCGTCGAGCAGGAAGGCCTGGGGCTCGCGGACGATGGCGCGGCCCAGCGCGACCCGCTGCCGCTGGCCGCCCGAGAGCTGGCGCGGCTTGCGCTTGAGCAGCGGACCGAGCTCGAGGATCTCGGCCGCGTGGGCCACCCGCTTCTCGATCTCCGGCTTCGGCATGCCGCGCATGCGCAGGCCGAACGCCATGTTGTCGTGGACCGTCATGTGCGGGTAGAGGGCGTAGGACTGGAACACCATCGCGATGTCACGGTCCCGCGGCGGCATCTCGTTGACGACGGTGTCGCCGATGCGGATCTCGCCCTCCGTGATCTCTTCGAGTCCTGCGAGCATGCGCAGCGCCGTCGACTTGCCGCAGCCCGAAGGTCCGACCAGGACCATGAACTCGGTGTCCTTGATGTCGAGCGACAGGTCTTTCACCGCGGTCGTCCCACCGGTGAACCGCTTCGTCACACGGTCGTACGTCACCGATGCCATGGCGCTACATCCTATGCACTAATCAGCGGATTGGGAACGGAGAGCTCGGCGGCCTTGCGCAGCTGCGCCGCGGTGTCCTCGGGCTTCGTGTCGTTGACGAACGTACCCGCGCCGAGCTCGACGCCCGCGAGGTACTTCAGCCGGTCACGGCGGCGGTGGGGCGGATAGAACTCGAAGTGCAGGTGGGCCTGCGGCCACGACCCGCCGTCGGTCGGGGCCTGGTGCATCGCCATCACGTAAGGCGTCGAAAATCCGAAATGCGCGTCGTACGCGCCGGCGGTGCGCAGCAGGGCGCTCGCGAGGTCGTCCCGCTCGGCGCTGTCGAGGTCCGCGATCGAGGCCACGTGGCGGCGCGGGTACACGTGAACCTCGTACGGCCACCGCGCCGCGTGCGGCACGAACGCGCTGATCGACTCGTTGGCGAGCACGCGCCGCGGCCCGGCGGTCTCGCGCGCGACCTCCTCGCAGTGCAGGCACACGCCGTCATCCTCGAGCCTCTCCCGCGCCGAGTCCAGCTCCGCCTGCGCAAACGGCGGGATGAAGGGCATCGCGTAGATCTGGCCGTGGGGATGGTGCAGTGTCACGCCGACCGCCTCGCCCTTGTTCTCGAAGATGTACACGTACGCGACCTCGGGTCGAGAGCCGAGCTCGACGTAGCGGTCCGCCCACACGTCGATGAGCAGCCGGACGCGATCGAGGGGCAGCTGCGCCAGCTGCAGCTCGTGCTCGGGCGTGTAGACCACGACCTCGCAGCCGGTGGTGGCGGGTCGCACCGGGCGCCCGCGCACGCGGTCCGGACCGAAGGCGGGGAAGCGGTTCTCGAAGACAACCACCTCGAATGTGTCGAGCGGCACCTCGGAGCGGCCGCCTGGACCGCTCGGGCACAGCGGGCAGAAATCCTTGGGCAGGAACGTGCGGTCGTTGCGCTCGGTGGCGTACGCGACCCATTCGCGCCGCAGCGGGTCGAATCGCAGCTCAGGCATCGGCGGGCTTCTTCGCGCGCTCGTAGGCGATGAGGTAGCGCCCGTCCGGCAGCTCCAGCGGACGGCGGTTCAACCCCGGCTGAGAGGTGGCCTCGGGCGCGGCTCGATCGCCTTCGTGGTCGCGGCGGGGCGGCTCCGCCCCGTCAGGCTGAATTTTTCTTCTCATGCTCGGCGGCGCCGGCCACCAGCACCTCGACGCCGGCCTCGCGGATCGCGTCGAGCTCGCGAGGCGAAGCCTTCGCATCCGTGATCAGCGTGTGCACCCGGCCCGCGGGCACCGTCTGGCACATCGTCTCCTGCCCGATCTTGGTGTGGTCGGCGAGCACCACGACCTGCTGCGCCGCGCCCGCCAGCGCCCGGTCGGTCGCGGCGACGAGCGGGCTTGGCGTGCTCAGCCCGCGCTCGGCGCTGAACCCGTTGCCCGAGATGAACGCCTGGGAGGCGCGCAGCGACCGCACCGCTTCCTCGGCCGCCGGTCCCACCAGCGCGTGGATCGACCGCCGGAGCGTGCCGCCGGTGAGGATCACCTCCACGTGCGGCGCCTCCATCAGCGCCTGGGCGACGAGCAGCGAGTTGGTGACCACGGTCAGCTCGGGCGAGCTTCCGAGCAGGCGCGCAAGCGCGAGCGTGGTCGTGCCCGGTCCTAGCAAGATCGAGTCGCCAGGGCGGATGAGGCTGCGCGCCAGCTGCGCGATCGCGGCCTTCTCAGGGCCGGCCTGGCGCGCCTTCTCCGAGTAGCTGGGCTCGTGGCCGAGGGCCGCCGGCAGCACGGCGCCGCCGTGCGTCCGGACCAGCAGCCCCTCCCGCGCCATCGACCGCAGGTCGCGGCGCAGCGTGATCTCGGTGGTGCCCAGGGCGTGGGCCATCTCCGCGACCGACACTACGCCCCGCGACCGGATGCTCTCTCCGATCAGGCGTCTCCGCTCGGCCGCCAGCATTCGCCCGATCCTACGGCATTGATCGTTTCCGATCAATAGTGAGCAGAAGCGAAACTTGGGAATTGACAAATGTGACCGAATCTGTAACCCTCCGCTAAAGCCGACGCCAACACGGCCACATCGCCGGTGCGGCCGGGCCCCAACAAAGAGGAGGAAGTCTATGGGTGATTCAAGGGAAGCCAAACGGGTTCGCAACCGGCTCATGCTCGGAAACACGGGCCTGGAGCTGCCACTGGACCTGGATCTCTCCCGCCGGGACGTTCTGAAGGCCGGCGCCTACGGCAGCCTCGCCGCGTTCATCGCGGCCTGCGGCGGCACCAGCACGTCGTCGGGGACGACCGGCATCACCGCCACCGGCGGCAAGCTGACTCTGGGCAGCAACGGCTCCGACCCGAACTCGAAGGCAGGCATCCAGGCCATCGTCGACGCCTTCGACCAGGCCAACGGCGGCACCAAGACCACCATCAACACCGTCGACCACGGCACCTTCCAGAACCAGATCAGCCAGTACCTCGGCGGCACGCCCGAGGACGTCTTCACCTGGTTCTCCGGTCACCGCATGCGGTTCTTCGCGGACAAGGGCCTAGTCACGCCGATCGACGACGTCTGGAGCGCGGTGAGCTCGAACTACACGGCCGGCTTCGCCTCTTCGGTCAAGGGCAACGACGGCCATGTGTACGCGGTTCCGACCGACTACTACCCGTGGGCGGTCTTCTACCGCAAGGACGTCTGGGCGGCCAAGGGCTACTCGGTGCCCACGAACTGGGACGACTTCAAGGCCCTCTGCGCCAAGATGAAGTCGGACGGGCTGATCCCCATCGCGTTCGCCGACAAGGACGGCTGGCCGGCGCAGGGCACCTTCGACATCCTCAACCTGCGCATGAACGGCTACGACTTCCACGTCAACCTCCTGACCGGCGCCAACGGCCAGAAGTGGACGGACCCGAAGGTCACCGCCGTCTTCAAGAAGTGGAGCGAGATCACGCAGTACTACTCCCCGGCCTTCGCGGGCCTCACGTGGGAGCAGGGCGCGGACCAGCTGCTGCGCAAGCAGGCGGGCATGTACCTGCTCGGCCTGTTCGTCTCCGACGAGTTCAAGGCCAGCGGCAGCCAGGCCGACGTCGACCAGCTCGACTTCTTCCCGTTCCCCGACCTCGGCACCTCGTTCGACGCCGAGAAGGCGCTCGACGCTCCGATCGACGTCTACATGGTCAGCAAGAAGTCACCGACTTTGAGCGCGGACCTCGGGCAGGCCAAGGCCTTCATGGAGTTCCTGGCCAAGGGCTCGACGCAGGTCCTCTACTGGCAGCACGCGCCCGGCTCGATCCCGACCGCGAGCGACGCCGACACGAGCCAGTACCCCCCTCTCACCAAGAAGGCCGTTCAGATCGTGAGCGCCGCCCAGAAGATCACGCAGTACTTCGACCGCGACTCGCGGCCTGACTTCGCCGGCCCGAACGGCATGCAGGGCTTCCTCCTGAAGTTCCTCTCCAACCCGAGCGCCGACACGACGGGCCTCCAGAGCCAGATGCAGAGCTTCTGGGACTCGCTGCCCCCGGAGTAGTCACCAATATCATCTGAACGTGGCTAACACCACGCGCACAGCCCCCGCCCGGGCGCTCGGTTCGCCCGAGGCGGGGGCCCTCGTCACCACCCGCCGGCGGCGCTACACCCTCCTCACGCGCCGCGACAAGGTGCTGCTGCTGCTGATGGTCGGAATCCCGCTGGCGCTGGACATCGTCCTGATCTGGCTGCCGACCATCACCTCGGTCCTGCTGTCGTTCACCAACTGGGACGGGCTCAGCGACCTCACGTCCAAGAACTTCGTGGGCCTGAAGAACTACCAGTTCATGTTCACCGGCTACACCCTTTTCTGGCCGGCGTTCAGCCACAACGTGATCTGGCTTTTGTGGCTGACCTTCATCGCCACGCCGCTGGGCATCCTGTTCGCCGTGCTGCTCGACCGCGAGATGCGGGGCTCGCGCATCTACCAGAGCATCTTCTTCCTGCCGGTCGTCCTCGCGCTCGCGGTCGTGGGCTTGATCTGGGAGCTCCAGTACACGCCCACGGACGGCTTCATCAACAACTTCCTCGGCATCGCCCACAACTCGCACCTGATCGATTGGCTGGGCAATCCGCGCATCAACCTGTACGCCATCCTGGTCGCGGCCAGCTGGCGGCACATCGGCTACGTGATGATCCTGTACCTGGCCGGCCTGAAGAGCGTCGACCCGTCGCTCAAAGAGGCGGCGCGGGTGGACGGCGCGACCGAGGTTCAGACCTTCTTCAACGTGGTGCTTCCGGTGATGGCGCCGATCAACGTCGTGGTCGTGGTCGTCACCGCCATCGAGTCCCTCCGCGCCTTCGACATCGCTTTCATCATCAACCAGGGCAAGAACGGCCTCGAGCTGCTGTCGATCCTGATCACGAACAACAGCGTCAGCGAGGCGAGCCTGGTGGGCTTCGGCTCGGCCATCGCCGTCGTCCTGCTGGTCATCTCGCTCGTACCCATCGTCGCCTTCCTCACCCGCGTCATGAGGACGTTCTGATGGCCACCGCCGCAGCGACCGCAACCGTCAACCGGCGCGACGTGCAGATCAAACGCCCGCGAGTCAAGCCCGCGCGCGTGGCCCTGCACGCCTTCCTGATCACCATGGTCGCGATCTGGCTGTTCCCGATCGCGTGGGCGATCTTCACGTCGCTGCGAACCTTTGGCGACACCGCGCTGCACGGCTACATCTCGTGGCCGGCGGATGGTCTGACGCTGATCAACTACCAGACGTTCGTCACCGAGGCCCAGCTGCCGCTGTACTACCTGAACACGCTGGTCGTCGTGGTGCCAGGGGTGATCTTCACGCTCCTGCTCGCCTCGCTCGTCGCGTTCGGCTGCACGCAGTTCAGCTGGAAGTTCAACCTGACCGTGCTGCTGATCTTCACCGCCGGCAACCTGCTGCCGCCGCAGGTCATCATCATCCCGCTGTACTACGCGTACCTGCACACGCCGATCCCGTACTTCGGCGAGATCGACATCAACGCCTGGAACTTCTCGTTCGCGATCTTCAGCGACAACACGCTGCTCTACGACCAGTACATCGGGATCATCCTCATCCACGTCGTCTTCCAGACCGGCTTCGCGACGTTCGTGCTCAGCAACTACATGAAGACCATCACGAAGGAGATCACCGAATCGGCGCTGGTCGACGGGGCCAACGTGCTGCGCATCTGGTGGAGCGTGATCCTGCCCCTGTGCCGGCCCGCGCTGGCGGCCATGGCCACGCTCCTGTTCACCTTCATCTACAACGACTTCTTCTGGGCCCTGGTGTTGATGAAGTCAGGGGCGAAGCGCCCCATCACCACCGCGCTGAACAACCTGCAGGGCGAGTTCTTCACCAACAACAACCTCATCGCCGCGGGCGCGCTGCTCGCGTGCATCCCGCCGATCCTGGTGTACATCCTGCTGCAGAAGCAGTTCGTCGCCGGCCTGACGCTCGGGTCCACCAAAGGCTGAGCACACCCACCACTCGGCCGCTGCTCGGCGAGCGCCTGCCGCACATCCTGTACGGCGGCGACTACAACCCCGACCAGTGGCCGGAGCGGGTATGGGAGGAGGACGTCCGGCTGATGCAGGAGGCGGGCGTCAACATCGTGTCGCTCGCGATCTTCTCGTGGTCGCGGCTGGAACCTGAGGAAGGCCGCTACGACTTCGAGTGGCTCGACCGGATCATGGACATGCTGCACGCGGGCGGCATTGCCGTCGACCTCGCCACCGCGACCGCGTCGCCGCCGCCGTGGATGTCCCACGCGCACCCGGAGATGCTCCCGGTCCTGGCCGGCGGCACCCGGCTGTGGCACGGCGCGCGCCAGCACTACTGCCCGAGCAGCCCCGTCTACCGCGAGGGTTCGCGGCGGCTGGTCGAGCGCCTGGCCGAGCGGTACGCGAAGCATCCCGCGCTCGCGATGTGGCACGTCGGCAACGAGTACGCCTGTCACGTGCCCGCGTGCTACTGCGACGTCTCCGCGGCCGCGTTCCGCGCATGGCTGCAGGATCGCCATGGCTCGGTCGAGGACCTCAATCGCGCGTGGGGCACCGACTTCTGGTCCCAGCGCTACGCGTCGTGGGACGAGGTGATCCCGCCGCGCACGACGCCGACGTGGCCCAACCCGAGCCAGCAGCTCGACTTCATGCGCTTCTGCTCGGACGAGCTGCTCGCCTGCTACGAGATCGAGCACTCGGTGCTCAAAGCGAAGACTCCGGACATTCCGATCACTACCAACTTCATGCGCTTCTTCAAGCCGCTCGACTACTGGAAGTGGGCCGAGCACGAAGACATCGTCAGCGACGACGTGTACCAGGACCCAGCCGATCCCGAGGCCGGGATGCGCGCGGCCATGGCCGGCGACCTGATGCGGTCGCTGGGCCGGGGCAATCCGTGGGTGCTGATGGAGCAGACGTCGAACCGGGTCAACTGGCGCGAGGTCAACGTCGCCAAGCAGCCGGGGCAGATGCGGCTGTGGAGCTTGCAGGCCGTGGCCCGCGGCGCGGACGGCGTGATGTTCTTCCAGTGGCGGCAGTCACGCGCCGGCGCCGAGAAGTTCCACAGCGCGATGGTCCCGCACGGAGCTCCCGAAGCTTCGCCCGTCTGGCACGAGGTGAAGCGGCTGGGCAAAGAGCTGCGCGCCCTTGATTCCGTGTGCGGAAGCCGGGTGCGGTCGGAGGTCGCGATCGTCCTCGACTGGGAGTCGTGGTGGGCGCTCGAGCTGCCCTCCAAGCCTTCGACCCGCATCAAGCAGGTCGAGATGCTGGAGGACTTCTACCGGCCGCTGTTCGCCGCCAACGTCGTGCC
>DATGEO010000161.1:0-2490 GCA_035310015.1 Candidatus Dormiibacterota bacterium | reverse complement strand
GGCCGAGGCAGTTCATCATCCCGCACGGCATTCACATCGAGGCCGACGGGACGATGTACGTGTCGGACCGCGAAAACGAGCGCGCGCAGATCTTCGACGCCGAAGGCGAGTACGTCGGCGCGTGGACGGACATGCACTGCCGAACAACATCGTGCGCGATCGCGACGGCTACTACTACGCAGCAGAGCTGGGCCGCACGGTTCAGGGTCCGCCCGGCGCGAAGTTCGTGGTCGAGGATGCGCTTTCGCCGCGCATCACGGTTCGCGATCGGCAGGGCAGGGTCGTGGCGGAATGGGAGGCGCCGGAACCGGAGCGCGTGTGGTTCGCGCCGCACGGCATCGCCATCGACTCGCACGGCGACCTGTACGTCGGCGAGGTGACGGCGTCGAACAGCTACGGGCTCGCTCCGCCGCGCGCCGCCCTGCACAAGTTCGTGCGCCTCAGCTAGTCTCCCGCACCGTGAGCAGGCAGGAAGAGGCGGCGGCGAGTCTCGAGGCGGCCTCGGCGGAGCTCGCCGCCTTCATCGCCTCCTGCCCGGACGAGGTCTGGCACAAGACGGTCGACGGCGATGGCCGGACGGTGGCCGCGCTGGCCGCGCACTGCGCCATCGGCAACGACGTCGCGCTGGCGTGGATCCTCCAGCTGATGGCCGGGCGGCCGGTGCTCGAGACGCCCGAGATGCACGACGCCCGCAACGCCACCGAGGGCGAGCGGTTCGCGCGCGCGCCGAAGGCGGGCATCGCCGACGCGCTGCGGCGCTCGACAGAGCGGACCGCCCGCTTCCTCAGGTCGTTGGCGGACGACGAGCTCGACCGGATGGAGATGCTCGGCGTCGCGGGCCGCGAGGTGACGGTCGGCAGGTTCGTGGCCAACTTCGGGCGCCACATGGCCGTGCACCTGGAGAGCATGAAGACGGCCCTGTAGCTTTGGGGCTGTGAAGCGCAAGCCTCAGCTTTTCGACCTCAACGTCGAGAAGATCCTCGACCACTGGGGCCTGCCGGAGGCCGTGCGCGAGGTCATCGCCAACGCCCTGGACGAGCAGGCGCTGAGCGGCACCGCCGAGCCCGAGATCGCAAAGCGCAACGGTGCCTGGCACGTGCGCGACTTCGGCCGCGGACTCCGCTACCAGCACCTCACCCAGAACGAGAATCCAGAGAAGCGGCGGCGCGCCGACGCCGTCGTCGGGAAGTTCGGCGTCGGCCTCAAGGACGCGCTGGCGACCTTCCACCGGCGCGGCGTCGACGTCCGCATCACGAGCCCGCATGCCGACATCGCGCTGACCCGCGCGGCCAAGAGCGACTTCGCCGACGTCAAGACCCTGCACGCCGCGATCACGCCGCCCACGGACCCGCGCCACAAGGGCACCGACTTCGTCCTGCGCGGGCTTTCGGACGCGGACATGGCCGCGTCCAAGGATTACTTCCTCAAGTTTCGCGGCGACGAGGAGCTGGACCAAACGGAGCTGGGTACCGTGCTGCGCCGGCGCGAGGACGAGCCGGCCAACGTCTACGTCAAAGGTGTGCGCATCGCCACCGAGGAACAGTTCCTCTTCTCCTACAACATCACCTCCACCACCGCGCAGCTGCAGAAGGCGCTGAACCGCGAGCGCACCAACGTCGGCCGCAGCGCCTACCAGGACCGCGTCAAATCGATCCTGCTCAAGTGCCGGTCGGAGAAGGTCGGGGACGCGCTGGCGCAGGATCTCATGCGCCTGCCCCAGGGCACGAACCACGACGAGATCACCTGGCTCGACGTGCAGGAGCAGGCGGTGCGCATCGTCGCTGTGCGGGGCAAGACGGTGTTCGTCAGCGCCCACCAGATGGCGATCTTTGGCGCCACGATCCAGGAGGCGCGGCGCGACGGCTACCGGATCGTCTTCGTGCCCGACCGGCTCGTCGCGCGGCTGCCGAAGCTGCGCGACCTCAACGGCAATCCCGTCCTCGACCTCAGCGGATTCGTCAAGGCCTGGAACGAGTCCTTCCAGTTCGACTTCGTCGAACCCGCGCGGCTGACCGCGAAGGAGAAGAAGGTGTGGGCGATCCTGCCCCGCCTGCTCGAGATCGCGGGCGAGCATGCCCGACGCGTCGAGACAGTGCGGATCTCGAACACGATGCGGCTCGACGAGGGCAGCTACGAGACCGAAGGCCTGTGGGACTCGCCGAACATCGTCATCAAGCGCTCGGTGCTCGACTCACGGCGCCATTTCGCCGCGGTGCTGCTGCACGAGGTCGGGCACGCGAGCTCGCGCGCCGACCATGGCAGCCCCGCGTTCATGGGCGCCGTCGACGACCTCGCCGGACACGCCGCCGAGATCGCGGTGGAGAGGCCGGACAAGGCGGTGCGCCGGCGTACATAGATAAAGGAAGATCGATCACCCTCACCCTTCCCTCTCCCTCGAGGGAGAGGGAACTCGAGGGAGAGGGAAAAGGACGAGCGCCGGGCCTAGCGCTTGTCGTCCGGGTGCCCCGTGTTGCCGAACGCGATGCGGTC
>DATGEO010000160.1:0-16093 GCA_035310015.1 Candidatus Dormiibacterota bacterium | reverse complement strand
CAGTCGCGCGGCACGTTTACAAAACCGCCGCGGCCAACGGCAAGCGCGTGCAGGCGCTCGGCGGCGCCAAGAACCACATCGTGGTGATGCCCGACGCCGACGTCGATCTCGCCGTCGGCTCGATCCTCAACTCGGCCTTCGGCAACGCGGGCGAGAGATGCCTCTCGGGCTCGGTCGCGGTCGTGGTCGGCGGCGCGGCCGGGCACATGCTCGCGCCGCTCACCGAGGCCGCGTCGCGCATGATCGTGGGCCCTGGCGACCAGCCCGGCGTGCAGGTCGGCCCGCTCATTCGCGAGGACCATCGCAACCGCGTCGCGGGCTACGTCGACAGAGGCGTGGCCGAGGGCGCTCGACTGCTGGTCGACGGGCGCAAGGAGATGAAGCGCGCGGGATTCTTCCTCGGCCCGACGATCCTCGACCACGTGACGCCCGACATGGCGGTCGGGCGCGAGGAGATCTTCGGCCCGGTCCTGTCGGTCGCGCGCGCCGCGACTCTGGACGAGGCGATCGCGCAGGCCAACCGCATGGCGCTCGGCAACATGGCCACGATCTTCACGCAGTCGGGCAGGGCCGGCCGCGAGTTTCGCGAGCGCGTCGAGGCAGGCATGACCGGCATCAACGTCCCGATCGCGCAGCCGTTCGCCTTCTTCCCCTTCAGCGGTTGGAAGGGGTCGTTCTACGGCGACCTGCACGTCCATGGGACGGACGGCATCGACTTCTACACGCGCAAGAAGGTGGTCGTCACCCGCTGGTGACGGCTACCGCCGCGCCGGGACTTTCTCCAGGAGCTTCAGCGATTCGCGGATGAACGCCGGGAGATCCGACGGCTGCCGCGACGTCACCAGGTTGCGGTCCACGACGACCTCCTGGTCGACCACGTTGGCGCCGGCCTTCTTCAGGTCGCCCTGGATGGTCTTCCACGCAGTCATCCGGTGGCCCTTGTACTCGTCGGCCGTCAGCAGCAGCTGGGGCCCATGGCAGATGACCATCGCCGGCTTGCCGGCCTGCATGAAAGCCTTGACGAACTTCACGGCCACGTCGTGGGCCCGGAGCTTGTCGGGGCTGTGGCCGCCGGGGATGAACAGCGCGTCGAACTGGTCGGGGCTCACCTCGGCGAACGCCTTCTCGGCGGCGGCTTTGGCTTCACCCTTCTTGCCGTGGATCGGCGCCCCAGCCTCGAGGCCGACGATCGTGACGTCGTGGCCCGCCTGGAGCATGGCGTTGTAGGGCTCGCTGAACTCGGAGTCTTCGAAGTCGGGCGCCAGCACGCAGGCTACTTTCATCGCACTTCCTCCTGCACCGGGATTCCACCTCCACCCTACGAGGACCCGGCCTCCGATCGCCACCCCCCTCGCCGCCCCTGATACCTAAATCGAGATCCGTTCGAGACTGGCTCTGATACCACGGCCGCTCGACACTCCGCCTCGCAACACCGCGCCGGCGACAAACGAGATACGAGGAGGAGACATGGGCCTGTGGTCACGGATCCGGCTGCTTTTCGCCACCAAGGCGAGCAGCGCAATCGACCGCGCCGAGGATCCGCGGGAGGTCCTCGACTACGCGTACAGCCAGCAGCAGCTGCTGCTGGTGAACCTGCGCCGGGGCCTGGTCGACGTGGCCACCTCGAAGCAGCAGCTCGAGCAGCAGGCGGAGAAGCTGCGGGCGAGCATCCCGCGGCTCGACGACCAGGCGCGCCGCGCGCTCACCGCCGGCCGCGAGGACCTGGCGCGGATCGCGCTCGAGCGCAAGCGCACAGCCGCCGCCGAGGCCGAATCTCTCTCGCAGCAGCTGGCCGAGGTGGACGCGGACAAGGACCGCCTGGCGGCCCAGGAACGCGCGCTGCAGGTGCGAATCGAACAGTTCCGCACCCACCGCGACGTGGTGTCGGCGCGCTACAGCGCGGCCGAGGCCGAGGTCCGAGTCAAGGAATCGCTGGCCGGCGTCTCCGGCGAGCTGGCCGAGCTCGGCATGGCCGTCGGCCGGGCCGAAGAGAAGGCGGATCGCCTCCAGGCCCGCGCGCGGGCCATCGACTCCCTCATCGACGTCGGATCGCTGCCCGCGGCGGGTGGCGGCGACTACGTCGAGACGGAGCTCCTGCGCCTCACCGCGGGATCGCAGATCGACGGCGAGCTTGCCCGGCTCAAGGCCGAGCTCGCCACACCCCAGCTCGAGACATCGCCGAAGGAGGATGAAAAGTGAGCTACGGAGTCAAGGTGGGCGAGCACCTGGTCTCGCCCGACGGCAACTGGTACTGGGACGGCGTCGCCCAGCAGTGGGTGCCAAAGCCCATCGCGCCGGGCGTGGCGGGCGTGGCGTACGAGGCGCCGAGGCATCACGCGGCGCCACCGAGGGCGCAGTCCGGCAAGGGCCTGAGCTCCTTCACCGGCAGCGTGCGTTCCGAGGATCTCGTCTTCGGCCAGACGGTCCTGGTCTGGGCCCGCTGGATCCTGATCGGGACCGGTCTCGTGCTCTCGTTCTGGAGCCCGAGCGACCTGCACATGCTGCAGGTGCAGCTGGCGGCGATCATCGCGCTCGCGTTCGGCAACTTCTACCTGCACGTCCAGCTGCTGCGCGGCCATCCCGCGATCGACAACATCGTGTACGCGGCCAGCGTGGCCGACCTGTGTGTGGTCACCGCGCTGGTGCTCGTGCAGGGCGGCTACTCCTCGCCCGTGTTCATCTTCTACTTCGCGGCGGTCGTCGGCATCTCGGTCGCGTTCCCGACCCTTCTGACGGCCGGCTACACGGCCGCCGTCGTCGTCGTGTACGGGATCATCTGCCTCAGCACCGCGCCGCCCGAAGAGTTTCCCGCCGTCTTCACCCGCCTGCTGATGATCGCGGCCGTGGCGGCATGCGGGAACGTGTTCGCCCGCAACGAGTCGCATCGCCGCGAGGAAGCCGCGCGCGCCCACGAAGAGCTGCTCGACGAGCCCGCCGACAGGGCGGCCGAAGAGCATGCCAACCAGCCGGTGGCCCCGGCTTGATGGAGGAATGAAGATGCAGAACGTCCGTGAAGTCCGCACGGCGGACCAGGCCAACCTCGAGGATCTCTTCTTCGGCCAGACGGTGATCCTGTGGGCGCGGTGGAGTGTCATCGTCGCCGGCATCGTGCTGGTGCTGTGGACGTCGACCACCGTCACCCATCTGACCCAGACGGTGCCGTTCTTCCTCGCGCTCATGGCCATGAACTTCTTCCTGCACGGGCGCTACGTCATGGGCAGCCCGCTCAACCGGGTCGCGGTGATGGTCGCGAGCTTCGTCGACCTCGTGCTGATCACGGCGATCGTCGCGCTGTGGCCTGGCTCGCACGGCCTGGACAACCAGTTCTTCGTCCTCTACTTCCCGGTCGTGTTCGCTTTCGCCCTCGTCTTCACGCGCCAGATCGAGGCGGCCTATACGGTGATCGCGATCGTGGCCTACGCCGCCGCGTGCCTGCTCACCGGCACGGTGCATCTCGACCTGGGCAACGATGTCAAGGTGCTCGTGATGCGGGCCATAGTCATCGCCGCGATGGGTTTCCTCGGCAACTACTACTTCCGCATTCAGCGCGACCGGCTGGCACGCGCCTCGCGAGGCGCCACCTCTGGCGTCGAGGCGATGATGGCGTCCTCCGTGCCGGCGCGACAGCCGGTGCGGCGGTAGAGCGGTGGCCCGGGTGGGCTTTCTCGACCGGATCACCCAGAAGCTGAAGCAGGGGACGGCGGCGGCGTTCGCGCCGGCCGTCGATCCCCGTCCGCTCAACGTGTCCGCGCATCAGAAGCAGCGCGCGCTTCTGGTCCAGGTCTCGGGCGCGATCCAGGACGTGATCGCGGCGCGCGGCCGGCTGGAGGCGAGCGCAGCCGGCGTTCGGGCCAAGCTGCCGGCGCTCGAGGACCAGGCTCGCGACGAGCTGCGCGCCGGGCGCAAGGACATGGCGCGGCTGGCGCTGCAGCGCCGGCAGGTGGCCGCCGCCGAGCTCCGCACGCTGGACCGCCAGCTGGCGGAGGTCCAGCGCGAAGAGGTCGCGCTGTCGGTGGTCCAGCAGCGGCTCTCCGCGCAGATCGAGGCCTTCGCCGCCCGGCAGCAGGTCATCCGCGCGCGCTACAGCGCGGCCGAGGCGCAGGTGCGGATCAACGAGGCGATGACCGGCGTGTCGGCCGATTTCGAGTCGCTCACCGCCGCCCTCCAGCGGGCCGAGGAACGGACCGAGACGCTGCAGGCGCGCGCCACCGCGATCGACCGGCTGGTGCAGGAGGGCGATCTCGAATCGCTCGAGCTGCCGGCCGGGGACGACGTCGAGGTTCAGCTGGCGGCGCTCGAGTCGGACCTGACCGAGAAGCCGCAGGCGAGCTGAATCCCCGTCAGGCCCTCCGGCGCAGCGCCAGGATCGCGCCCCAGGTGACGGTGATCGCGGCCGCCGCCAGCAGGGCGATGGAGCTCAGGCTCAGGAACGTGTTCGAGCCACCGGTGGCGGCGGCGATCCCGAGGAGGAAGCAGAAGATGCCGATGCCCAGGAGCCTTCCGTGGGCCGTCTGCAACCACCGCATCGCCCGAACGGTAACCCAATCAGAAAGCCGTTTTGGGGCAGCACCTAGAATTCGGTCCGACCGGTGGCCAAGCAGTTGATCCGCGAATCCACGGCGTTGCTGCAGGGAAGGGTGACGCCGGAGCGGGATTCGAGCGAGGCATTCGACGAGTTCCGGCGCGACCGGCTTCGATTCTTCCTGCGCTGCGCGCAGACCGCCGACGCGATCCCGTACCACTTCGCCGCGGACGACGTGCTCGTGGTCAGCCGTCCCGATCTCGTCAACGACGTCCTGGTGGCGCGCCGCACCGACTTCAGCAAGGCGTACCTGACGAGCCTGATGCACCCGCTGCTCGCCAGCAGCCTGCTGCTCGCGGACAGCGACAGCTGGCTGCACCAGCGCAAGCTCGTCCTCCCGGCCTTTCATGCGGACCGGCTCAAGGCCTACGCGGCGATCATGGCCGAAGAAGCAGCGCGCGCCGGTGGCGAGTGGACGCCGGGAACGACCCGCGACGTGCACTCGGACATGATGCACATGACTCTTCAGGTCGTGACCAGAACGCTCTTCGGCGTCGACCTCGCGAACGCGGTCGGAGCCGCGGAGGAGCTCGTCTCGACGCTGATGGACGAGTTCAACCGGCGGATCGCGATGCCCGTGCGCAGCCGGTTCCCGCTGCCCACGCTGCGCACGCTACGGCTGCTTCGCGCCGTCCGGGCGCTGGACAGCATCGCCTACTCCGCCATTCGGGCGCGGCGGGCCAGCCCCGACGGCGACCTTCTGTCGATGCTCGTGACCGCGCACGACGAGGACGGAAAGCCGATGAGCGACCGCGAGGTGCGCAACGCCGCCGTGGCCGTGTTCTTCGCAGGCCACGAGACCACCGCCTGTCTCCTCTCCTGGACGCTCTACGCGCTGGCGGGCCGGCCGGACATCGAAGCCGAGGTGCTCGTCGAGCTCGCGCGCGAGGATGCGCCGCACGGCGACCCGTCGACATTCGTGGAGCGCCTTCCCTACCTGCAGGCCGTCCTCAACGAGGTGCTGCGCCTGTACCCGCCCGCCTACGCGTTCGGCCGGCGCGCGGTTCGCGACACTCGCGTCGGCCAGCACCGTGTTCCCGCGGGAACGACGGTGCTGATGAGCCCGTGGGCGATGCATCGCGACCCTCGCCACTTCGAGAATCCGGACGAGTTCGACCCGTCGCGGTGGCGCAACGGCCTGGCGTCGAAGCTGCCCCGGTTCGCTTATTTCCCGTTCAGCAGCGGTCCCCGGCGGTGCGTCGGAAGCTCCTACGCGATGATGGAGGCGACCATCGCGCTGGCCACCATCCTGCCGCGCTTTCGGCTGTTGCGGACGGGCGAGGTCAAGGCCGCGCCCTCGATCACTCTGCGGCCGCTGGGCGGCATGCCGATGGCGGTGAGCGCGCGCTGATTTTCGCCCGGCGAAAGGGGGTCTCGCCGGGGGGCCGATAAGAGAAAATTTGGCCCGCCATGCTTTCGGCGGAGCACGCCTGGCCTTTGGTGGTGATCGCGGGAGTCATCCCGCTGGCGCTGCTGGCCGCGCGGCGCATGCCGGAAAGCTGGGTCGACCCAGTCGCGGTGGTCCTGGCCGCCGCGCTCATCCTGGCCGAGGCCTGGTGGTGGATGATCTCGATCGTCCAGGGCATCTGGACGTTCCAGTGGAGCCTGCCGCTGCACCTGTGCGAGGCCGCGTGCTTCGTCGGCGCGGTGGCTCTGTGGAAGCGCAACCGGTTCGCCTTCGAGATCACGTACTTCTGGGTGCTCGGCGGCAGCCTTCCCGGGCTCTTCACGCCGAACATCCCCGGCCACTTCCCAGATGCCGTGTACTTTCAGTACTACACGGAGCACGGTCTGCTGGTGCTCGGCTCGCTGTACCTGGTGATCGTCATGCGCATGCGGCCGGCTCGGGGCGCTGTCCTGCGGGTTTGCATGGCGACGATCGCGTACGCAATCCCGGTGGGGATCGTCGACTACGTCACCCGCGGCAACTACCTCTTCCTGCGCAACCTGCCGCCCACCCGGACGCTGCTCGACTACATGGGGCCGTGGCCCTGGTACCTCGTGACCCTCACCGTCCTCGCGGTGATCGTGTTCTCGGTGCTCTCACTGCCCTTCGCCACCGAATCCCGGCGGGAGAGCCAGACCGAAGTCCGCGTCTGACCCGCCCAGAAAGGCTGTCTGGTGGTGGCCGAAACGGCCCCAAAGGGGTAGCCTTTTCCTGCCCGTGCAAGCCTCTGTTGATCCTGGCTTTCTCGAGTCCGTCCCCGGGTCCGAGCCTGGCTCTCATCCGGCGCTCATGGAGGAGGCGCCGTCGGCTCTTCGCGTGTGGCTGCTGCGCGGCCGGATCAAGTTCGGCGTTCACCCGCGGCGCCGCTTCGGCAAGCACCCGCGCGCGAGGGGATTGCTCTCGTCCGACCTGCACAATCACCCGACCCCGACGGGAATCTGGACGGACATGGTCTCCGCCCTGCAGAGGCACACGGCGTTCAGCGGCCTGACCAGGCTCGACGACGCCGACCGCCGGCTGCTCACGCTGGCCTACCTAGAGGGCCACAGCAACCGCGAGATCGCCGCCATGCTGGACATCTCGGTGCGCACGGTCGGGCGGCGGCTCACGAAAGCCCTCGAGCGCTTCGAGAAGGGCGTGCTCTGGACCGGTACCTGGATCTCGGCGCTGGTGCTCGTCTTCCTCGCCTATGTCTCGCAGCGGGCCGGGCTTGCGTGGCGGACGGTCGACACGACGCTTCGCGGTCCAGGCCAGCATGCCGCGCTGGTGCTGGCGGCCGCCGGCGCGGCGGGGGCGCTCGTCGTCGGACTCGTCGTGACGACCCACGGCCCGGTGATTCCAGCGCGGCCGTCGACGCCGGCCGCGGTGCGCATGGTCCCGCTCGCGCTCCATGCGCCTACAGGCGCGCCGACCGGAGCTCACTCGATCATCGACGGGAATGCCGGGGTCGCGGTGACGCTCATCAGCGTGACTTCCGCCGCCGCCGCGTCGAGCTCGGGGGCATCGGCGGGACCAGCCGGTTGCGGCGGCAATCCCACCGACGCACCTCCGTCGCTGCCTGTCGCCTCGCGTGGAGCCCATCCGACCGGAGCGCCGGTGACGCACCCCGCGGCCGGCGGGTGCGGACACTAGCCGGGAGCTGACCCGGGCGGGCGAGCGGCGGGAGCTTTCGGGCTCGGCCGGGTCAGTCCGTCATCTGAGCTCGAGCGCCCGGCTGTGGGCGCTACCCGAGGTAGTTGCCGGGCACCTGGCCGTCCACGCCGGACAGGGCGCACTCGACGCTGCAGTAGCGGAGCGGTCCCCGCGTGACGGCGCCGCGGGCGACGGGTTCTCCGCAGGTCTCGCACATCGCCGCCATGGCGGCGGCCACCTCGGCATTCACGGTCGTCGGCGGCTGCAGCGGGCGGCGCTCGCGATGGCGAACGGCGGCGGTCTGGGCGGCGCTCACCATACGTCCCACCTCCGGGCCGGTTCAATCCCGTGACAAAAGACGCAAGAACCAGCCAACCGCAGCCTACATTCCGACGGCCATGCTGTCAAGAAAGGTTTAGAGGGCGCTGGGGTGACCCAAGCCGACCCTGTCCAAATTCCCTGGTCGCGCGTAGTGTTTCCAGGTCGGTCAGAGGCATCCGACCTCTCGTGTTCCGCAAGGAGGTGCCGCCGTGTACCTGCGCGTAACCGCTTTCAAGTCCGACCCCGCCAAGCTCGACGCCGGAATTGCATACTTTCGCGACCAGGTCGTCCCCGCCATGAAGAAAGCGCCCGGCTTTCGGGGTGCGACCTGCATCGTCGACCGGGGCAAGTCGACCGGTGCGGCAAGCACCCTGTGGGAGTCGCTCGAGACCATGAACAAGGCAGAGCCTCTCGGGGTGCAGGTGCGGACGGAATCCGAGGAGTCCACCGGCATCGAGGTGATCGACGTCGACCGTTTCGAGATCGCAACCCTCGAGCTTGCAGAGCCCACAGCCCAGCTGCCCGCGTACACGCGGCTGATCCTCGGTTACGCAGATCCAGCAACGGCCGACAAGGCCACGGACACGATCCGCGATGAGGTCATTCCCTTGCTGAAGCGCGAGCCGGGCTTCCGGTCTTATTCGTCGGGCATCAACCGCATGACGGGACGTGCCTTCACGGCCAGCAGCTGGTCCACGCCGGAGCAGCGTGAAGCCAGCAACAATGTGGTGGGTGACCTGCGCCAGCGAATCTCCCAGTCGGCCAACATCTACGGTCTCGAGCTGAGCAACGTCGAGACGGTCGTCGCCGAGGTGATGCTTCCGACGCGAGCGTAGATCACGTTCCGTTCCGGCGCCGGGACCTGAGCGCTCCGGCGCCGGAACGTCTCGAGCCGGCGGGCGCAACCCGTCGGGCTGATGCATCCAGCTGGCTCTGTATCCGGTCCTGGGCAGACGTTCAGAACCCCTGATCCAGGTTTCGGGACGCATACCCCTGGTGGGTATAATTGACGCATGCCCGGTTATACCAACGACAAGCGGCGCATCCAATCGCGACTGCGGCGGATCGAAGGTCAGGTCAGGGGAATCCAGCAGATGGTCGAGAACGATCGCTACTGCATCGACGTGCTGACCCAGGTCAACGCGGCCAAGGCGGCCCTCGAAAGCGTGGCCCTGGAACTGCTGGCCGATCACACCGAGCACTGCGTGACGGAGGCGATCCGTTCCGGGGGCGGCAAGGCGAAGGTCCGCGAGCTGAACATGGCGGTTGAGCGGCTCGTGAGGAGCTAGACCGAGGTGTTCGCTGTCGACGCGATCCTGCACGCCCTGCGGATCTCGCTCTTCATGCTGTGGGAGGTCTTGTGGCCGTTGGCCCTGGGCTTCCTGCTCTCGGCCATGATCCAGACCGTGGTCTCGAAGCGAGCGGTGGCCGGCGCGCTGGGCCGACCCGACCTGAAGGGCTTTGTCCTCGCATGTGGTTTTGGGGCCGCCAGCTCTTCCTGCTCCTACGCCGCGGTGGCGGTGGCCAGGGCACTGTTCCGCAGAGGGGCCAGCTTCGTCAACGCGATCATCTTCGAGTTCGCGTCCACCAACCTGGTCTTTGAGCTGGGTCTTGTCCTGCTCATCCTTCTGGGTTGGCAGTTCGTCGCCGCCGAGTTCGCGGGCGGCCTCCTCATGGCGGTGATCATCTGGATCCTTTTCAAGCTCACCCTCCGGCAGCGGATGGTCGACGAGGCGAGGCGCCAGGCCGAGCGGGGTGTGTTCGGGTCGACGCATGAGGCGCACGGCGAGATGGACGTGTCCATCACCGACGGGCCGTTTCTATCGCGCCTGTTCTCGGCCCGCGGTTTCACCGCCATCGCGCACGCGTTCTACATGGACCTGTACGCCCTCTATGTCGACCTGGGGCTGGGCTTTTTGATCGCCGGCGCGCTCGCCGCATGGGTGCCGAACAGCTGGTGGCAGGCGTTCTTCCTGACCAACCATCCCACCCTGAACGCGTTCTGGAGTCCATTGATCGGCCCCATCATCTCCATGCTCAGCTTCGTGTGCTCGGTCGGCAACGTGCCCTTGGCCGTCGTGCTCTGGAATGGCGGCATCAGCTTCGGCGGCGTGATCAGCTTCATCTTCGCCGACCTGATCATCCTGCCCATCCTCAACATCTATCGGAAGTACTACGGGGGACGGACGTCGCTTTACCTCCTGGCCGTTTCATATGTGGCGATGGCGCTGGCGGGGTTTCTCGTCGGAGGCGCCTTCCAGCTCCTTGGACTGGCACCGATCAACCATCACGTGACAGTCTTCGAGACCCAGCCGGCGTGGAACTACACGTCATATCTGGACATCGCGTTTGTGGTGCTGATGGCCGCGCTGGCCTGGCGCTTCGTCACCACCGGTGGAATCGACATGCTGCGGGCCCACGCGCGCCGGCCATCCGCGGGCGCGCAGCTGGTACGAGACCCCGTTTGCGGAATGAGCGTCGACCCGGCCACCGCCGCCGAGCACGCTGACCACGCCGGCGCCACGTACCACTTCTGCTCGGCGCGCTGCCGTTCAGAGTTCGAGCGCGATCCAGCCCGCCACCTCAGCCGGTCCAGGGCTGCGGTGGGCCAGAAAGTCAGCCACGGAAACACCGCCCTCATGGGCCAAGGAGCCGAGATGGAAAGCGAAGGAACGGCAGTGGACCCGGTCTGCGGAATGACGGTGAACAAGCGGACGGCGGAATTCCGCACTTTCCGCGGCGACGACGCGTATTACTTCTGCTCGGCCGGATGCAAGCAGGCCTTCGACAAGGACCCGGCCAAATACCTGACCGGCGGCAGGGGCGGGCACGAAGCCCACTCGCACTAGGGAGCTCCGTCACGGCTTGGTGGCGCGAACGTAGTGGAGCCATGGCGGCGCTTCGCCTGAGACGGGCCCCGTAAAACCTGCCTCCGCAACGAGCGGCTCGAGGGGCGAGACACGGCGGATCATCTGACCGCCGGCGTGGCCTGTGATCGCGGCTAGCAGGTGCCAGGCGCCCCGTTCAGGAATCGTGAAGTCGGCCAGGAGCACCGTTCCCCCGGGGCGGAGCACACGCCTCATCTCGGTGGCCGCCTGGAGCCGCAGCTCGTCGGGAATGTGATGCAGCATCAGGCTTGACGCGACGACGTCGAAGGACGCGTCAGGGAATGGGAGCGCTTCGGCTGAGCCAGACTCGAAGCGGCAGTTGGGCAGGCGACGGGCCTTGCGACGTGCGTAGTCTATCATTTCCGGGGCCGCGTCGATGCCGGCCGCAGAGCCCGTCGGGCCAACCGCCTCCGCGAGCATCCGCACGAAATAGCCAGGGCCGCAGCCGACGTCCAGCACGCGGTGCCCGGCCTTCACACCGGCCGCCGCCATCAGGCTGCGGTAGGAACGCCGGCGGGTTCCGAAGAAGAACAGCGGGGTCGAGAGGTCATAGATGAGCGGCGTGCCGATGGTGATGCCGTGGCCCGCCGGCTTCGACGACGGGTGGAAGAGCTTGGACTCGAACATTTCTCGCCTCCTGGTTTATTACCGATAACTTAGTCTAGACTAAGTTACCGTGGCAAGAGCGCCGGCGCGGCGAAGACTCGGGGCGATCGCCCGCAGGGAGAGCATTCTGGAAGTGGCGCTGGCCGAGTTCGCGGCCTTCGGCTACGACGGGACCCGGGTGGCGCAGATCGCTTCCACGGTCGGTGTCACCGAGCCCGTGGTTTTTCAGAACTTCGGCACGAAGGGTGAGCTGTTCGCCGCCGTCCTGGAACGGGCGGCCGGGCAGCTCGCGGCGCACCTGGACAGCCTTGGCCGGGAGGCGTCGAGCGTGGTCGACCTCCTCCGACGCTTGCTGACGCCGGCGCATCAGGACAGGATGCACAGGCGGGGTGGTCTGGGCGTGCTGTTCATCGAGGCGGCGGCGAGCAGCGACCCACAGCTGCGAAGGGCTCTGCAGCGTGCGCACGCGCGCGCGGCCCAGGCGATCGCGCGGCTGCTCGGCCGCGGCCAGATCGAGGGATCGGTTCGAGCCGACGTCGATCCCCTTTCGCTCGCCTGGCTGGTGCTGTCGCAGATCCACGCCCGTCAGTTCCGCAGGGCCCACGGCAAATCGTCACCTGCGCTTGAAGAGGACGTGCTGCGCAGCCTTTTGGATGCGCTCGTGCCGGCCGGGACAAGGATCTAGCTCAGCCTCCGCTCCTGCAGCGCACGCTCGAGCAGATTCGTGAGCGGTAGACCCGATGCGGGGTGAGGCTCGCGCAACCGGCGCGAGCCTCATTCCATGCCGCTTGAAGCGTCAGCGAGTGGTAGGACCGACGACGAACGAAAGCGTCGACGTGCCGGCTTTCGCCCCTGCCGCGGTCGCCGCGGTGCCGGTGCCGGTGAATACGCCCTGGCCCGAGGTGGTCACGAACATGGCCTGGTTCAGGTTCTGAGTAGGCGTCCCGAAAGACGCAACCGAGATGACCGGGTAAGCCAGTCCGCCGCTGAACGACGTCGCGATGTAGTCGCCGACCATGTAGCCCTGGGTCGTGAACGCCAGCCAGGTGAGGTTCATGGCTCCGGCCAGCTGTTCGCGGCCTCCCCATGTGGCTCCGCCGTCCGAGGACGAGATGAATCCGGCGTCGAGCTGGCACGTGGACACGGTGCAGTTCGCGACCGGGTAGTAGTAGAAGGTCAACCCGATATGCGCGCTGCCGCCCGAGGTGGACCGGTCGACGCCGAAACCGGGAATGAAGTGGTCAACGCCGCTGCCCACCGGGTCGATCGGTATGCGCGCCGGTGCGGTCCAGCTCTGGCCGTCGCCGGAAGTGCTGAACACGATGTCGTTGGCCGCGCACCCAGGCTCGAACCTGCAGTCTTCCCAACCGACGAAGACCTTGCCCGCGCCGTCGATCTCTGCCGACGGGAGCGGCGATGTGCGGAGATCGCCGGCGACGCTGTGGAAGTCGATCGTGGCGACTGTGACGGCGTCGGTCAGAGTGGCCCCGCCGTCGGTCGAGCTGAAGGACGAGATGGTCGCCAAACCGTCGATGCCCTCGAACGGCACGACCACGGTGCCGTCAGGCTGCACGAGCGGCTGGCCGCCGAGGCCGTGGGCCCGCGTCGGCGTCGAGATGGGCACGCTCCACGTCGCCCCGCCGTCGCTCGACGTGCTCAGCTCTTCCAGGTCGAACACCGCGAAGTTGTCGAGCTCGGTGTAGCAGCTCCCGTAGTGCGGGCTGGTGGCCGTGTTGTCACAGACCGTCCAGTTCTTGTCCAGGTTGACCGGTCCGGTGGTCGGGGGAATCGAGACGGGAGCGTTCCAGGTGCGCCCGCCATCGGTCGACCGGCTCACGAACACGGTCGGCACGACGCCCGAGGCCGTGATCGGGATCGAGGAGACCATCCAGACGTTGTCCCGCGCGTCGTATGCGACCGACGCGTCGCTGACACGCTCGTAAGGGCTCGACGGATCGACCTGGAACGTGAGGCCGGGGAGCAGCTGGTGCTTCCAGCTCTGGCCGCCGTTGGTCGACACGGCGACGCCGATGTCGTCGGCGCCACCATTGTGGAAGCGCCCGACCTGGAACGCCGCAACGATGGTCGAGCCATACGCAAACGTGTCGGGCTCCTCCTCCGTCGCGTGGTAGACGGCAACGCCGTCAACCGCGGTCGTGTTGCTGAAAGGGTCCGAGCTGATCTGGGTCAAGGCCACGTTCGCGAACACACTGTTCGCCATCGCGAGCACTCCGGCGGCCGCCAGCGCCGCCGCGGGTCCGATCCTGCGTATCACCATCGACTCCTCCTTTTCCTTTCCGACGCCGGCCGGCTAGATGCCGAGGCTGGACCGGCTGATGGTCCCCAGCACCTGCTGCTGGTAATAGAGCGTGGACCCGTCGTCCGCTTTCACGTTCGACGGATAGTGGGTCGACACCGAGAGCGTGTAGATGTTGCCGGCCGAGATCGCGATCCCGAAGTAGTCGCCGATGAACGAGAGGGTGCAGGGATCGTTATGGCTGGCGCACGCCATCTGGCCGAGTCCGCCCAGCGTCTGGAGGTCGCTCGTCGTACCGCTCGAGCTGACGAGGAGTCCAGGCTGCTGCGGGTCCCACGTGTAGTTGGAGGCCCGGATGTTGGTCCCCACCGCGACCGCTCCGGAGCCGCTGTCTTTGTAGGGCTGCACCGACAGGTCGATGCAGAAGTTCGTGCGGCCCTGGTCCTGGGGGATGATCGACGTGTCGGTCGGGCAGGCGGTCCTGCGGTCGTAGAACGCCACCGCGACGGCGCCACCGGGACCGGCCGCGACCTCCGGCTGGAAATGATCGGCGACGCGGCCGGAGGCCAGGTCGTCGTTCACGGCCGCCGGCCCGCTCCACGACGCGCCGCCGTCGGTCGACTGCACCAGGAACACGTTGTACTGCGTGCCGTTGTAATCGTTGTAGGCCAGGTAAAGGTGGCCGGGCTGGTCCGGCGAGACGGCGAAGGAGAAGGGGATGCCGTCGCGGAAGGTGGTGTTCGGGAGGGCCGCGTTCGAGACGCCGATCGAATTTCCGCTGCCCGCCAGCACGGGGGTCGTGAAGGTGTTGCCGTCGTCGGTCGACTTCATGACGTAGAAGTCGTTGAGCGTGGTCTTGTTGCCGATGTTGGCGTAGGCCACGTAGAGGTCGCCGTTGGCGTCGATGCCGGTCTGGCTGAACTGGTTGCGGAGCTGGTCGACCGAGGCCGACGCGATGGTGACGGCGGGGGAGAAGGTCGCGCCGCGGTCACGCGACACCGCAAAACGCAGCTTGACCGTCGTGCCGTCGATGAAATCCCACGTCGCGTACACGTGGTCCTGGTACTTGTTGCCGGCGATGTGGTTGACCGCGATCCACTGCTTGTCCTCGACGTAGCCGAACTGGAAAGAGCTGGCGTTCGGCACCGTCTCGAGAGCCTTGCCGCCGTTGCCCGTCACCCAGTGCGCGCCGAGGTCGTCGCTGTACGAGACGGTGATCTCGCCGTCGGGGTGGAGGTTCGTCCAGAAGGCGTTGAAGGGCAGCATGGTCTGGTACACGCGGCCCTGGGAGTCGAAGGCGACGTTGGGATCGGTCGTGTTGGTCCAGCTCGGCGGCATGTTCTGGTTGAGGACCCCGGGCGTCGTCTCGGTCGTCGAGCAGTCGTAGCCCTGAATGATGTTGTTGCTGTGCTTGGTCCCGTTGATGTTGTAGCTGCCGAGGTAGAAGTTGTATCCGGTCGAGAACTTTTCGAAGAAGAACTTCGACGAGCCGACGATCTGCTCGGTGCCGGGCTCGACGGTGAGCTCCGACTCAGAGTGGTTGGAATTGAAGTTGTTGGCGGTCGGGCCCACGCAGCCGCCGGCCACCGGAGGGTTCTCGGGATAGCCGCCGCCGCTCGTCGGGGTGCTCACCACCATGTTGGAAGCCGTCACCGTGGAGGACCAGGGCGAGCCGGATCCCGCGACCAGCTGGGCCGGGGCGAGCGCCAGGGCCGCCACGGCGATCAGCGCCGAGTGCCTGACCAGACCGATACCGCTCTTGAAGTCACCCACCACCCACCTCCTGAAAAGCGAAGCGCCGCGACGGCGCCCCCGTCTGCCCGCGGATGCCTCACGACCATAACCCATCGATCTTTCGCATTCAAGCGAGCGAACACGGCGCGCAGAGCCTGCGTCAGAGGCCAATTCGTTTTCGTCGAGACCACCTGGCTCGGCCAACATGATCCGTGGGAATGCCAGATCACCACGTCGATGCGGGCCCGAACATCACACGCCTCGGATAGCGCACAAGGTGACGGCGGAAGGGGTCGGGCCAGTCAGTCCGCAGCGGTCGTGGCACCAGGCTGGCCGTACCACCTGAGGACGCGCAGGGCCCGGAGCGTGTTCCACCGGCTTGGCCGGCCTTCGCCTTCGTCCATCGCGAAGTGCACCGCGCCGGGATGCGGGTTCTCGAGCGGCCAGAGGCCGTCGGCGTCGCGCTTCGACAGGACGAGATCGACCGCCTCGGCCAGGCGCCCGTCGGGGGCAGCGCCGGCGGCGCGCAGGTAGTCGAGGCCTCGAAGCACGTCGTAGTGCCAGTAAGTCGGGTAGGAAAACTTCGTGAACGCGTGGTCGATCACCTCCCCGCTCGACAGCCGGCG
>DATGEO010000159.1:0-4336 GCA_035310015.1 Candidatus Dormiibacterota bacterium | reverse complement strand
CGCCTCCCACACCTCGGGCGGATAGATCGCCAGGACGCGGTCCAGGCCGACCGACACGAAGCTGCCCTCCGGCAGCTGCTTGCGGAACCCGGCTGGAATGGCGAGCCGTCCTTTCTCGTCCACGCGGACCCTGTGGCTTCCTGTGAACACTCACTTGGTCCCCCAGAAACGCCTGGCGGCGCGCTGCTCTCGGGCGCAGAGGCTGCAGCCACAGCCGTGCCGCTCGAGCGGCAGCGGAAGCCCGTTCTTGTCGAACCGGAGGTTCAGGAACGAGCGGCGGGCGGGCAATCGACCATCGCGGCTGTAGGGAGAGGTGGCGTAGAGGAGGTGTATTGCGTGCCGGACTTGGACGTAAGGTGCGACGTATGCTGCAGCGGCTGCTTGGTTCACCACTTCTCCCCACTGTTCACCGCGATTCGCCGCGAACAGTATCAATCCCCCGTAACCCTGTCAATACCTTTACCACAAGATGTAGACCGGCCCAAACGGCACTGACGGGCCCGAACCACAGCATCTAGTGGCTAGGCCCAGGCGGGATACCACATGATGAAGGCAAATGTGATATCGACGAACATTAGTTTGGGACCTGGATGATTTAGGCCTGTGAAGGCCGCAGAGGCTACGGGACGGCCGGCTTCCCCACCCGGCTGACGATGAAGGCGGTCACGAACGCCTCCTCGCGCCAGGATTCATAGCGCCCCGAGGGCCCGGAATGGCCGGCGTCCATCTGGGTCTTGAGGATGATCGGCCGCTCGCCGATGGCCACGGTGCGCAGCTTCGCCACCCACTTGGCGGGTTCCCAGTAGGGCACCCGCGGGTCGTTCAGGCCGGCGGTGGCGAGGATCGCGGGATACTCCGCCGGGCGGACGTTGTCGTAGGGCGAGTACGACTTCATGAGCTCGTAGTAATCGAGGTCGTTGGGGTTCCCCCACTCCTCGTACTCGTTGATCGTCAGCGGCAGCGACTGGTCGAGCATCGTCGTCAGCGTGTCGACGAACGGCACCTGCGCCACCGCGCAGGCGAACAGCTCGGGCTGCATGTTGATGACGGTGCCGACGAGCAGGCCGCCCGCGCTGCGGCCCCGGATCGCGAGCAGGTTCGGGTTCGTGTAGCGCCTGGCGATCAGCTCGCGCGCGCAGGCGATGAAGTCCTCGAAGGTGTTCGTCTTGTTGAGGAACTTGCCGTCCTCGTACCAGTCGCGGCCGAGCTCGCCTCCTCCCCGAACGTGCGCGATGGCGTAAACGAAGCCGCGGTCGAGGATGCTGAGGCGCGCAGCGTCGAACATGGGGTCGCTCGGGATCTCGTACGCGCCGTAGCCGTACAGGACCGCCGGGTTGGAGCCGTCCTGCTCGACGCCTCGCTTGTGCACGAGCGAGATGGGGACCCGCACGCCGTCGGCGGACGTCGCCCACAGGCGCTCGGTCACGTAGTCGTTGCGATCGTATCCGCCGGGCACGGGCTGCTCCTTGACCAGCGTCCGCTCGCGCGCGTCCATGTCGTAGTCGAACGCCGACCACGGCGCCGTGAGCGACGTGTAGAAGAAGCGCATCACGTTGCTGTCGTACACCGGGTTGGATCCCGCATAGGCCGTGTACGCGGAGTCCGGCTGTTCGACGACGTGGAGCTCACCGCTGCGCCGGTCCAGGACCTCGAGGCGCTGCAGGCCGTCCGAGCGCTGGCCCAGGACGATGTGGTTGACGTGCACGTCGGTGGCGTTCAGCCGCACGCCTTTGCGCTCGGGCACGATCTCGGTCCACGCATCGCGGCCGGGACGGTCGATCGGCGCCGCAATCAGGCGGAAGTTGCGCGCCCCGTCGTTGGTCAGGATCACGAAGCCGTCGCCCTGGTGGTCGACGCTGTACTCGATGCCGTGGCGGCGGCCCTCGATGAGGCGCGGCGCCGACACAGGATCCTCCGCCGGCATGAACCAGCTCTCGCTCGTGACCTGGCTCGTCGAGCTGATGATGACGAAGCGCTCGCTCTTGGTCAGCTCGACGCTGACCTCGAAGCGCTCGTCGTCCTCCTGAAACACGAGCCCGTCCTCGTCCTCCGGTGTGCCGAGCACATGGCGCCACACCTGGTACGGGCGCATCGCGCCGTCCGGCCGGACATAGAAGAAAGTGTTGGAGTCGGCAGCCCAGGCCGAGCCGTAGTAAACGTCCTCGAGCACGTCCTCGAGGTCCTGGCCGGTCCGAAGGTCGCGGAAGCGGAGCTGATGCAGCTCCTTGCCGCTGAAGTCGATGGCGTACGCGAGCACGTTCTCGTCGGGGCTGCGGTCGACGTAGCCGAGCTCGAAGTACTCGTGGCCTTCGGCCACCAGGTTGCAGTCCAGCTCGACCTCCTCGGGAGCGTCCATCGAACCTTTGCGCCGGCAGTGGATCTCGTAGTCGAGGCCCTCGACGGTTCGGGTGTAGTGCCAGTAGCCCTTGAAGAAGATCGGCGGCGAGACGTCGGTCTGCTGGATCCGCCCGACGATCTCCTCGTAGATCTTCTCCTGGAGGCCGTTGGTCGGCGCCATCACGAGGTCGGCGTACTCGTTCTCGGCCGCCAGGTGGGCTACGACTTCCGGGTTGGCTCTCTGTCGGAGCCAGAAATAGGGGTCGATCCGGGTGTCGCCGTGCTTCTGGAGCAAAGCCGGCCGCCGAGCAGGCATGGGAGGGGTGAACGACGAGACTGGCTGGCGCACCGCCAGCTCATGCTGCCAGGTTGACGCGGCTTCCACTCTTCGCACCCCCCGATCGAGAACGTCCTTCCGGTTAAGAGAGGAACCCCCGCCGGGCGCGGGCTACTGGCTTTTCGGCCGGCCCGCGGTCTTCCCTCCCCCGAGGCGAAAGGCCCTCCGCACCAGGCTCTTGACCGCGGGCTGCTCGGCGTCCGCGGACGAGCGGAGGGTGACGAACCGAGTGTCCTTTCCGCTGCCCCGGAGCAGGCCTTGGGGATCGTCGAGCTCGCGGCCGCGATAGAAAAAGATGGTCGAGTGCCGGGCGAACGTGCCGATGCCGAGCACGTAGCCCTCGGCGTCGCCGAACCGGACCAGCTTCCACATGGCGCTCGCCGACTTCGGCTGCTTGCTGTTGTACGGCACCTCGGCTGCGGACTTGGGCTTGAGCTCGCGCACCGTCTTCAGGGCCGCCGCGACGATCGGGCGGGCCGCGGCGGGAAGGTCGTCGAGCTGGGCGGGCACGCCTCGATTCTATCGATGGCCGCAGACACCGCAGTACGCGCCCGATTGTCTGGCAGTAATGGCCTCATTCGCTCCAAAACCTTGCATTTGCTAATGTTCGGCTCATGCCCGACTCACTGCGCATCGGCAAGGCGGCGGAGGTGCTGCGCGTGAGCCCCGACACGGTTCGGCGCCTGATCGATGCCGGCCGCATCCAGACCGTGCGCACGGCGGGCGGCCAGCGGCGAATCGATCGCGCCGCCCTGGCGCGCTACATGGCGGCGCAGCCTCGGCAGGCGCCGCCGGTGGTCGTGAGCGAGTCGGCGCGGAATCGGTTCCAGGGCATTGTCACGCGCGTCGCGAAGGATGGGGTCGCGGCGGTCGTCGAGATGCAGGCCGGACCGCACCGGATCGTGTCGCTGATGACGCGCGACGCGGCCGACGAGCTGGGCCTCAAGCCGGGCGTGCTGGCCGTCGCCTCGGTGAAATCGACCAACGTCGTGATCGAGCTGCCGCGCGCATGAAGCGGCTGGCGCTGGCGGTGCTGTTCCTCGCCGCGTGCGGCACCACCAGCTCCGCGGGCGCCTCCTCCCCCACCGCGCTTTCAGGAACCGTCGACGTGTTCGCCGCCGCCTCGCTCACGGACTCGTTCAAGGCACTCGGAGCAGCCTTCCAGCGGCAGCACGCCGGGGTGGCCGTGCAGTTCAACTTCGCGGGCACGCCCACGCTCGTGACCCAGATCGAGCAGGGCGCAAAGGCCGACGTGTTCGCCTCGGCGGACATGACCAACATGGAAAAGCTGAAGGGCGAAGGATTCACGAGCGGCTCACCGCAAGTCTTCGCGCACAACGCCCTCGAGATCGTCGTCGCGCCCGGCAACCCCAACGGCATCACCTCTCTGGCGGACCTCGCCAAGCCCGGCGTGATCTACATCTCGGAGGCGCCGACGGTTCCGGCCGGCAAGTACTCGCTGCAGGCGCTCGCGAAGGCGGGCGTGCAGGTCACGCCGAGGAGCCTGGAGACCGACGTGAAGTCCGTGATCAGCAAGATCGAGCTCGGCGAGGCGGATGCGGGGATCGTGTACGCGACCGACGTGAAGGCGGCGGGGAGCAAGGTGCAGGGCGTGCCCATCCCCGACCGGTACAACGTCGTCGCCACCTACCCGCTCGTCGA
>DATGEO010000158.1:0-9915 GCA_035310015.1 Candidatus Dormiibacterota bacterium | reverse complement strand
CGCGGGCTCGTCGCGTACGGCGGGACGGGCCCAAAGACACAGGTAGGATTACCTATTCCGTCGGGGAGTAGCGCAGCTCGGTAGCGCACTTGACTGGGGGTCAAGTGGTCGCGGGTTCAAATCCCGCCTCCCCGACCAAATTGGTGGCTGTTTTTTGGCCTGTAGATGGCGGCATCTTGTTATCAATCGCCTGGCCACGCGCCGGACAGATTTACGACTTAACCGCGAGCGTCCTTGCGTCGCGGCAATCACTAAATCATGTTCAGGGAATAACGTTGGGTTGGTCGCAGCTTCGTGCGGCGCTCTGACGAATGCCGAAACGGAGTGACGTCCGAGAATAGATAGTCGGATGGCCAGGAAGCTCGCGCCACAGACTGCTGCGAGCGAGTACGACGCTGTCGCCGAGAGGTATGAGCGTCTGGTCGCACCAAGATTTGCCGTGGTCGCTGCGACACTGGCGAACATTGCAGCTCTTCGGCCGGGCGAGCGAGTCCTCGAGCTTGGGGCTGGGACGGGTGCCCTTTCGCGGCTCATTGCTCCGCGCCTCGAGCCTGAGGGTCGCCTTGTGCTGCTCGATGTTTCGTCGCGAATGTTGCGGGTGGCCGCACGGGTGCTCCGCAAAGGAGGGCATCGGAACATCGCCTGCGTTGCCCACGACATGATTGCGCTGCCGTTTGCCGATGGTGACTTTGACGTCGTTCTCTGTCACATGGGCTACTTCGAGGAAAGCCAGAAAGCTGCTCGCGAAGCTTTCCGAGTGCTGCGGCCGAGAGGTCGGATCGCAATCGCGATCTGGGGACCCCTGACACGACATCGGGAGTGGCGACTTGTTCGGCGCGCTCGCGCCGCTGCGGGGGTTCGCGGACATTGGGTGCCGACCGTGGGGGAAGCGATGGGTCGTCTGGTCAAAGCGGGGTTTGTCGGAGTAGCTTCACGTGAAGCGCGATTTGAACACCAATTCAAGAGCGCTGACGCGTACCTCGAGTACCGGCGGAGCTTCCCTCTTTCGGTACTGAGCAGCCGGATTGCCAGGTCGCGCTACTTCGCGACTCTCCGGCGCGACGCCCAACGGTTGACTCGACAGGATGGATCGCTCGAAATCGGTTGGACGGCCACGTTCATCGTTGCAAGGCGGGCGGCGTCTGCGGGGTGAAGTTACGGTCCTGGTCTTCGGTAAGCTGCGTTATCGACGTCGCTATCAGCGTGACCTTCAATTTCGGTGCTAGCGATGCTTATGACCGGCGCTAACCGGCTGTCCCGTCCCCCCGACCAGGCTTGATCGCAGTCACCCCAGGTGTCTTCATTCGAGTTGAATGACCGGATCGCCTACCTCGATCCGACCGATCGACTCAGGGATCAGGCGAATGCCGAACCAGACCTTGCCCTCGCGCCTGCGATGCAAAGCTAAGGAACGCAGGGGCTCCTTCCCTTGAGCGAGAGTCTCCGGGTCTATCAACGTCATCATGCATCGGTCGCACTGCTCGGCCTGGCGGAAACTCACGTCTCCAATCTGGACTCGCATCCAGCCGTCCTCTGCGAATGGCTTATCGACGCCATCGACCACGACGTTCGGCCGGAAGCGCGACATCGCCGATGGCTTGAACGGTTGCTCAGCGTGCTGGTGGGACTGATTGATCCATTCGTTGAGTTGGTTCAAAGACGTCTCGCTCGTGAGAAGTAGCGGGCCTGCGTCAGCAAGACTAAGGGGCTCTCCTTCGTGGCCGCCGCGGGCCGGGGAAACCGGCCTCCGACATGGATCGTCGAGCCAGCCAAGGCGCACTGCACTCGAAAGCTGCGTAGACAGCCACTCATGAACGGTCGAATCGGCGAGGCGAACGACGCCTAGCCGTGAGATCGAGGTGGGTGCGAATTCACCGTCGATGGGAACCCTGGCGTCGATGGACGCCCCGTCAAGTCCAACGAGCCTTACGCCACCGTCTTCCAAGACCACAGCGGCCAAATTGAGCATCCGCGGATCCTCTCGAGCCGAAAGTCGTGATCCATCCGGACGCAGCACCACCCAACGCCGATCATGCTTCAGACCCCAGGGCTCCACGTCGCTCTCGGTGAGGTTGCAACCACGCAGCGATTTCACGGGATATATGTGAATCGAGCGCAGCATCATCCCCGCCAGTGGTAGTTCTCCATACGCTGATTATTCAGGCTGCGGTTGCGTGGGTGTCGCGGCCTCGGGGTACCGGTCTCGCCGGCGATGCACTCCGGGTCTGTGCCTTCTTCAGGCGGTTGTCGACCGGCTGGCTGAGGACGCCTACGGCCTGGTCGGCGGCATCGGTCAGTACGAGCACATCTGGCGGATGGCCTGCGTGCGCGGGCCGGAGGGAATCATCGTGGCCCTGGCCCAGCGAATCGCGACGAGCGGACTAGCCGAGGCGCTTTTCGAACCAGTGGTGTGCGTAGGGCTCGTCGTTGAAGCGGGCCACCTCGCGATAGCCCCTGCTGCGGTACAGCGCGATGGCCTCGTGGAGCGAGCGATTCGTCTCGAGATGCACGACCCGCACACCGGCTGACCGCGCATGGCGCTCGAGCTGGGCAAGCAGCCGCCGGCCGACGCCCAGTCCTCGGGCCTCGGGCGCCAGCCACATGCGCTTCAGCTCCGCGGGCGCCTTGCCGTGGAACTTCAACGCGCCGCAGCCGATCGGCCGGCCGCGCAGGCGGGCGATGACAAACGCGCCGTGCGGAGCCACCAGCTCCTGCGGCTCGGCCGGAATGCCTCGTGTGGGATCGAAGCCGGAGTCGAAGCGAGTGTTCAGCTCGGCGAAGTACTGCTCGAGGCACCACCTCGCGTCGGGTGAGGCGGGATCTTCGACGGCGAACTCCACCATCGAGGGCAGCAGCAGGCGCTCGACCTCGGCCATCGCCCGCATCAGCGCCTCGCGCTGTCCGGAGCCCAGCGGTTCGAGGAAGGACCACGCGACCTCGTCGGACCGCCGGTCGAGCTCGGCTCGCTCCCGCCGCCCGGCCGCGGTCAGGCGCACGCGGCGCACGCGGCGGTCGCTGCCGCTCGGCACGACCCTGACGAGGCGCCCCCTCTCCAGGGCGCGGAGCACGCGGCTGACGTATCCCGAGTCGAGGCCGAGTCGCGTGCGCAGCTCGCGCACCTCGGCGCCGTCGAGTCCGATCTCCCACAGCAGACGTGACTCACCGTATGGACGTCCCCTGCCGAGGAAGTGGTCATCGAGCGTGCCGATCCGCTCGGCCACCGCCCGGTTGAAAGCGCGAACCTGCTGCACCGCGGCTGCGTCCAATGTCTCTGACCTGAGTCAGAGAATATGCCGTTGGAACGTCCGGCGGGCATGCGGTAGGGTTTTGCTCATGCCGAAGATCACGATGGTCGGAGCGGGCAGCGCGGTTTTTGCGCGCCAGATCATCACCGACCTGCTGGCGGTCGACAACCTCGAGAGCGGTGTCTTTGCCCTGGTGGACATCGATCCCACGAGGCTCGACCTGGCGCGCCGGATCGCAGAGCGGCTGGTCCAGCTGTCGGGCAAGAAGTGGAAGGTCGAGGCCTCGACCGACCGCCGCGACGCGCTGCCGGGAACGGACTTCGTCGTCAACTCGATCGAGGTGGCGGGCCTCCAGAACGTGCGCGCCGACTACGACATCCCGCTGCGCTACGGCGTCGACCAGTGCATTGGCGACACCATCGGCCCGGGCGGCATCTTCAAGGCTCTTCGCACCGGCCCTGCGTGGCTCGAAATCGTTGCCGACGCCGCGCGCCTCGCGCCCGAGGCCTGGATTCTCAACTACACCAACCCGATGTCGATCCTCACGCTCGCCGCGGCGCGGTCGACCCAGCAGCCCGTGGTCGGGCTGTGCCACAGCGTGCAGGGCACGTCCAGGTTGCTCGCGGAATACCTCCAGGTTCCGTACGACGAGCTGAAATGGCAGTGCGCGGGAATCAACCACAACGCTTGGTTCACCCGGCTCGAGCACCGAGGCGTCGACCAGTACCCCAAGCTGCGCGAGCGCGCCAAGGACCCCGAGGTCTACGAACGGGATCCTGTCCGGTTCGACGTGATGCTGCACCTCGGCGCCTTCGTGACCGAGTCCAGCGGTCACTTCTCGGAGTACGTGCCGTACTACCGCAAGCGCCCCGACCTGATCGAGAAGTACACCCGCGCCGGCTACCTCGGCGCGAGCGGGTTCTACGCGAACAACTGGCCGGAGTGGCGGCGCGAGAACGACGAGCGCATCGAGGCGATGCTCGACGGCAAGATGGACATCCCGCGCACGCGCGGCCACGAGTACGCGTCCTACATCATCGAGGCGGTCGAGAAGGACCAGCCGACCAGCATCTGGGGCAACGTCATCAACCACGGCTCGATCGAGAACCTGCCCGAAGGCTGCGTCGAGGTCGAGTGCAGGGTCGACCGCTCCGGGTTCCATCCCGTGAAGTTCGGCAAGCTGCCGGAGCAGCTCGCGGCCCTGAACCGCGCGCACATGGCCGTGCACGAGCTCGTCGTCGAGGCGCTCGTCGAGCGCGACCGGCAGAAGGCTCTGTACGCGCTGTCGATCGATCCGCTCACTGCAGCCGTGTGCTCGCTGGAAGAGATCGAAAAGCTCTTCGACGAGATGTGGGAGGCCGAGCGCGAGTTCCTCGCGCCGTTCGAGGCCAGGGTCGGCGTCTAGGTAGTCTAGGTCGGTTCCGGCGCCGGCCCGGGTTGTGCGCCTTCCAGGATGAACCGCCAGAAGACCTCGACCGTCGGTCCGCCGTCGGCGGGCCGGCGGATGGCGGTGATCGGGCGCTTCCGGGAAGGGCCGGGCAGGCGCACGAGCGCGCCCGACTCGACGTCTGCCTTGACGGCCAGCACCGGCAGGGCCGCGTAGCCAAGGCCCGCCAATGCCGCCGCGCGCACGTACTCCGGATGGCCCAGGTTCAGCACCTCGGAGCGCTCGTAGGCCGCGCCGATCATCTCGCGGGCCTGGCTTTCAGCGCCCCACAGACGTCCGCGACCCAGATAGCGGTGCCTGGCCAGCTCGGCTTCGGTGACCTCGTCGACATGTGCCAGCGGATGGCCGGAGCTCGCAACCAGCACGAGCTCGTCCCACGCCAGGACGACGGCGGTCAGGCCGTCCAGCGGAGGGCCCTCGATGAGGGCGCACTCCAGGACCCCGCTGCTCACTTGCTCGTTGATCAGGGACGACGGCTCGACGGTCATCGAGAGGCCGACCTCCGGGTGGGACGCCGCGAACTTCGCCAGTAGCGACGGCCAGTAATACGTCGCACAGGTGGGGCTCGAACCGAGGTGCAGGGTCCCGGCCTCGAGGTTCTTCAGCGCGCGCGCCGCCTCCACGACCACCTCGACGCTTCGCAGCGCGCCCCGGCAGGTCGGCGCCAGCGACCGGCCTGCACCCGTCAGCCGCACCCCGCGCGGACCGCGCTCGACGAGGCTCAGACCCAGCGCGGCCTCGAAGTTCTGCAGCTGCTGGGTGACCGCGCCCTGGGTGAGGTGCAGGGACGCCGCGGCGCGGGAGACACTCTCATGCTCGGCCACCGCGAGAAACGACCGGACCTGTTCGAGGGTGAACGCCGGCTTCACGGTGCGATATTAGCCACCCTGATGGCTTGCTTCACAAATTATCGCGCACCTGATGGTTAAGCAAAGCTGAAACCGGCCGTTATCCCGCTTAGCTATACGCGCTGCCCAGGTGCAGCCAAGGAGGTGACAAGCGATGGTTTGGAAACGGCTGGGCCGCGGCCGAGAACAGAGCGGCCAGGGCATGGTGGAGTACGCGCTGATCCTGGTTCTCGTGTCGATCGTCGTCATCGTGATTCTTTTGACCATGGGGAACCAGATCCAGAACGTCTTCTCGAACGTCGTAGCGGCGCTCGGCTAGAAGCCGGGAGCAAGCTGCAGGGCGGGGGTGGACCGGGCGGCGACGCCCGGTCCGCGGCTTCGGCCAACGCTTAATCCATCTCGGCAGCGCTCTTAACCGACCGGCGGTAGGCTGGCTCCACAACGCAGCCTCCCTGCTGCGTCGAGGTGAGCATTGGAAGTCATCGACGGGGAAGCCACGGCCTCGGGTCAGGCCTGGGCGGCGCAGCTTGTCCGCGTTCTCCAGCCCCTCAACGCGCGCGCGGACGTGCTGGGCTCGATGGCCCTCTTCGGGCGATTGGGCTGGCCTGAGCTCCAGGCCGCCGCCGGCTTCCTCGACGAGATCGAGGTGCCCCGAGGCACTCGCCTCACCGTCCAGGGGAGGCCGGAGGCCAGGCTCTGGCTGCTGGTCGCCGGCGAGGCCCTGGTCTCGGCGGACGCCCGCCCGCTGCGGGTGATCGGCCACGGCGAGGCCGCCGGGGTGGCGGGCATGCTGTATTCGGTCAGGTCGCGTGAGACCACGATCGCGCTGAGCCCGATCCGGGCCCTGTCGGCGGCCCCGGCCGAGTTCGCGCAGCTCGTCAAGATCGACCAGGTCAGGCGCCGGCTGACGGCGCTGGCGGGGGAGCACCTGAGGGCTCGGCGACTGCCAAGACCCCGCTGAAACGGGGCGATCCAGCGGGTAATCTTGCGGGCGTGGCGCTGGGGATTCAGGCAGATATGGGCGATGAGCTCCCGGTTCCAGGCTCGGACACGCCGCGGTTCCTCAACCGGGAGCTCTCCCGGCTGGATTTCGACGAACGGGTGCTCGCCATGGCCGAGGATCCGAAGCTTCCCCTGCTCGAGCGGGTGCGGTTCCTCGGCATCTTCAGCGCCAACCTGGACGATTTCTTTCAGGTGCGCGTCGCGGGCCTCAAGGAGCAGGTCCTGGCGGCGGTCGCCATGGCCTCGCCCGACGGGATGTCGCCGCTGGAGCAGCTGCGCGCGATCCGGACCCGGGTCGAGGGCCTGGTCCACCGCCAGGTCGGGATCTTCAACAACGAGCTTCTGCCCGCTCTCGCCGAGGCCGGCATCACGCTCGTGCGTGGCGCCGACGTCACGAAGAAGGAGCTGAGCCAGCTCCACTCCGTCTTCCGGCAGCAGATCTTCCCGGTGCTGACGCCGCTCGCCGTCGACCCGGCACACCCTTTCCCGTACATCTCACACCTGTCGTTGAACCTCGCCGTGATGGTCCGCGACCCGCAGCGCAACCAGCCGCGCTTCGCGCGCGTGAAGGTGCCGCCCGTGCTGCCGCGCCTGATCCCGCTGGCGGAAGGCCGCCGGTACGTGCCGCTCGAGGACGTGATCGCCCTGCACATGCAGTCGCTCTTCCCGGGCATGGAGGTGGTCGACCATCACCCGTTCCGGGTGACACGCGACGGCGACCTCGACGACGTCGACAGCGACGCGGAAGACCTGCTGGCCGCGATCCAGACCGAGCTGCGCCGCCGGCGCCGCCACGCCCGCGTGGTGCGGCTCGAGGTCAACCCGGGCGTGTCGGCCGAGGTGCTCGAGCTGCTCACGCGCGAGCTCGAGCTGCAGCCTTCGGACGTCTACCACGTGGACGGCCTGCTCGACATGTCGGCGATGGGATCGCTCGCCCAGCTCGACCGCCCCGACCTGAAGGAAGAGCCGTGGACGCCTACCACTCAGCCTCGCCTGCAGGGCCTCGGCGCCGAGATCCCGGACCTCTTCGTGATCCTCCGCTCGGGCGACATCCTCGCCCATCACCCGTACGATTCGTTCGCCACCTCGGTCGAAGCCTTCATCGACCACGCGGCGAGTGACCCGGACGTGCTCGCCATCAAACAAACCCTGTATCGGACGTCGGGCCCCGCCAGCCCCATCGTGCGCGCGCTGATCCGCGCCGCAGAAGCAGGCAAGCAGGTGGTCGCGCTGGTCGAGCTGAAGGCGCGAGGCGACGAGCAGGCCAACATCGCGTGGGCCCGCGCGCTCGAAGAGGCGAACGTCCACGTGGTGTTCGGGCTCGTCGGGTTGAAGACTCACGCCAAGGTCACGTCGGTCGTGCGGCGCGAGGGCCGGCACATCCAGCACTACGTGCACGTCGGCACGGGCAACTACAACCCCAGCACTGCGCACCAGTACGAGGACGTCAGCCTTCTTTCGGCCGACCCCGACCTCGGCGCCGACGTCACCGAGCTCTTCAACCTCCTCACCGGCTACAGCCGCCAGAACCGCTACCGCAAGCTGCTCGTCGCGCCGACGAGCCTGCGCTCGGACCTCGCGCACCTCATCGAGCGCGAGGGCAGGCCGGGCGGTCGGATCGTGATCAAGGTCAACAACCTGGTCGACCCTGATCTCATCGACTCGATGTACGCCGCGTCACAGGCCGGCGCGGAGGTCGACCTGATCGTGCGCAGCATGTGCTCACTGCGGCCCGGCGTCCCAGGATTGTCGGAGCGCATCAAGGTGCGATCGATCGTCGGCAGGTTCCTCGAGCACTCGCGCATCTTCTCCTTCGGTCGCGACGAGGAAGCGGAGCACTACCTGGGGTCGTCCGACCTCATGCCGCGCAACCTCGACCGCCGCGTCGAGGTCGTCGTGCCCGTGACCGACTCGTTGCTGCGCGCCCGGTTGCAGGCCATCCTCAACCTCTGCCTCGCCGATGACGTTCTCGCGTGGGAGCTGCACCCCGACGGCAGCTGGAGCAAGGTGCAGACCACTGTTGGCCTGAACTCCCAGCGGCGGTTCCAGGAGCAGGCGCTCGACTGGGCGCGATCCAACGGCGCCGCCATACGCGTTCCCCATGCGTAGCCGCGATGCCTGATGCGCCGGTCGAGCGCGAGGTCAAGCTAGGAGCCGGGCCCGCCTTTCACCTGCCCAGCCTCGAAGGTGTCGTCGAAGGCGCCGTGGTCGGCGCCCCGGAGACCCTGCGCCTCGAGACCGTCTACTTCGACACGGCGGACCTGCGGCTGGCCCGGTGGGGTGTCTCCCTCCGCCATCGCGCCGGTGAAGGCTGGACGCTCAAGCTGTCACCCGCGGTCGCCGACGGAGCCCTCGAGCGGGCGGAGCTCACTTTCGCGGGCGGACCGAAAAAGCCGCCTGAGGCCGCCACCTCGGTGATTCGCGCGCTCGTGCGCAGCGCGGAGCTCGTTCCGGTCGCGCGACTGTCGACGGTGCGCCGGCGCGTGCGCCTGACCGACGCCACGGGCGCGCGCCTGGCCGAGGTCGTGGACGACGAGGTCTCGGTGCGCGACGGGCGGCGCGTGGCCACGCGTTTCCGCGAGATCGAGGTCGAGGTGCCGGTCGCCGCCGGCGGCGCGGCATCCGCCGACGGCGCCGTTCTCGAGCCGCTGGTGAACCGCCTTCGCGGCGCCGGCGCGGGCGCTCCTGATCCGACCCCCAAGCACCTGCGTGCTCTCGGACCCCGCGCGATGGAGCCACCCGAGGTCGCGGCGAGGCCGGTCGAGCCCACCTCCCCCGCGAAGGACGTGATCTGCAGCGTCTTCGCCGAAGCCGTGGCCTCGCTCCTCCGCCACGACCCGTTAGTGCGCACGAGCGGCGACCCCGAAGCCGTGCACCAGGCGCGAGTGGCGACGCGCAAGCTGCGGTCGCACCTGCGCACGTTCTCGCCGCTGCTCGAACCCGACTGGACGGAGCCCCTGCGCACGGAGCTGGGCTGGCTCGGCCTGGCGCTGGGCGCGGTCCGAGACCGCGAGGTGCTCCTGGAGCGCTTGCGCGACCGGGCCAAGGGACTGCCGGCGCACGACCAGCGCGCGGCGGCGTCGCTGCTCGGGATCCTCGAGCACGAGATCGCAGACCTGCGCAAGAAGCTCATGGCCGACATCGACTCGGCGCGCTACGTGGCGCTGCTCGACCGCCTGGTCGAGGCCGCGCTGTCGCCCGCGACCGTGGCCGACGCCGACCTGCCGGCCGTCGGAGTCCTGCCCGTGCTTGCTGCGGGGCCGTGGCGCCGCCTCCGGTCCGCGGTGCGGCAGCTGCCCGACAATCCCACCGACCCGGAGCTGCACCGCATCCGCATCCTCGCCAAGCGCGCGCGCTATGCGGCGGAGGCGGT
>DATGEO010000157.1:0-15302 GCA_035310015.1 Candidatus Dormiibacterota bacterium | reverse complement strand
GTCGCCCTTGGCGATGTCCTCCGCCACGGCGCCCATGCGCGCCAGGGGGCGCAGGCCGATGCGGATGATCAAGAGCGCGAGCACGGCGATGCCGGCCACCGCGACCGCGCCGATCAGGGCCTCGAGCAAGAGGAGCTGGCTCAGGGTCGAGTTGATGTCATCGATCGGAATCGCGAAGACGATGAAGCTGCCGTTGAAGGAGTCCTCCGGCCAGTCGGTGACCCGGTACTGGCCCACGGCCCCGGTGCCGTCCACCGTGAACGGAGGGGCCGGGTGGTCGGTGCCGGCGTTGGTCAGCGCCCTCGGCAGCTCCGGCGCGGGTGGCGTCGAGCTGCTGCCGAAGGGCCGGAAGGAGCATGAGACGAGCACCGTGCCGCTTTGCGAGATGAGCTCGGCGACCGTGTTGGTCGGAAAGTCAGGCGAACCTGGCCCGAGCAGGTGGCAGTCGTTGCCGATGACCGTGCGCGCGGTGTCCTGGGTCGGGCGCGACGTGAGCTGAGCGTCCACGCGGCTGAGCAGCGAGTTGCGGAGCAGGATGTAGGTCGCGGAGTCGGCGACGACGAGCGCGACCAGCACGAGGGCCACGACGCCGATCAGCAGCCGTCCGCTCAGGGAGCGGGTCACGACTCAGGTCCTGGGTGCGCGCAGGATGTAGCCGACCCCGCGCACCGTGTGCAGCAGCGGGGGCTCGAACCGGTCGATCTTGCGGCGCAGGTAGCTCATGTACGTCTCGAGCACGCTGGCGTCGCCGCCGAAGTCGTAGTGCCAGACGTGGTCGAGGATCTGGGTGCGCGTCAGGACACGGCCTGCGTTGATGAGCAGGTAGCGCAGCAGCCGGTACTCGGTGGTGGTCAGCGCTATCGGCTGGCCGGCGCGTCGCACCTCGTGCGCCTCGTCGTCGAGCTCGAGGTCGGCGAGCTGCAGCCGCCCGCTCTCGTCGCCGCTCGCCCCGTGTCGCCGCAGCACCACCCGCACGCGCGCGACGAGCTCCTCGATGCTGAACGGCTTGGTGACGTAGTCGTCCCCCCCGACGGTGAGGCCGTGGACCTTGTCCTCGGTCGCGTCCTTCGCGGTCAAGAAGATGATCGGCACCTTGTGGCCGGAGCTGTTCAGCCGCCGCAGCACCTCGAGGCCGTCGATGTCCGGCAGCATCACGTCGAGGATCACGAGCGCAGGTGAGAACTGGCCGACGGCGGTCAGGGCCGCGCGGCCGGTGGCCGCGGTCTTGACGCTGAAGCCCTCGTAGCGCAGCGCCATGGCGACGAGCTCGGTGATGGTCGGCTCGTCGTCGACCACGAGCACCCTGGCGGCGTTCTGCTGCGCCTCGGCCGCGCCCTGGGCCAGCGGTCTGTTCACGCCCCCAATCCTGAGCCCGGTTCCTGTGCGTTCGCTGAGAGATCGCTGGGACGTTGCTCCGGAACCGGCCAGCCGCGAGTTCGCGTGACGGCCCCGCCGTGGTCCACGAGCCTGGCGGGCAGGCCGTTGGCCTCGAGCCAGGCCACCGCCCGCTCGCCCAGGACGATGGCCGCGGTGGAGGCGATGTTGGCGTCGACGCACGTCCCCGCGACCACCGTGGCCGTGCGCCACGGACCGGCCGCGGGCAGGCCCGTCGAGGGGTCGATGATGTGGTGGAGCACGATGCCGCCGCGCGTCCAGCGGCGCACGGCCGTGCTCGAGGTAGCGATCCCGCCCGAGGTGATGGCGACCGTCTCCTCACCCGGGCGGATGGGCGCGCCGCTGTCCTCGCTCACCTGGATCGACCATCCGCCCGCGGGCGGCTCCCCCGCCACCGCGATGTCTCCTCCCAAACTGACCAGCGCTCCGCCCGCGCCGGCGGCTTCGAGCGCCGCGATCGCGCAGAGGTCCGAGGCCAGCGCCTTGGCGGTGGCCCCGAGGTCGAGCTCCACCCCGCGCGGCACCCGCACGGTGCGGGTTCTTGCGTCGAAGCGCACCGCCTTCCAGCCCGGAATCCGGTGGACGACGAGGTCCAGCGGCAGGCCGTCGACGGGGACGCCGGCGAAGTCCTGGTCGTAGCCGGCGAGCTTCACCGACTCGCCTACCGTGGGATCGACCGCGCCATCCGTCAGCCGCGCCCCGCGAAGCGCCTCGTCGATCGCGCGGGCCAGAAGCGGGCTCACTCGCACCTCTTTCTCCGGCTCGGCGTTCAGCCGCGAAAGCTCGCTGTCCTCGCGGAAGCGGCTGGCGGCAAGGTCGATGTCGCGAAGGCAGCGGTCGACGGCCGCTTTCGCCGGGGCCAGTCGATCGGAGCGCGTGACGATCAACCGCACCGAGCCCCCGAGCGCGCGGTCGTCGGCGATGCCGAGCGAGCCGGTCACGAGCGCCGCTGCGCCTCGGACCGGCGCAGAGCGAGCGCGAGCACCGGGCACGATGCCACCGCCTTCTGGGAGTGTGCCATCAGGTGCTCCGGCACCGGGCCGGGCGCGATGATGGGATAGCCCCAGTCGTCGAGGCGGATCAGCTCCGGCAGCAGCTCCGCGCACAGGCCACGCCCGTCACAGCGGATGCGGTCGACGGCGATCGCCACGCGATCGCTCACGCGACACCCGTCCTCGTGACCTGGGCGCGCCAGTGCGCCGGGTGGGCCGCGAACTCGGGCCCGAAGGCGGTCAGCGCCGACTGCAGGAACGTGACGGCGCCGTCCGGGTGATGGCACGCACCCCGGCCGCGGACCTCGACGGTCCAGCGGTGCAGGCGCGCGAGGTCGTCGGGGTTGGTCCCGCGTTCGGCGATGCGCGAGCACGCGTCCGCCAGGGCGCGCAGGCCGAAGAAGCACGGCCCGCACTGGGCGGAGCTCTCGCCCGCGAGGTAGCGCATGATCCGCGCGGTCTCGCACACGCCGCAGCTGCGCGACGAGATCACGGCGACCACGCCGCAGCCGAGATTGAGGCCTTTAGGGCGCAGGACCGCGGCGTCCAGCGGTAGCTCGAGGCCGAGATCGAAGTCCACCCAGGAGCCGAAGTAGCCGCCGAGCAGGACTGCGCGCGACGCGGGGTCGAAGCCCCCCGCCCCCTCCAGCACCTCGCGCACGGTCGTCCCGGCTTCGGCCTCGAGCACGCCGGGAGCCTTCACGGCGCCGGCAACGGTCACGAGCAGGGTGCCCGTCGCGCCACGCCGACCGGCGGAGCGCCACCACTCGGCGCCGTAGCGCGCGATGAGCGCCGCGGCGGCCAGCGTCTCGACGTTCTGCACGAGCGTGGGCGCTCCGCCGACGCCCGCCTCGTGCGCCGCGGGTGGCTTGGTCGTGGGCGCGGCGACCGCGCTGCCGACCAGGTTCACGGCGGCGCTGGCCTCGCCGGCGACGTAACGCGGCGGCGCCGCGACCAGCCGGGCGCGCCGCAGCTCGGGCTCCGGCCGTTCGCCGAGCGCGCCGGCCATCGCCGCCCAGGCGAGGCGGTGCTCCTCGCCCACGTAGAGGACGATCTGCGATGCCCCCAGCGAACGCGCGGCGACCAGCGCGCCGTCGAGGACGAGGTGCGGCCGGGTGCTCATCAGCACGCGGTCCTTCAGGCTCTGCGGCTCCCCCTCCGCGCCGTTGGCGATCACGACCGGTGCGCCGCCGCCATGCGCGACCGCGCGCCATTTCCTGCCGGCCGGAAAGGACGCGCCGCCGCGACCGCTCAGGCCGCTCCGGTCGAGGACGTCGATGAACGAGCGGCCCGTGACCGGCACCGGTCCGAGGCGCTGCACGTGGGAGTGAAGACGCTCCGGCCCGCTCGACAGATCGGGGCCGGCGAGGAGGCGCAGCCGGCTCAAGGCTCGGGCCTTCGTTCGACGCCGGCGCGGAAGCTCGCGCGCTGCTCCGCGAGCGGGTCTTTGGCCGGCATGAGCAGGCGGTACGCGGTCGCGAAGCCGACCGCTGCGACGCACACGCAGGTGAGGGCGAGAAACCAGATCGACCACGAGTCGGTGCCGGTGCCGAGACCGTGCACGACGCCGATCGGCCAGGCCGCGTAAGTCGACCAGTGGATCGCACGCCACACGCCGTGGCCGATGAAGCCGCGAATCAGGCTCGTCACGACTATGGCGAGGATCAGCTCGAAGGCGATGGTGCCGAGCCCGAGCCAGAACGTGCGGTAGTAGGACGAGAACGGGACCACCGCCGCCAGCCAGCCCAGGTTGGTGAACGGGTCGACGACCGCGGTGATGATGTGCAGGCCGAGGAACACCAGCGCGACGAGAGCGAGGTTGCGGTGGAGGCCGGTCGTCAGGAAGCCCGGCCAGCCCGCGGCGCGAAATCGCAGGGCTGACAGGATGCCCATGACGACCACGCCGGTGAGGAGCACGAGCGAGACCGCGCCCGCGGCCCGGGTCGTGTACCAGAGGAGCTGGTCGCTCACCGGTCTATCTGGATCCGCCCGAGACCGCGACGCCGGAGGTGGACGATGAGCTCACCGAGCTGGAGGAGGACTGGAGCCCAGAGCTCGTGGAGCTGGAGCTCGGGGTCGAGGATGACGACCCCGAGGTGGACGCTGTCGTGGTTGTCGTCTTACCGGGGAAGGTCGCGGCGGCGGCGTAGCCGGCGACGCCCACGCCCGCGACCGCGGCGAACACCACGCCCGCGGTGAGGCGGTTCATGCGCGTCAGCGCGGCGTCGCGCGCGCCGGCCTTCTTCTCGATCGCTTCGTTGTGTGTCATGCCCGTCATGGTGCTGCCGGCGGCTGAATCGTCCCTGTGAGGCTGCTGGGAGATTGCTGAGAGAGACAACGGCCGCGCACTCAGAAAGGTCTCAGCGCCCTCTGACGGCCCGCTGAGGTTGCGGCGGCAGCTAGGGAACGAGTTGCCGGGCCACGAACCACACGTTCGCCGGCCGCTCCGCCAGCCGGCGCACGTACCACGGATACCACGCCGACCCGTAGGCGATGAGGTTTGCGGTCCGGTGTCCCTCGGCCGTGAGCTTCTCCAGCGCGTCGGTGCGAATGCCGTAGAGCATGTTCACCTCGACCTTCGCCCGCTCGACGCCCACCGACTCCGCGAACTCCCTGACCCGCCGCACCAGCGCGACGTCGTGGGTGCCCAGCACGAGCCTGAGCTTTCCGCGCTTGACCTCGGGCAGCATCATCACGCTGAGGCCGAGGTAGTTCGCGTCGACGTCGCGCTTGGCCGGAAAGGCCTTGTCCGCAGGTTCGGCATACGCGCCCTTGACCAACCGGATCGCGGCGCCGTTCGGGAGCAGGCGGCCGATGTCGTGCACCGTCCGGTACAGGTACGCCTGCAGCGCCACACCCGTCTCGCGGTGCTTCGCCCGAACCCTGACGTAGAGGTCGATGGTCGCGTCCGTGTAGGCGCTGCCCTCCATGTCGATCCACATGAACCCGCCCGCGTGCGCGGCCGCCCGCGCCAGCCGGTTCAGGTTGGCGAGAGCTGCGGCCGGATCGATGTCGAGGCCTAGCTGGGTGGGCTTGACGGAGATCTCCGGCGTCACGCCAGCCGACTTCGCGGCCTGCAGGACCGACTCATAGTGCTCGACCGTGCCCGTGGCCTCGGCGAGGTCGGTGATGTTCTCCCCGAGCCTGGTGAACAGCACGTCGATGCCCCTGGCTTTGAACTCGACCCCGGCCTGGAGCGCTCTGTCGAAATCCTCGCCGGGCATGAAGCGGCGCACCGCGCGCCTGGCGAAGCCCCATCGCGGCACATGGCTGGCGAGCCAGGGGTTCGAGGCGCACCACAGAAGGAGCCCCCTCATCGGCGGAAACGTTAGCGCTCCATCCGCGCGCGGATGGCCACAGAGCAAGGTCCCCGGCCGGAGCGGCCGCCTAGTCCCGGGCCCTCCGGTCGAGGCGGTAGCCGAAGCCCGGCACCGCCGCGATGAACCGACCCTCCTCGTCGCCCAGCTTTGCGCGCAGCCGGCGGACAAGCAGGTCGACGCGCTCGGTGCCGATGTCGGCGTCGTAGCCGTAGACCTCGGTCATGATCTGGTCGCGCGAAACCGCAACCCCGGAGTTGAGCGCAAGGTACTCGAGCAGCTTGAACTCCAGCGGTCCGAGCCGCGCGCGCTCGCCGCCGACCAGCGCTTCCCTGGCCGCGAGATCGACGGTGACCTCTCCGAACCGCAGGGACTGATCGGTCGACGGCTCGGCCTGCCCGCCCCGCGCGCCTTGAGCGGCGGCGAGCTTGCGCAGGTGGGCTTCGAGACGCGCGATCAGCTCCCCGCCGCGGACCGGCTTGGGCACGTAGTCGTCCGCCCCCGCGTCCAGCCCCCGCACGATGCTCGTCTCGTCGTCGCGCCCGCTGACGAATACGACCGGGACCATCGCGTCCTGGGCACGGATCGTGCGGCACAGCTCGATCCCCGGACCGTCCGGCAGCACCCAGTCGAGCAGCACCGCGACCGGCCGCTCGCGAGCAAAGGCGGCCAAGCCGTCCTCGGCCGTGGCGCACACCAGCGGTTGGAACCCCTCGCGCTCGACGAGGGCCGACAGGATGTCGGCCGAGTCGGGGCTGTCTTCGACCACCAGGACGATCCCCCGCTTCCCAGGCACGGCTCCGATGGTAAGTCCGCGTGCCAGCGCCAGGACTTCGAATGACCCCGAGGAGGCTATGCCACCGCTTCGCGGTCAGGACGGAGCGGCGGCGCCATCTAGTCGCTCATGTACTGCTTGACCAGCTCCGCCAGCTGGAGCGCGTTCGTGGTCCCGTAGTTGCCCGAGCAGTTGTTCATCAGGGCGTGCACCTGCTTCGTGGCGCGTGCGGCCTGCGCGATGCGGGGCGCCCAGTCCGCGAGCTCGTCCTCGTCGTAGAGGTACCGGAAGCGTTCGTTGGGCTGGATGTTCGGCTTCTCCCAAGTCTCCGCGCGCCGGCCATGAAAGCGAAACACCGCCAGCTCGGCGGACGTGACCGCGGCCACCGGAGGCACCGAGCTCTTGAAGCCCTGGGGCTCATCGACCACGACGTAAGGGATCTTGTTGTCGGTGAGGAAGCGCAGGGTGCGCTCGGCGTTCTTCTCGTTGAACCAGGACGCGTTCCGAAACTCCACGGTCAGCTTGCGGCCGCTGAGCCGCGACGCCGCGTCGAGGATTCGCTCGCGGGCTTCTGACGACGGGAACACCCAGCGCGGAAACTGCAGGAAGACGGCGCCGAGCTTGCCCGCCTGGTGCAGTGGCTCGACACCCTTCGCGAATGTCTCCCACACCGCGTCGTACAGCTCCTTCGGCAGGTCCTTGCCGTAGATCCGCGCCTTCTCTTTCAGCGTGTCGGGCAGCTCGTCGCGGATGTCGCGTGGCAGGCGCTTGACCTCGCTCGGCTGGCCGGTCATCAGCGCATGCGCCTTCACGTCGATCACGAAGTCGTCGGGTGTGCGCTCGACCCAGAGCTTCGACTGCGCCTCTCGCGGCAGCGCGTAATACGTGGAGTCGACCTCGACCACCGGGAACCGTGTCGCGTAGTAGCGCAGCCGGTCCTCGGCCGTGGTGACGCCGTCCGGATAGAACACGCCCTTGGCGGTCATCGTCGGATCCGTCCATGACGCGGTGCCCGTGCGCACCTCACCGCCGCCGGCGATGTGGATCGGCCGCGCCGCCGCCTCGAGCACGGCTTCCGCGAGCGTGCCGGCATGCTCGAAGCCGGGGTCGTGCGGGTTCGCCTTCGCGGTCATGACAGCGGTTCGAAGGTGGCGCTGAAGTGGCGCAGGGCGGGCGGCTCGGACACGATGCGGTAGCCGCGCAGAGTGTCGCGCTTGCGCGCCAGACGCCGCGCCACCTCGATCACGTAGTCGACGTGGCTCTGCGTGTAGACGCGGCGCGGCAGCGCAAGCCGCACGAGGTCGTGCTCGCCGGGGACCTGCCGACCCGTCGCGGGATCGGTGTGCCCGAACATCACGGTTCCGATCTCGACGGTGCGCACGCCGCCCTCCAGATACAGCGCGCAGCTGAACGCCTGGCCGGGCAGATCCCCCGGTAGGATGTGCGGCAGCGCGGCCCGCGCGTCGACGTAGACCGCGTGGCCGCCCGGCGGCTCGACGATGGGAATAGCGGCGTTGCGAATCCCCTCGCCCAGGTACTCGGCGCTGCGCAGGCGGTACCGCAGGTAGTCCTCGTGCAGCACTTCCTCCAGGCCCTGCGCGATCGCCTCCAGGTCACGGCCGGCAAGTCCTCCATACGTGGTGAAGCCCTCGGTGAGGATCAGCAATTGCCGCGCCGCGGCGGCCCAGGCGTCGCTCCGGAGCGCGAGGAAGCCGCCGATGTTCGCGATGCCGTCCTTCTTCGCGCTCATGGTGCAGCCGTCGGCGTACGTGAACTGTTCGTGCGCGATGTCGCGCGGCGTGCGGTGCTCGTTGCCGGGCTCGCGCAGCTTGATGAACATCGCGTTCTCGGCAAAGCGCGCGGCGTCGAGGAGGAGCGGCACGCCGTGGCGTTGCAGCAGCCGCCGCGCCTCGCGCAGGTTCTGCAGCGACACCGGCTGTCCGCCGCCGCTGTTGTCAGTGATGGTGATGATGCAGAGCGGCACGTCGCCCGCGCGTTCGTTCAGCAGCCGCTCCAGGCGTTCGAGGTCGATGTTGCCCTTGAACGGCGCGGGCCGCGATGCGTCCGCGGCCTCGGCGCAGGGCAGGTCGAGCGCCTCTGCGCCGGTCGCCTCGATGTTGGCGCGGGTGGTGTCGAAGTGGTGGTTGCCCGGGATGACCTTCCCCTTCCCGGCCGTCACCGCGAACAGGATTCGCTCGGCCGCCCGGCCCTGGTGGGTCGGGATCACGTGCTTGTAGCCCGTGAGCTCGCGGATCACCGACTCGAAGCGCGCGAAGCTGCTCGAGCCCGCGTAGGCCTCGTCGCCGCGCATCATCCCGGCCCACTGCTCGGAGCTCATCGCCCCGGTCCCCGAGTCGGTGAGCAGGTCGATGAGCACATCCTCGGAGGCGAGCTTGAAGAGGTTGTAGCCGGCGGCGATGAGGTGCGCCTCGCGCTGCCGGTGGGTGGTCATGCGGAGCGGCTCGACCGACTTGATCTTGAACGGCTCGATGATCGTGTGGAAGCCATCACCAGCCGCGCCGCCGAGCCGGTCGTCCATTCGCCGCCATTGTCCGCCGCGGGGCGGAAAAGGGTGGAGCGCCCGACCCTTGCGGGTCCGGCGCCCCAACCAAAAAGAACACCCCGCCGCCGGGCCGTACTCAGGTCCTTTCGGCGCTTCGTTCGTTCCTCTCGTAGTGGCGCAGCTGGACGATCAACCCGGGCGGGGTAGGCCTCTCACGGCCGTCAGACCCATCGCTGCGGGTGAAGAGCGGCTGTATGCGGGAAGCCAGCTCGTGGTCACGCGCACGCTTGCTCCGGTCGGGCTGAGGTTCACGGGAGAGATCGACCTGTCCAACGTGCACGCCGTAACGGAAGCCCTTCGTGCATGCGGGAACTCCGGGGATCTGCACCTCGACCTGGACTTCCTCTCTTTCTGCGACATCAGCGGCATTCGCGCCCTCGTCGCGCACGCAGAACGTCGCGACGACAAACACCGGCTCATGCTGCACGGCCTGCCCGCACAGATCGAGCGCGTGCTGGACGTCGTCGGCTGGGCCGAGCTGCCGGGGCTTGCGTTCTGCAACTGCGAGGTGGCGGCATGAACGACCACGGGTTCCGTCACGAGGCGCTCTTCTACGCGAGTGAGGACGAGTTCCTGCTGGGCACGGTGCCGTTCATCCGGCAGGGCGTGCAAGCCGGCGACGCGATCCTCGTCGTCGAGTCGGAGGAGAAGGTCCGGCTGCTCAGGCGGGAGCTGGGCGAAGACGCCTCCGCGGTGCACTTCGCGAACATGGCGCAGGTCGGCGCCAACCCGGCGCGGATCATCCCCGCGTGGCGCGAGTTCGTGGAAGGGCACGACCACGAAGGCCGCGGGCTGCGCGGCATCGGCGAGCCGATCTGGGCCGGCCGCTCGGCCGACGAGCTCGTCGAGTGCCAGCGCCACGAGTCGCTGCTGAACGTCGCCTTCGGCGGGGGGCGGCCGTGGCGCCTGCTGTGCCCGTACGACACGGAGGCGCTACCGGCGTACGTGATCGATGAGGCTCGTCGCAGCCACGCCTACGTGAGCGAGCGACATGTCGAGCTTCCGAGCCCGCAGTTCCGAGGCATCGACGGCAGCGCGGCAGTTCCGGACACGCCGCTGCGCCCCGCCCCGCGCGAAGCCGTGGCGATCACGTTCGGCGCCGAGGATCTTGGCAACCTGCGGTCGTTCACCGGCCGCTACGCAACCGGAGCCGGGCTCGACCAGACGCGAACCGACGACCTCGTGTGCGCGGTCAACGAGATCGCGACCAACAGCGTGCGGCACGGCGGCGGCGGCGGGACCTTCCTCATGTGGAGGGAGGACGGAAACCTCGTCTGCGAGGTCCGCGACCGTGGCCGGTACGACAAGCCGCTGGCCGACCGCGAGCGCGGCCACGGCACCTCCACCCCGCGCGGCCTGTGGCTGGCCAACCAGCTGTGCGACCTGGTGCAGATCCGCACCTACGCCACGGGCACGGTGGTGCGGCTGCTGATGAAGGTGAGGATACTGACCACCGCCTAGAGTTACGGCGTGGCTCCCAGCATCCGCCTCGGCAAGATCTTCGGCATCGAGATCGGGGCCAACTGGAGCCTGGTCTTCATCTTCGTGCTCATCGCCTGGACGCTCGCCACCGGCATCCTGCCGGCGGACGTTCCCAATCAGCCGTCGGGCTCGTACTGGATCGCGGGCGCGGCCGGCGCGCTGGCGTTCTACGCCTGCCTGCTGGCCCACGAGATGGCGCACGCGCTCGTCGCCCGCCGCAGCGGCGTGCGCGTGGCGGGCATAACCCTGTGGCTCTTCGGCGGAGTGTCGCGGCTCGACGGCGAGCCCAAGAGCGCGGGCGCCGAAGCGCTCATCACGATCGTCGGCCCGATCACCAGCTTCGTCGTCGCCGGAATCGCCCTCGGACTCTCGTTCGCCACCGGCACCGCGCCCCTCGTGTCCGACGTGTTCGCGTGGCTCGCGCTCGTCAACGCGATGCTCGGCGTCTTCAACCTCGTGCCGGCGTTCCCGCTCGACGGTGGCCGGCTGCTCGCCGCGATCTTCTGGTGGCGCCAGGGCAGCCGCCGGCAGGGCGTTCACAGCGCCGTGAGGATCGGCCGCTGGATCGCCTACCTGATGATCGCCCTCGGCGTCGCGGGCCTCTTCACCGGCTCGGTCATCAACGGCGTCTGGCTGGCCTTCATCGGCTGGTTCCTGCTCTCGGCCGGCGCGTCCGAGGAGAGCGGGGTCGCCATCAAGGACGCGCTCAAGTCGGTGCCGGTTTCGGCGGCCATGACCTCGCCGGTGATCACGATCCCCGACTGGATAACCGTTGAGCAGTTCCTCGAGAACGTCGCGCCCGGCCATCAGTTCACGACCTACCCGGTGCACGACCCTTCGGGCAGGCTGACCGGCGTCGTGCGCCTGGCCGACCTGGTCAAGATCGGCGGCGCTGAGCGCTCCACGCAGCGCCTGAGCACCGTCGCCAGGCCCATCGGCGACGTGCCCACGTCCCGCCCGGACGAGGACCTGTCGGCGCTCGTGGAACGGATTGGGAGCGCACTCGAACATCGGGTGCTCGTATTCGACAAGGAAGAGCTCGTGGGCATCGTCTCCCCCGTCGACATCGCCCGCCTCCTGACCGTCCGGCAGGCGGTGGGGAGCCGCTGACGGGTCGTAGACTGGAGCGCCCCGGAGGCCAGGCCGCCGGGATCCCAGGCGCGCGAGCCGGAATGCCCAGAGGAGCCGAGATGAGCCAGAAGGTCAAGAAAACAGAAGCGGAATGGCGGGAGGAGCTGACGCCGGAGCAGTACCACGTGCTGCGCGAGAAGGGCACGGAGCGCCCGTTCACCGGCGAGTACTGGGACACGAAGACGCCGGGCGTGTACCGGTGCGCCGCGTGCGGCGCACCCCTCTTCGAGTCCGCGACCAAGTTCGACGCCCACTGCGGCTGGCCGAGCTTCTACGCGCCGGCCAGGGACGCGAACGTCGAGGAGCACGTCGACCGCAGCCTGTTCATGGTTCGCACCGAGGTGACCTGCGGCGAATGCGGCGGGCACCTCGGCCACGTCTTCGACGACGGCCCGGATCCCACAGGCCTGCGGTACTGCATCAACTCCGTCTCGATCAAGTTGGAGCCTGGGGACAAGGCGAAGGCCTGACTTCGCGGCCGGCGAGAAGAAGATGGCGATAAGAAGCGAGCTGCCCGAGCTGACCACGGCCGCCGCCCGCCGCGCCCTCGCCGGCCTGCCGCGCACCGACTACGACGTCGTCGTCAAGCCGCTGCGCTACCGCACGGGGCCGCACCTCGCGGCACTCTGCGACTTCGACGGGCGGCAGATCACACTCCAGGTGCCCTTGCCGTTCCGCCCTTTCCGGGAGACCGTGTACCACGGCGCACGACGCAAGCGCGGCAAGGGCATGCACTTCTCGTGGCTCTCCGAGAACGTGACGTTCCGCTCGCGCCGCGACGTGCTGCGGTTTCTCTACTGCCACGAATGGCTGCACTGGTACATGCACGAGCAGCTGAAGCGAAAATCGGCGGCCGAGACCGCGTGCGACCGCTTCGCGCTGCACAACTTCCGCCGCCAGCGGGTGGGCGTCGACGACGCCGACGCCGCGCTGAGCCGGCGGTCGCGCGCCGCCTGAGCGTCAGCGCTTGAGAAGCTTCGCCATCGGGCTGGTGGTGCTCGTGCTCGTGAGCATCACCATCCTCTCGCTGCGGCCCGGCGGCATCCGGCGGCAGCTGCGCCACGCGGGCCGGCGCCTGCGGCTCGCGCTCGTCCTCGGCGGCGTGTACGTCGTCGCGACCACGATCGCGCGCATCTTCTTCGCCGGCACCTGGGTCGAAGACTGGGGACCGCCCGCGGTCGCGCTCGCGCTCGCCGTGGTCTTCGTGGTGCTGGGCCAGGACCCCTCAGCGGCAGAGGCGCCGCCCGCCTCTACTCGACCTTGACCTCCGTTCCGTCCTGAGCCCAGCGCGTGTGATACGCGCCCTCGCGGTCGATGCGGTGGTACGTGTGCGCCCCGAAATAATCGCGCAGTCCCTGGATGAGGTTCGCGGGCCCGCGCGCCCGGCGGTAGCCGTCGTAGTACGCGAGCGAGGACGCAAACGCGGGAACGGGCACGCCGGCGTCGATCGCCTTCATCACCACCCGCCGCCACGCCGGCTGCGCCGACGCCAGCGCCTCCTGGAAGAAGGGCGCGAGCAGGAGGCTCTCGAGGCCGGGATCGTTCGCGTAAGCCTCGCGGATGCGATCGAGGAACCGCGCGCGGATGATGCAGCCGCCGCGCCAGATGGTCGCGAGCGAGCCCATGTCCAGGTTCCACCGGTACTCGCGCGAGCCCGCGGCCAGGTGCTCGAAACCCTGCGCGTAGGCCACGATCTTCGCGGCGTACAGCGCATCGCGCACGTCGTCGATCAGCGCGTCGTCGTTCTTCGCGCCGTTGCGAGCCGGCCTGGGTCCGGCCAGCACCTCACTCGCCTTGACGCGCTCCTGCTTCTGGCTCGAGAGGACACGCGCGAACACGGCCTCGGTGATGCCCGTCAGCGGCACGCCGAGGTCGAGCGCGGACTGGCTCGTCCAGCGGCCCGTGCCTTTCTGCTCGGCCTCGTCCTCGATGGCGTCGACGAGCGAGGAGTGGTCGGAGCCGTCGCGCTTGGCGAGCACTTGCGACGTGATCTCGATGAGGTAGGACTGCAGCTCGCCCTGATTCCACGCGCCAAAGACGCCGGCGAGCTCTGCCGCGTTCAGGCCGAGCGTGTCGCGCAAGAAGTCGTAACTCTCGGCGATGAGCTGGATGTCGGCGTACTCGATTCCGTTGTGCACCATCTTCACGAAGTGCCCGGCTCCGTCGGGCCCGATGTACGTGCAGCACGGCACGCCGTCGACCTGCGCCGCGATCGCGGTCAGCATCGATTCGACCCGCGCATAGGACTCCCTCGGCCCTCCGGGCATGATGCTCGGGCCAAAAAGCGCGCCCTCCTCTCCGCCCGACACGCCGGTGCCCAGGAACCCGAAACCGGCCTTCGCCATCGTCGCGCTGCGCCGGCGTGTGTCGTGGAACAGCGAGTTGCCGCCGTCGATCAAGGTGTCGCCGGGCTGAAGCAGACGCGACAAAGAGTCGATCGCATCGTCCACCGGCGCGCCGGCCTTGACCATGATCAGGATCGCGCGCGGCGACTTGAGCAGCCCGACCAGCTCCTCCAGCGAGAACGCCGCGTGGAAGTCACCTTCCTTGCCGAACTGCTCCATGAAGTCGTCGGTGCGCTTGCGCGTGCGGTTGTAGACGGCGACCCGCGAGCCGTGGCGCGCCAGGTTGCGAGCGAGGTTCATTCCCATCGTGGCCAGCCCGACGACGCCGATCTCGCGCTCGCTCACCATCGTTAGTGTAGGTGGGCTTCGTGGGAGTGACCGACTACCGCCCAGGCGACCGAGAGGACTTCGACCGTCTGTATCGCGCGTGCTATCCGCGACTGCTGCGGGTGCTGTACGCGATCACGGGAGACTCTTCCGCGGCCGAGGACTGCGTGCAGGAGGCGTTCGTGCGCGCGTACGCTGCGTGGCCGCGCTTCCGGCCCGACAAGCCGGCCGAGGCGTGGATGCATCAGATCGCCGTCAACACGGCCATCTCCTACCGCCGGCGCGCGCGGCTGCGCGGCATCGGCGAGGTCATGCGCAGGCTTGGGCGTCCCGCGCCCGGGCGGGACCCAGCGGACTCGGCCGGGCGCTCGGAGCTGATCAAGGCGCTCTCCGCGCTGCCGCCGCGAGTCGCCGCCGACTTCGTGCTGCGCTACCACCACGGCTACAGCAACCGGGAGATCGCCCGGCTCGAAGGCGTTTCCGAGCGCACCATCGGCGCGCGTCTCCGGCAGGCGCGAGAAGCCCTTGCTCACACTCTCGGCCCGGAGTGGCGCGGCGAGCTTCCGACTTCGCCGCCCGCCGGCGTTGTATTGCCACGTGAACCCCGAGGACTCGGTGATGCCTGACCGAGAGCTGCCCGAAGACCTGGCATCGCAGCTGGCGGACGAGCTCACCTCCGGCGCACCGCTGCAGGCGCCGTTCGCCTCCCAGGCGCGCTACGCGACGGCGGCCGCGGCGCGAGGTGGTCGGGCCCACGTCCGCGGGCGTCTCGTCCTCAGCGGGCTCGCCGCCCTGGCGCTGGTGGCGGCCACGCTGATGGGTGCGCCACAGCCGCGGCACTGGCTCATCCAGTCGGTCGGCAACATCGGCGGGGTCACGGTCAGCCCCTCGCCGTCGCCCACGCACGAGCTTCAAGAGCCTCGTCCGACCGAACCGGTCGAACGGCCGGCATCGCCGGAACCGTCCCAGGCGCCA
>DATGEO010000156.1:0-4379 GCA_035310015.1 Candidatus Dormiibacterota bacterium | reverse complement strand
ACCTGCGCCGCCTCCTCGAGCAATTGCCGGCGCTCGCCCGGCGTGCACACCACGATCTGCTCGATGTCGTGCTGGTCGATGATCGCGTACGAGTCGAGGGTGAGCCCGGTCGACGCCAGGAGATGCAGCACGTCGCGGCGGCGAACGCGCGTCCCGTTGAGGAAGTAGTCGCTCTCGCCGTCGCGCTCGACGCGGCGCGTGATGGAGACCTCGTGATAGTCGACGGGCAGACGGCCCGCGGTGTTGTCGAAGACCACGCTCACCTCGGCGAAGGCGGCGCGTGATCGGCGCTCACCGCCCGCGTAGATGACCTCCTCCATCTTCCGCCCGCGGAGGTCGCGAGCCTGACCGGAGCCGAGCACCCATTTGATGGAGTCGACGATGTTCGTCTTGCCCGAGCCGTTAGGCCCGACGATCGCCGTGACGCCGCCTTCGAAGCGGATCTCGGTCGACCGCGCGAAAGTCTTGAACCCTAATAGGTTGAGCGAACGCAGGAACAAGGGCCGCTTCACGGTAGCAGATTGGGGCCCCCGCGAAATCACGGCGCAGCCTCTGATTTCGTGGGGATCATTGGTGGCCATTCGGCTCCTACCTACTACTTGTTGGAATGGCTACTCGATGGGGGCTCCGAACTGGCGGCTGCGCGGGAGATGCGGCTCCGGCTCGGCCCCGCCGTCGAACTCCATCGGCGGCGGCACGACCGACAGCGTCTCCTCTTCCGCCGTCTGGATCGTCTCCGCGGCCTCGGCGGCTTCGAGCGTGGCGTCCGGCTCCTTGGGCGCGCTCGCCTTCTCCGGGCGCGACGGCTTCGCTCCGCGGCGCGTCCGGGTGCGGGCCGCACGCGGAGGCTTGGCGACGCTCGCAGGCTTCACCAGGCCGGCGAGACCTTCGAGGGCAGCGCGCGCCGCGTCCTGCTCCGCCTCCTGCTTGGTCGCGCCGTGCCCCGTGCCCAGCGGCTCGGCGCCCGCGAAGACGACCGACGTGTACTCGCGATGCGTGCCGACCTTGGCGCCTTCGCTCTCATAGACGGGGGTCTGCCCGAAGCGCTCCTGCGCGACCTGCTGCAGGCGGCCCTTGAAGTTCTCGTCCTGCGCCGGCTCCGGCAGCGAGCGATAGCGGTTGAGGTAGTAGTGGTAGGCGGCGTCGTAGCCGGCGTCGAGAAACACCGCGCCCAGGACGGCTTCGAATCCGTTGGCGAGAAGCGACTTGAGGTTGCGCCCGCCGCCCTTGGCGATGCCCTTGCCGAGCAGCAGATAGCTCCCGAGGTCCAGCTGCTCGGCGAGGTCGGCCAGCGTGTTGGTGTTGACCATCGCGGAGCGCGTCTGCGTGAGCTCGCCCTCGGTCGCGCCGGGGCGGTGCTTGTACAGGTACTCAGCGGTGATGAGCTGCAGCACCGCGTCGCCGAGGTACTCGAGGCGCTCGTTGTCGCGCGGCGACAGGTGTGGGCTCTCGTTGGCGAACGAGCTGTGCGTGACCGCTTCCTGGAGGAGGCTTGGATCCCGGAAATGAATGCCGATCTTTTGCTGCAGCAGGTGCAGCGATTGAGCTTGTGGCGCGACCTGGGTTGCTGCTATGAGCCGGCCTTCTCCTGGATGTACTCCCAGGCCTGGCCGACGGTGGTGATCTTCTCGGCGTCCTCGTCGGGAATTTCGAGGCCGGTGTTCTCCTCGAACGCGTAGATCAGCTCGACCAGGTCGAGCGAGTCTGCGTTGAGGTCCTCCTGGAAGGAAGCGTCCATCGTCACCTGCTCCGGCTCGCAGCCGAGGCGCTCGACGATGATGTTCTTGAAGTCTTCGAAGCTTAGTTTCTGGGTGTCCAAATCAATGCCTCCAGTTGGTGGGGGTCGGTCCCTACTCTAACAGCCCCTGAATCTCTGAAATAGCCGCCGGGTTGCCGGCGGCCACGGCCTTCCGGCCGGGCGCCAGCTCCTTCATCATCCCTGTCAGCGCACGCTTGGGCCCGACCTCCACGAAGGTGTCGCAGCCCGCTTCGACGAGGGCCTGCACGCAAGAGGCCCACCTTACGGGCGAACGCAGCTGCATCTCCAGGACGTGCGGGATGCGATCGCCCTGCTGGTGCGGCCGCCCGGTGAGGTTCGCCATCACCGTGATGCGCGGAGCGCGCCATTCGATCCCATCGAGGGCCGCGCGCAGCCGCTCCGCGGCGGGCGCCATGAGCGGAGTGTGAAACGCGGCGCTGACGTTCAGCGGGATCACGCGCTTGGCGCCCGCGGCCTGCAGCCGCATGGTCGCGGCCTCGAGCCCGGCGGTCGTGCCCGCGATGACCGTCTGCGTCGGCGTGTTGTAGTTGGCCGGCCAGGCGTCGCTCATGCCCGCAAGCGCGGCTTCCACCGCCGCGGCGTCGAGGCCGAGGACGGCCGACATCGAAGTTGTGCCCGCGGGGGCGGCCTCGGCCATTGCGCGCCCGCGCTCGGCCACGGCCTTGATGACGTCGGCCGCTCCCACGGCGCCTCCCGCCGCCAGCGCCCCGTACTCGCCGACCGAATGCCCGGCGGCCGCGTCCGGCTTGTGGCCCGCGCGCGCGAGCAGCAGCGTGAGGCCGATGCCCATGAACGTCAGCGCCGGCTGTGCGTTCTGCGTGAGGCGGAGCTCGTCCTCGCCGGCCTTCGTCAGCAGGTGGCGCAGGTCGACGCCGGAGGTCGACGAGCACCGCTCGCACAGGGCCGAGACTTCGCCGTCGGCGAGCAGGTCGGCGCCCATTCCGGCGAACTGGGAGCCCTGTCCCGGATAGAGGAAGGCGATCTTCACGCCTTCAACCCTACCTACTCGGTCTTGATTACTTCCCGGCCCGCGTAGTGGCCGCAGTTCGGGCAGACCGAGTGCGGCCGCTTGGGATGCTTGCAGTTCGGGCACGGCTGGATCTGGACCAGCGCGAGCGCGAGGTGGGAGCGGCGGCGGCCTTTCTTCGACTTGGACAGCTTGACCTTCGGTAGTGCCACGGCCCGCGAATTCTACCGAAAGACGGCACGGGGGACGCAGGCCTCCTACGAGACGGGCGCCTGGTCCGCCTCTTCGGCGGCGGGATTGCTCGACTGCAGCGCCTCGACCCCGCGTCGCACCGTGGCCAGCGTGCGGCCGAGGTGGGCCTCGAGCTGCTTCAGCTGCTCGAGCGCGTAGGCCTCCGCCTCGCGGATGATCTGGTCCGACTTCCCCTGCGCGTCCTTCACGACCTGGGCGGCGTGCCGCTCCGCGCGGCGCAGGATCTCGTGCTCGGACACGGTCTCCTCGGCGCGCTCGTTGGCGCGGGACATGATCCGCGCGGCTTCGGCGTGCGCCTCGCTGACGATGCGCTGCTGCTCCGAGACGGTCCAGTTCGCCTGCTTGATCTCGTCCGGGAGGTTGAAGCGGATCTGGTCGATCAGCTCCATCAGCTCGTCCTCGTTGAGCATCACCTGCGTCGAAAGCGGGACGTGGCGTGCGTTCTGGATCAGGTACTCGAACCGATCGAGGAGCTCGTCGACCTTTATCTGTACTTCTCCTTGAGCGCCCGCGCGACCGGCGGGGGGACGAGATCCCCGACCTTGCCGCCGTAGCTCGCGATGTCCTTCAAGATACTTGAGGACACGAAGATGTGCGTGAAGCTCGACATCAGGAACACGGTGTGGATGTCGGGAGCGAGCTTGCGATTCATGAGCGCCTGCTGCAGCTCGGCGTCGAAGTCGGAGTAGGCGCGCAGCCCTTTCACCAGCGTCGTGGCGCCCCGCGAGCGGGCGAACTCGACCGTGAGGCCCGTGAAGCTCGTGACCTCGACACGCTCGCGGGTCTTCAACGACTCGCCGATGAGCTTGACGCGCTCGTCCACGGTGAACAGCGGCTGCCGCTTGTCGGGGTTCGCGGCCACGGCGACGATGAGGCGATCGAAGATGCCCAGTGCGCGGTCGACGACGTCGAGGTGGCCGTTGGTGAAGGGGTCGAAGCTGCCGGGATAGACGGCGACCTTAAGCCCCACGAAATCGGAGGCTCCGCCGAGATTTCGTGGGGACCCCTTGGAGTCCTTGGGGCGGTCGCTCATGGCGTGAGCACCGCCACCATCGTGTCGCCGTAGCGCCGCTCGCGGTCGACCCGCAGGCGGGTCAAGGCCGGAAGCGACTGGCGCCGCGAATATTCGGCCACCACCGTCGCACCGGCCGCGCTCGCGTCCAGCGCCTCGAGCGCGCGGTCGAGCACGGGGTCGTCGTATGGCGGGTCCATGAGCACGAGGTCCGCCTGCCCGATCTCGGCGGGTGAAGCCTCGAGCCAGCGGGCGACGTCAGCGCGGACGACGCTGGCGCGCTCTTTGAAGCCGAGGACTTCCAAGTTCTGGCGCAGGATAGCAAGACCGCGCGGCTCGCGGTCCACGAACGTGACGTGCGCGGCCCC
>DATGEO010000155.1:0-3927 GCA_035310015.1 Candidatus Dormiibacterota bacterium | reverse complement strand
GGCGGTGCCGCGTCGCGCGCGGAGCGGTTTCCGGGGCCAGGCTGCACATGTTGACCCGCACAACCTGGCAGGGATGCCCATCTGCGCGCGAACCGTGGCCCGGCACGCACGGAGTGGATCCTCGAGCGGTGATCGGAGAGGTCGTACGGGCGCGATCACACGATCATCGCGTGCATCGGCGAGGCCCGTCAGCATGGTCGTCAACTTCCACCCGGGCGATTGTCACAACGCACTCGGGTGATCGTCATCATGCATCCAACGCTTGTACGATGGCACTTTCAGGGTAGTGCCATGGCACTTTCAGGGTCGTGCGATGGCATTTTTTGGCTCGTAGGATGGAACCTTGAGGGTCCCGCCATGGCATCCTCACGATCATCGCTTGATGCTGTTGGTTCCTCCTTTGTTCCCTGATCCGCGACGTATCGATCGCGCAGTAGGCCACCGACGGATCACTCAGGACGGGGACGCAGGTCGAGAAGCTGAAGCCTGAAACTTTCCCGGATCGCATCGTCCCTTGCAGGATCCGCGGTGGGCCGAGGGTGGTCCTCGTGCCGGGTAGCCGCGGAAAGGAAGCGGCCCGCGACTTGGCGGCAACCAAGCGCGGGCCATCGGGAAGTGCAGCTGCGGTTGCAGACGGAGCTGACCTTCGAGCAGTACGTTACCCAGCGAGGCTGGGAGACGGCAAGTTTGGCGGGGTGCCCGCTGTGCGAGCCAGGCACCTGCCACTGCCGCCGGCTCGGCACGTACATGCGCAAGGTGCCCGCGGTGGCGTACGTCGTGCGGTACTACTGTCCCGAGCGACAAACGACCTTCGGCCTGCTGCCCGACTTCTACGCGAGCCGGATGCCGGGCACGCTCGACATGATCGAGGAGGCTGCGGCGAAGGCGGAGAAGGCGCCGAGCATGGAGAAGGCCGCCAACGAGCTGCGCCCGGCGGAGTCGGCGGACGCGGTGACGCTGGGGGCGGCGCTGGTGTGGCTGCGGCTGCGGGTACGGCTGGTGCGGGCGATGCTCACGACGGCCAAGGGATTGATGCCCGGTCGCTTCGCGGACCTGCCGCCGCAGCTGAGCGCGTTCCGGCAGCGACTGGGAACGCTGCGCGTGCTGGTGGCGCTTCGTGCGATCTGCGAGCCGTATTTGCACCGGCTCTCGGAGCCTCTCGGTCTGGTGCCCCGCCGCTCGGGGGTCTTCTGTCGGTCGAGCGCTCGTACACAACCTGCTGGTCCAGACCCACCGGCGCGCGCCCGGTAGCCCTCGGATTGCCCCTCGCGTCGAGGGGCACTCACGAGGAGAAGACCATGAAAGAAGACGAGACCCAGCGCGCCGCGCGCGCCGAGCAGGTCGCCCTGTTTCGCTACGGGCTGATCAGCGACTTGCTCCATCCCGAGCAACAGGAGGACCGCCCGCTCTACGAGCGGCTGCGCGACAAGGCGGCCAAGAGCTACTGCATCCCCGGCTCGCGCCGGACACGCGTCGCGGTGGAAACGCTTCGCGACTGGCTGTGTGCGTACAAGGCCGGCGGTTTCGATGCGCTGCGACCCAAAGCGCGCGCCGATATCGGACAAGCGCGCGCCATCCCGCAGGCCGTGTCGGATCTTCTGGTGCACATCAAGGACGAGCACCGCCCATGGTCGGTGGCGAGGGTCATCGATGCGGCCAAGGAACAGAACGAGACGGCGCGCAGCGCGACGCTGCCCATCTCGACGGTGCATCGGCTCTTGTCGCGCGCGGGGGTGATGGGCAAGCGTCCCGAGGACCCCACGAGCAAGGACCGGCGGCGCTTCGCCTACGAGCGCGCCGGCGAGCTGTGGATGAGCGACGTGATGCACGGCCCGGCGGTGGTCGTCGGCGGCCGGCGAAAGCAGAAGACCTACCTCATTGGGCTGCTGGACGACGCGACCCGCGTCGTTCCCTACGCCGCCTTCGCGCTGTCGGAGAACACCGCCTCGTTTCTGCCGGTGCTCAAGCAGGCCGTGATGCGTAGAGGCATCCCCCTGCGCTTGTACGTCGACAACGGGTCGGCCTTCCGCTCGCATCACCTTTCGCTGGTGTGCGCGCGTCTGGGCATCACCCTCATCCACGCCCGCCCCTACCAGCCCGCCGGAAAAGGAAAACAAGAACGCTTCTTCCGGACAGTCCGGATGCAACTGCTGCCGGCGCTCGGTGAGGCAGACCTCGGCTCTCCCGACGCCCTCAATCGCCGACTCTGGGCCTGGGTGGAAGGCGAATACCACCAGGCACCGCACAAGGGCTTGGAGGGGCTGACGCCGCTGGATGCCTGGGCGATGCGCTCGGGCGACGTACGCGGCTGCGGGCCCGAGCTGGACCTGCGCGAGATGTTTCTGCTCGAAGCCACCCGGCGGGTCCGGGCCGATCGCACCGTCAGCCTCGACGGCGTCGTCTACGAGGTGGAGGCGCTGCTCGTCGGCGAGAAGGTGACGCTGCGCTTCGACCCTGCCAAGCGTGGCACGCCCGTGGACGTATGGCACGGCGGCAAAAAGATCGGCCAGGCGCGCGTCGTCGACGCCTACGCCAACTGCTTCGTCAAGCGCGCCCACGACGCGCCCCAGGGCGTGCGCCTACGCGATCTCGACGAGGACCCCGGCCCGGAGGCTGCCTGATGTACACCAAGCACTTCGGCCTCACGGCGTATCCCTTCGGCAACGAGATCGTCCCCGAAGAGATGTACGCCTCGGCGGCGACGCGCGAGCTAGGCACGCGCCTGGCACACCTGATCGAGATGAGCGGCATCGGCCTGGTCACTGGCGACAGCGGCAGCGGCAAGAGCAGCGCGTGCCGGGCCATGGTCGCTCGGCTGCACACCGGCCTGTACAAGGTCTTCTACGTGCCGCTGTCCACGGGCAACCCCATGGACATGTACAAGTCCATCGCCTGGGAGATGGGCTTGCCCGTCGAGCGTAGCCGCGCCGCTCTGTACCGGCAGATCAAGAACGAGGTCACGCGCCTTTGCACCGAGACGCGCACCCGCCCGGTGCTCATCCTGGACGAAGCGCAGTGGCTCCGAAGCGATGTGCTCGAAGAGATGCGGCTTCTGACCAACTACGCGATGGACTCGGAGAATCGGCTCTGCCTGCTCTTCTGCGGCCAGACCGAGCTTCGACGGCGTATCGCGATGGCCGTGCACGAGGCGCTTTCCCAGCGCATCGTGGTCCGCTACCAGCTGCCGCCGCTCTCGCGCGAAGAGTCGGCGCAATACATCTCGCACCTGCTGCGGCGCGCCGGCACCGAGCTACCCCTCTTCGAACCGGCCGCCATCGAGGCGATCTTCCAGGCCACCGGCGGCCTTCCCCGACGCATCAACCGCCTAGCGCATCACACCCTGCTGGCGGCCGCCGTCGCCAAAGCCAAGGTGGCCTCCGCCGATCACGTTGCTGTCGCCGCGGCGGAGGTGACCTGATGGCCACCCTTGCCCTGCCGCGCCCCGACGACCTGAACGACGCGCCCGAGCGCGCCGCCCTCGCTCTGCTCGACGCCGCCCTGTTAGTGGCGCGCGCCGCACTGCTCGCCGAAAACCCCGAGGTCGCGATCCTCGGCGACCCCCAGCACGGGCGCGACCCCCCCCTGACCGCCCTGCTCGCCGCTCGACTGGTCGCCCGCCTCACCACGCTGCACGACCTCATCGCAGCCTATCTCGCCGCCGTCGACGATCTCTCCGACGACGACCACGATATGCCGTTTTGACCATCTCCCGAACTACGCCCCCATCTCATGCGACGCGCGCGGACGGACCATTGCGGCAATCCCGTCCGCGCTCGTCGCGGACCATCGCGACAATCCGGTCGCGAAAAAGTGCGAGAGACAACAATCCTCGACGGCGCTCAGGTCAACGTGGCGCGCGACAAGCTGCACCACTGGATCGGGTGGGCAGCACGCTCCCGGCTGCCCCCATTCCGCAGGGTCGCGCGA